>DATENL010000270.1:0-12648 GCA_035275105.1 Thermoleophilaceae bacterium
GCCCGGTAGAGCTCGCGCGTGCCGGCTCCGCCGGCGACCCTGACGACCTCGGCCACCGACTCGATCCGGCGCGAGCCGTCGGGCCGGCGCGCCTGGTGCACCACGAGGTCGAGCGCCCCCGCCACCTGGTCGCGCACGGCCGCGTGCGGCAGGCCGACGCCGGCCATCAGCGCCAGCGTCTCAAGCCGCCGCAGCGCGTCCTCAGCCGAGTTGGCGTGCACCGTCGTGAGCGATCCCTCGTGGCCGGTGTTGAGGGCCATCAGCATGTCCAGTGCCTCGCCGCCGCGCACCTCCCCCACCACGATCCGGTCGGGCCGCATGCGCAACGCGTTCCTGACGAGTTGCCGGATCGTCACCTCCCCCTTCCCCTCCACGTTCGCGGGCCGGGCCTCCAGCCGCACCACGTGGGGCTGGCGCAGCCGCAGCTCGGCCGCGTCCTCGATCGTCACGATCCGCTCGCCGCCGGGGATCACGCCGGAGAGCGCGCCGAGCGTGCTGGTCTTGCCCGAGCCTGTGCCGCCGCTCACGAGCACGGCCGCCCGCCCCGCCACGGCCCGGGTCAGGAAGCGCGCGAGCCCCGGCGGCAGCGTTCCGTTCGCAACCAGGTCGTCGAGCGAGAACCCGCGCGCGCGGAACTTCCTGATCGTCAGGCACGGCCCCGACAGCGCGAGCGGCGGGATCACCACGTTCACGCGCGACCCGTCGGGGAGCCGCGCGTCGCAGAGCGGCGACGCCTCGTCCACCCGCCGGCCGAGCGGCGCGAGGATCCGCTCGATCGCATGCCGCAGCTCGGCGTCGCTACCGAACGACGCCCGCGCCGGCTCGACCCGCCCGCGGCGCTCGACCCAGACCTCGTCCGGCCCGTTCACCATCACCTCGTCGACCGCCGGATCGGCGAGCAGCGGGTCGAGCGGACCGAGCCCGGTCGCCAGCCGGATGACGCGCTCGGCCAGCGCCGCGCGCTCGTCGTCCGGCAGTGCGGCGGCCTCGCGGTCCACCAGCAGCCGCACCTCGGCGGCGAGCTCGCGATCGCCGGCCGCGCCGTCGCGCGCGTTCTCGATCAGCTGCCGCCGCAGCGCCTGCGCAAGGTCCTCGAACGGGTCCATGCCCGGGTAAGGACGCGGGAGCCCAAGGTTCTCCCCCCTCCCGCAGCCGCCGCCTCCGCTAGAAAGCGGTCATGCGCGTGCTGCTCTGGCTCGGTGCGATCCCCTTGGCCGGGGCGGTGCTCGCCCTGCTCGCCGCCGTCCGGATCCACGAGGGCCCCGGGCACGGCGAGGACGAGGGTCTCGTGTGGCTCGGACCCCCCGCCGTCGCGGTGGTCGCGGTCGGCCTGCTCGTGCGCTGGCTCGCTTCTCGGCGTGCCGCCGCGAGCGGCACCGCGCTGCGTTGGGGCGCGGCCGCCGGCGCCATGACGCTGGCGTTCAGCGCGTTGCCCTTCGTTCTCTTCGAGGCGCTCTGCGGCGACTGCTTCTAGAAGTCCCGCCGGCCCCCGAGCCGCTCGTCCGCCTCCGGGCGCGTCCGCTCGTACAGCGCCAGCCGCTGCCCGCCGGGCGCCTCCAGCATGCAGCCCGGCCCGTGCGGGATCCCGAAGCGCTCTCCCGCCACGAAGCCGCGGCCCTCCACGGTTGCGACCGCGCCGTCGAGGTCACCCACCCTGAACACGAGCACCGGCCGGTCGCCCTCCAGATGCCCCGCCAGCAGCACCGCGGGCGGGTCGGCCGTCATCCTCACCATCGCCACCCGCGTGCCGAACGCCTCGATCGCGAACACCAGCTCGCCTCCGAGCACGTCGGTGAAGTGCCGCACGTCCGCCGCGACGTCGCCGCTCGGCATGTAGACGAAGTCGAGCGACTCGAACGGCGGGGCGCTCACGAGCCGACGGCGGCGCGAACGGCGGGCACGACCTCCCCCGCGAACCGCTCCGCCTCGGCGGCGTCGCGGGCCCAGAGCACGAACGTGTCGAGCCCCAGCTCGCCTGCCCACGAGGCGATCGTCTCAGCCGGGTCGCCCTCGGGCATGCCGAAGTTGTAGGCCCGCCGCACGGCCCCGGGGTCGCGCCCTGCGTGCCGCGCGGCCTCGTCGATCCGCGACGACGCCTCGGCCACCGCGTCCGGCTTCAGGTAGCCGAACGACGGGATCCAGCCGTCGGCGAGCCGCCCAGTCAGGCCCAGCATCCGCGGCTTGTACGCCCCGAGCCAGATCTCGATCCGGTGTGCGGGCGCCGGTCCCGGCTCGTATGCCTCGAGGCGGTAGTGCTCGCCGTCGAACGAGACGCTCTCGTCCTCGCTCCACGCGAGCCGGATCACCTGGATCGCCTCCTCGAGCGCGCTCACGGCCTCGCCCGGCGACCGGGCCGGCCCGCCCATCTGGCCCGCCCGCTCGGCGGTCGCGCCCGCCCCGAGCCCGAGCTCGAACCGTCCACCGCTCAGCCGGTCGAGCGTCGCGGCCGCCTTCGCCATCATCGCCGGCGGGCGCAGCGGCAGGTTCGCCACGTCCGGGAAGAAGCGCAGGCGCTCGGTCTCCGCGAGCAGGGTCGCGATCAGGGAGAACGGGTCGAGGAACCGCCGCTGGTACGGGTGGTCCTGGATCCCAACGAGGTCGAGTCCGCCCTCCTCGGCCGCCCGTACGATCGCGCGCCCGGCGTCGAGCTCGTCCAGCGCCGGGACGATCGAGACGCCGAACTCGAGCGGGCGGCGCGCGCGGCTCATCGAGAACGTCCGCGCGACGAGGAGGTGACGACGTCGCCCGGGTCGTCCACCTCGATGCCGGCCGTCTCCGCGACCCGCGCGACCATCATGTACTGACCGATCACCAGGAGCAGCTCGACCACCTCCCGCGGTGAGAAGCTCGCCGCGGTGAGCGCCTCGAGCGCCTCGTCGGAGGCGCGCACGTCGCGGACCACCTCGGTGGCGAAGCGCAGCGCCGCCCGCTCCCCCTCGCCGAGCGACCTGTCGTCCAGCGCGCCGCGGTCGACCGCCGTCACCTGCTCACGGCTGGCGCCCACCGCCAGCGCGATCGGCTCGTGCTGCACCCACTCGTACTCGGCGTCGGAGAGGCGCGCCACGCGCAGGATCACGAGCTCGCGCACGACCGGGTCGAGCTGGAGCGACGACAGCAGCGCCCCGCCGAACGCGAGCCAGGGCCGGAACGCCGTCTCGGCGTGCGCCGTCATGCGGAAGACGTTGAGCGGCGGCACCCTGTCGAGCGCGCGACCCACCCGCTCGGGCAGCGAGTCGCGGTCGGGATAGGGCAGGCGGGCCACGGCTAGTCCGGCACCACGCGGCGGAGCCAGCCCGCCAGCTCGCCCAGGTACTCGGGGTCGACGGCGTGCGGCATCGGCGACTCGCGCCAGGTCACGTCCGCCCCGGCGTCGACCAGCCGCTCGCGCGCGAGCCGCCCCCACTCGACGCCGATCACCGGGTCGTGGGTCCCGTGCCCCAGCGCGACCGGGTAGCCGTCGAGGCCCGAGAGGTCCAGCTCGAAGCCCGGGACCTCGGGCATGAATCCGCTCAGGCAGATGAGCCCGCGCGGGCGCGGGCGACCGGCGCCGAGCCCGAGCGCGTAGGTCATCACCGCGCCCTGCGAGAACCCGCCCAGCACGAGGTGGTCGTACACCAGCTCGTACTCGGCGAGCAGCGCGTCGAGCCACCCGGCGACGAGGGTCATCGTCCCCCGGAACGTCTCGGGGTCCGGCTTGGGGATGCCGACCGACCTGTACCAGTGGTAGCCGCCCGGAGGCAGCATGAGCGGCGCGCGAGGAGTGACCCCCACCAGCCGCCGCTCGGGGTCGAGCGCGTCGAGCAGCGGCAGGAGGTCGCGCTCGTGCGCGCCGCGCCCGTGGAGGAGCACCAGAGCGCCGAGCGGCTCGCCCGCGGGCTCGCGCGTGATGTGGAGCAAGGAGTCGAGATCGCCGGCCAAGGCGGTTAGGATCGCATCGAATGCGGGCTCGCATCCTGCTCATGGCCGCGACCACCGCGGCACTCGGCGCGCTGGCGCTGCCCGGCGCCGCCGCGGCGAGCCCCTGCGAGGTGACCCACACCGACGGCGCCGGGTTCACCTGGTCACTGGACGAGTTCGGCGAGGCCATCGACGGCGGCAAGTCCGGCGAGGCCGGCGATCCATACGGCAGCATCACCGACGGCTTCCCGCTCGTCACGCTCGCACACGCGGGTGACGACCCGTTCCAGGGCGGCAGCAGCTACGTGACGGGCTCGACATCGTGCGTGCCCGCCCAGGGCGCGCAGGAGACCGTGTACCCGCCGCAGGCGCTTGTCCCGAACGTGCCCGAGGTCACGCTGACGCGCCGGGTCTACGTGCCGGCGACCGGCCGTCCATTTGCCCGCTGGGTGGACACGATGAAGAACACGTCGAGCACCACGCGCGCGTACGACATGCTGCTCTTTGGCTCGCTGGGCTCGGACTGCGGCACGAGCGTCGCGAGCACGTCGTCGGGCGACGGCCTCCTGACGCGCGTGGACCGGTGGGTGACCAGCTTCGACAGCCAGGCCGGCGACGACACCTGCACGCAGGCACTGTTCAGCGCGAACCCCGACGACAGCACCGGGCTTCCGCTCGCGCACAACTGGGACGGCCCGTCCACACCGCCCGACCGCCTCGACGCGTTCCCCACTCCTTTCAACCTCACGTTCGATCCGGGCGGGACCCCGATGGTCGAGTACCGCGACATCGTCCTCGCGCCCGGCCAGGCCGTCAGCTACGTGCACTTCGAGGCGCAGTCGACGACGGTCGCCAACAACGTCTTCAACGCGAACAACGCCGCCAAGGGAATCGACGGAGAGCCGGCGGAGCTGTGGGCCGGGATGTCGGCGGTCGACCGCGCGCTCGTCCGCAACTGGTGCATCGGCGACTGCGACAAGGACTCCGCCGCCGACGCGAGCGACAACTGCAAGGGCGTCGCGAATCCTGGCCAGCTCAACAGCGACAACGACCCGAACGGCGACGCCTGCGACGGCGACGACGACAACGACGGGCGCTCCGATGCGCTCGAGACGGAGCTCGGCACCAACCCGCGCTCGCCCAAGGACGCGGCGCCGAGGGTCTCGAAGTTCACCGCGCCGAAGACCGCGAAGCTCGGCAGGAAGGTCACGATGTCCGCCGTCGCGAACGACGACTACGGCGTGCGCCGCGTCGCCTTCTTCGCCGGCGACCGGCGGCTCTGCGTGGACGCCACCGCGCCGTACCGGTGCAAGTGGAGGTTCGGCGGCAAGGGCACGCGCATCCTGGAGGCGATCGCCACCGATGCGATCGGCCAGGTCGGCGCCCGCGCGCGCAAGATCAAGGTGACCCCCTGACGGACGCCGCGCGCGATGCCGCCGCCGCGGCCGCGCTCGACCGCATCGAGCCCGGCGCGACGATCGGCCTCGGCTCGGGACGAGCCGTCTGGCGGACGATGGAGCTGGCCCGCGAGCGCTTCGCCGGCGACCCGCCGCTGCGCGCCGCGTTCGCCTCCGACCGCACCGCCGAGCTCGGACGCAAGCTGGGCATCGAGGCGGTCGAGCTCGAAGCGGGGACACGGCTCGCGATCGCGATCGACGGTGCCGACGAGGTCGACGCCGATCTCGGGCTGATCAAGGGCGGCGGCGCGGCGCTCCTGCGCGAGAAGCTCGTGGTCTGCGCCGCGGAGCGCTTCGTGGTCGTCGCCGAGGAGAGCAAGCGGGTCGACCGCCTCGGCCAGGCGTTCCGGCTGCCGGTCGAGGTGGTGCGGTTCGCCTGGCCGCAGACCCGGGAGCGAGTGCTCGAGCTCGTGCCCGAGGCGGAGCTGCGGACGGCGGACCGCGGCGAACCGCTCGTCACCGACGAGGGCCATCACCTGCTCGACTGCCGGCTCCCCGCGGAGGGCGACCTGACCCAGCTCGCGGCTGCCCTGAAGGCGACGGTGGGCGTGGTCGAGCACGGGCTGTTCCTGGGAATGGCTGACGAGGTCCTGCTCGGGCGGCCGGACGGGACGGTCGCGGAGCTGCGCGCGTGAGCGGGCTGGGCGCCTAGCCCACGCGGGTCAGGCCGGCCTCGCGGCAGCCGGCCTCGAGCTCGTCGACCCCGAACCCGTCCGCCGGCCCCAGCGCGCCGCTGCCCGTGAGGCCGCCCGCCGCCGCCGTGCGCGCGCCCCAGGCGAGGATGCCGAACGTGAAGTCGTAGGCGTTCCCGCCCTCGACGCGCACCTCCGCCAGCTCCCGTCCGGAGTCGTCGTAGGCCGTGGCGACGGCGTAGGAGCCGGACTTGGCGCGCACCTCGGCGTCCGGCCCGCCGGTCGAGCCCTTGACGAACCGGCCGGCCAGCGACTGCAGCCCGCTCCGCATTCCCGGGATTGCCGTGGCGGCGGCCGCAACCGCCGACATCGCCTGCATCGGGCGCGACGCGGGCCCGAACCAGCCGAGGTACGAGTCCACCTCGCGCAGCCCGGGCTGGAGCCGCGGCAGAGCGAAGTGCTCGGACGAGCCGACCGAGATGGCTGGCCGCTCCCGCCCGTTCACCTCGAAGGTCGAGTAGCGCTTCGCCATCCGCTCGGTCACGAGGCGCCCGTCGCGCCAGGCGAACCCGGACTCGAACGTCGACGTCGCGATCGTCGCCATCGTCCCGCCGCTGCCCTTGATCTCGCCGGGCGAGAAGTAGCCGATCCTGACCCGGCGCGCGCCCTCCCCCGCTTCGCGCAGGGCGAGCGCGCCGGCGATGTTCCCCGGCACCCAGTCGAAGCCGAACGCCGTGACCATCCCGATGCCCGCGGCCTCGGCGCGCGGGCCGAAGTGCTCGAACACGCGCCTGATGAACGCCGACTCGCCGGTCGAGTCGAGGTAGTGCGCGCCGGCCGCGATGGCCGCCTCAACGGCCGGATCGCCCCAGCGGGTGAACGGGCCGACGGTGGCCACGAGCACGTCGCCCGCGCCCACGAGGTCGCGGACCGACTCGGGCCGGCCGACGTCGGCGACGGCGACCTCGAGCCCGCCCAACTCGTCGCCCAGCGCGCGAACGCGCTCGACGTTGCGCGCCGCGAGCACGGGCCGCACCCCGCTCTCCACAAGCCGCTCCGCCGTATGGCGCCCGGTGTACCCGGTCGCGCCGAAGATCACGATCCGTCCCGCCATGGGACGGAGCCTACGGCGTCTCGGCCTCCAGCAGGGGCTCGGCGTCCGGGCGCTCGGCGTCCGCCGGCTCTGCGGGCGCGGGCGCGTCCATGGACGACGACACCGGCGCCTCGACAACCCACTCGTCGAGCGCTCCGTCGCCCGTGCGGCCCATGAACGCGTCGAGCCAGACGGTCGCGCGATCGGGGGACAGCGGCCGGCTGAGGAAGTAGCCCTGGGCGTAGTCGCAGCCGAGCGAGGCGAGCTTGTTGTAGCTCTCCGCGTTCTCGACGCCCTCGGCGACCACCTTCAGGCCCAGGTTGTGCCCGAGGTCGATCGTCGACTGCACGATCGTCGCATTGCCGGGGTCCTCCGCCATCGCCATCACGAACGACTTGTCGATCTTGATCGAGCTGACGGGGAGGCTCTGGAGGTACGCGAGCGACGAGTAGCCGGTCCCGAAGTCGTCGACCGTCAGCGTCACGCCCATCTTGTTCAGGCGGCTGAGGATCGTCATCGCGCGCCGGTGGTCGGCCATGATCGTCGACTCCGTGATCTCGAGCTCGAGCGAGCCCGGCGGGAGCCGCCAGCTCGTGAGCAGGCGCGCCAGGTCGTTCGGCAGCCGCAGGTCGATCAGGTTCTGCATCGACAGGTTCACGGCCACGCTCACCTCGAGCCCGCGCGTGCGCCACGCGTTCGCCTGGCGGAGCGCCGAGTCGAGCAGGTAGAGCGTCATCGGGCGCAGCAGGTTGGAGCGCTCGGCGAGCGGGATGAACTCGTCCGGTGACAGCAGGCCGCGCTCGGGGTGGTGCCAGCGCGCGAGCGCCTCGACGCCGGTGGCCGTGCCGGTCTCGAGGTCGATCTTCGGCTGGTAGTAGAGGACCAGCTCGGTCTCGTCCATGGCGCGCCGCAGCTCGCCGATCAGCGCGAGGCGACCGGCGTCGTGCCGGTGCTCGTGGCGGCGGGCGTCGTAGAACTCGTAGCCGGAGCGGTTCTCCTTGGCCATGTACATCGCGACGTCCGCCGCGCGCATGACCGACTCCACGGTGGTCCCGTGCTCGGGGAAGATCGCGAGGCCGATCGAGCCCTCGCACTGGAGCGCGAGGCCGCCGACCACGACGGGCTCCTCGAGCACCTTCAGCACGCGCCTGACGACTGGCACGACCGACTGGCGGTCGGGGACCTCGGGCAGCAGGATCGCGAACTCGTCGCCGCCGAGCCGGGCGACCGTCTCGGTGTCGCGGAGGACGCTGTGCAGGCGCGAGCCGATGCGCTGAAGCAGCAGGTCGCCGTTGTGGTGCCCGAGCGTGTCGTTGACGTCCTTGAAGCGGTCGAGGTCCATCAGCATCACGACGCCCATCTTCTTGCGCCGCCCGACGCCGGTCATCGCGCGCTCGATCATCGTCTGGAACATCGTCCGGTTCGGGAGCCCGGTGAGGCCGTCGGAGAGCGCCTGCTCCTCCTTCTCGGCGGCCTGGCGGCGGAGCCGCTTCGAGGCGGCGGCGACCACGCCCAGGACGGTGCCCCAGAGGAGCACCAGGCCGATCCACAGCAGCACGTACAGCGACCCGGTCTCGTGCTCGACCTGCTTCGCGACCTCGCTGTAGGGAAGCCACAGCTCCATCGTGCCGCTGATCGGAGCGCTCGAGCCGCCTACGCGGACGGGCGTGAAGACCTGGAGGACGCGTCCGAGCGAGGCGTCGGCCGCGGCCGGGTTCTTGCTCAGGTCGTCGACGCGGGAGACGGTGTCGCCGGTGCCCGCGATCCGCGCGTCGCCGGGGACGGGCGAGTTGCCCGTCGCCAGCAGCGGGTCGTCGGAGTAGACGACCGTGCCGGCCCGGTCGCGCAGGGTGGTGCGGGAGACGCTCGTGCCCTGCCTCACGGCGTCGAGCGCGCTCACGAGCTCCGTCTGCTCGTCGGCGGTGAGGCCGCGCGACAGATCGACGCCCGACTCGAACGAGCGCTGGACGGCGAGGTCGGCGACGAGCTGCGCCTTGTGCTGCGCTGCGCCGATGGCGCGGTCCTCGGAGTGCGAGCGGATCGCCTGGGAGAGGAAGAGGCCCAGGAGGAACACCGGCACGAGGCTCGCGAGGCCGAACTCGATCAGCCAGCGGCGCTTCTGCTTGACGCTCGTGTCCACCCCCCGAGCCTCCGCGCTAGTCGCCGTGACCGCTGTGGGGCTGCTTGGCGGGCAGCGCGTACCGTGACGGGCTCGTCGGAACGACGGGGTTCTGGATCTCCTTCAGGCGTCCGATGAGGTCCGACCACTGACCGGGCTTGAGGACCGCCTGGGCCTGCTTCCCGACCTTCTTGCTGTTCCCGAACATCGGGTGGAAGCCGACGTGGATGTGGTCGTCGTGGTCGCCCAGCGACATCGTGTTGGCGCCGAAGTCGAGCAGCGAGATGATCTGGTGCGGGCGCATGGTGCCCTGGAGCGTCATGAGCCTGCGGACGGTCTGCTCGGTGATGCCGCCGCGGTCCTGGTGGCCGATGATCGGGATCCCGTTGATCGCGGCGATGTCGACCGCGTTGCCCGACGAGTGCTCCGAGACGTTGCCCGAGGAGGTCAGGTAGCCGTGGTTGCCCCTGAGCGAGCTGACGGTCGGGTTCAGGCCGGACTCGGCGAGGAACTCGAGGACGGCGAGCACGCGGCGGTCGATCTGGCCGGACTGGATGTCGTTGCGCCCGCCGGGGTAGATCGTCACGCGGCGGTCGTGGAGCACGCGCTTCTCGAGCAGCGCCTTCGGCATCATCAGGATCTGGCCGATCGAGACGTGCGAGTCCTTGAGCACGTTCTTGCCCTTCGCCCGGTAGATCGCGGTCGACTCGAGCAGCTTCCAGCCGTCGAGGATCGGCTTCGGGTCGACGTTCGGCGCGCCCTTGCCGGCCGGGCGGATCCCGAAGTTCATGTGGGCGGCGAGCTTCGGGTCCGGGCGGCCGACGCGACCCAGCAGGGTGCCGGCGATCACGTGGGCGCCGGGGCGCAGCTTGCGCAGCGTCGAGTTCTTCGAGTTGAGGCCGAGGTCCGGGGTGAAGACGTGCGAGTAGGTCGAGAACCCACCGCCGGCCGCCTGCTCGTCGAAGATCTGCTCGAGGCCGCCGGCGCCGCGCGCGTTCGGACGCGACGGGTGGGCGAAGACGCGCTTCTTGGTCACGACCTTCGGGCGCGGACCGCGGTGGGCGCTCACGGCGCGCGCCTCGTTGCCGGTCTTGCCCGGGTTCTTCTTCGGCACCGGGTAGTAGTGGGCGACCGAGCCGAGGCCGCTGTAGGTGTAGCGGTTGCCGTACACGTCCTGGAGCACGACGTAGCGGCCCAGCTTCCGGTTCCTGCCGACCTTCTTGACCCTGCCGTCGTTGACCGCCACGACCGGCGAGCGCTCGGACGAGTAGATCGAGATCGCGCGGCGGCTCGCGTCGTCGTTCACCACGTCGGCGGCGTTCTCGCCGGCCTTGACGCGGCGCTCGGCGTTCTCCTCGTCGATGTCGTCGGCGTAGCGGGCGTGCGCGGCGACCGGGAAGCGGCCCTCGGTCAGGCCGGTGAGCGAGTCGACCACGTCGATCGGCATGCCCGCGAGCAGCTTGGCCCGCAGCAGCACCGAGTCGACGTACCAGTCGGCGTGGTTGTAGGCGAAGATCGCGCGCTTGATGTCCTTGTCGCCGCCCGAGGCCTTGAGGTACTTGGCGGCGGCGAAGATCGCGTCGACCGGGTTGTAGGGGTCGCGCTTGCCGTCCTTGTTGGCGTCGACGCCGTACATGCGCCAGGTGGCCGGCATGAACTGCATCCAGCCGAGCGCGCCGGCGGACGACACGTTCAGGTTGCGGCCGTAGTCGGTCTCGATCTCGTTGATCGCGGCCAGGACCTCCCAGCGGATCCCGTACTGCGTGCCCGCGGCCTGGTAGATGGGCAGCAGGAAGATCGGGACGCGGAACTTCTGGATGACGAAGTTGGGGACGCCCCTGACCGCCGGGCCCGGGAGCGCGTCCATGAAGCTCGGGTTGGCGCGGCTCGGCGAGCCGTCGCTGTGGCGCATCGGGGTCGGGCGCGGCGCGGGGGCGCTGCCGCCGCTGCTCGGGTGCGAGGAGGGGGTCCGCCGCGGCTCGTCGCCGGTGGGCTTGCGGCCGTGGTCGCCGGCGCCGTCGTCGTGGCGGGGGCCGCTGCTGTGGCCCTGGCCGTCGCTGCGGCCGTGACCGTCGTTCCCGTTGCTCGAGGAGGGGCCGTCCGCCTTGTTGTCCTTGCCCGGGGAGCTGGGCGCGGCGTCGCGGTCGCTGCTGTCGCCCGTGTCGCTGCCGCTGCTGCTCTGGGGGTGGGGCTTGCTACCGCTGTTGTGAGTGCTGCTCGTGCTCGTGCCCCTCGGGCCCTTGGACGACTTCGAGGAGGACGCGTCGTCGGGGACGGCGACGTCGGTCTGGGCCTGAGCGGCGCGAAGCTTGGGGTGCAGGTGCTCGCCGGGCGGGCAGGTGCCGCTCGGGTCGCTGCCGCCGGGGCCGCAGATGTGGGCGACCGGGATGAGCGGGTGGGACGACGTGGCAGTCTCGTTCGAGCCCTTCACGGCGGCGACCGCCTCGGCGAGGCCGCTTGTGGGGCCGACGGCCAGCGCCATGAGCATGGCGGCGGCCACCGCGCGGCGGCCGACCGTCACGGTCCCGCGGCGGCGGGCGCGGCGGGAGGTCGGGGGCTGCCAGGCGTCGGGCTCGCCGAGCTCGATCTCGATGCCGGGGCCGGCCTGGAGGACGAAGGCGGTCTCGGGGTCCTCGAGCGCCGCGAGCGAGACGGCGAACGCGGCGCGCCAGAGCCACTCGTCCTCGCCGGCGGCCGAGTCGAGCGCGGTCGACTGCGGGAGCGCCTCGTGGCGATGGATCGCGAGGCCGTCGTCCACGAGCAGGGCCGCCTCGAGCAGCGGCTCGGCGAGCCGCGAGCGATAGCGGCCCTCGAGGCGCAGGAGGGCGAGCTCGCGTCCGCCGGGGACGTGCGTGAAGCTCTCGACGTCGAGCGAGCCGAAATCGGGGCGGAGTGGCTGGGGAGGGTTGGCCATGGTCCGGGGCCGCCCGCGCTTGGAGGGCGACTGTTGGTTCCTCATCGGCAGTGGGCGCGAGGCCCTTAATCGCTTCGCGCCCGCCGACCGTGCGCCCCGCGGCCCCGATCCCCGCCCACCCCGCGCTGGGTTTCGCGCGCGCCCGCGCGCGGGAGCCGACCGCTGGTTGCGGCTCGCCGCCAGGTGCGGGCGGCTCCCGGTTGCGGGGGGTACGCGGATCGGATCCGCGGGGGTACGCGCCGCCGACGGTAGGAACGGTTCTTGTGGGGGACCTAAAAACGCGCCCTACAGGCCGCCTGCCTCCACCACCACCGCACGGCGCGTGCGGCGCTCTCCCGGCGGGCGGACGAGCAGGCGGACCTCGCGCGCGAAGCTCTGCGCAGCGGTCAGGAGAACCGCCTCGCGGAGCGTGACCCGCAGGGTGGCCACCGCCGTCGCCTGCTGGGCCGCCCCGGCGTCGCTGCCCGCGGCGGCTCCGGCCGGGCGTGCGCCGAGCAGCTCGACGTCCTCGAGGGCCAGGTAGCTGCGCCCCTCGC
>DATENL010000271.1:0-11524 GCA_035275105.1 Thermoleophilaceae bacterium
GGTCCGCACCACGATCGACCTCGGGATCGAGGCGGCGGCGCAGACCGCGCTGGCCGGGCGGCTCGGCGGGATCGCCGCCCTCGACCCGCGGACGGGCAGGGTGCGGGCGCTCGCCGGCATCGCGTTCTCGGCGCCCCAGCCGCCGGGGTCGACGTTCAAGATCGTGACGCTCGCGGCGGCCCTCGAGCACGACGTGGCCAAGACCTCGACCCGGTTCCCCTTCGCCAGCTACGCGCTGATCGACGGGGTGAAGCTCCAGAACGCGAACGGCGAGGTGTGCGGCGGCACCGTCGCCGAGGGCTTCATCGAGTCGTGCAACTCGGTCTACGCGCCGCTGGGCGTCCGGGTCGGCGCCGACCGGCTGGTGGAGATGGCCGAGCGCTTCGGCTGGAACCGCCCGCCGCCGTTCCCCGGCGCCAAGCCCAGCACCCTCCCCGAGGCGGACCGGATCGCGTCGAAGCTCGAGCTCGGCTCGACGGCGATCGGCCAGGGCAGGGCGCTCGCGACGCCGCTCCAGCTCGCGATGGTCGCGCAGACGATCGCCGCCGGCGGGCGCATGAGCGAGCCCACGATCGACCCTGACGCGCGGCCTCGGTCGCGGCGGGTGATGTCCACGCACACCGCCCACGTGCTCAGGAAGCTGATGGTCGGCGTGGTCGCGCGCGGCACGGGCGTGGCGGCGAACCTCGGCGACGGCGTGGTCGCGGGCAAGACCGGGACCGCGGAGCTCGAGAGCACGACGGGACCCACCGCCACGCAGACGGCCGACAGGCGCAGCCGCACGGACGCCTGGTTCACGTCGTTCGCGCCCGCGAAGAAGCCGCGGATCGTGGTGGCGGTGATGCTGGTCCGGGCCGGTGCCGGCGGCGAGACCGCCGCGCCCGCCGCGCGGGCGGTGCTCCAGTCGGTCGGCCTGGGCGACTAGCTCGCTAGATGTCGAGCTGGATGACCTTGCGCGTCGGCTTCTCGCTGCCGGGCGGGGCCTCGATCACCAGCTCCAGCGGCCGGTTCTCGAGTGACGAGAGGGTCAGCTTGAACAGCAGCAGCGAGCCGGCGGTCGGACCCGACGCCGCCGCGCTGCCGGGCTCCGGGATGCACGAGTCGGTGGCCAGCCGCCTGGCCCTGTAGGCGAAGACGTTCCGCCTCGGCAGCGGCAGCGGGTGGAACTCGTTGCCCTGGTTGTCCTCGATCGCGAACTCGACGTCCGGGAACTTCATCCCCTCGCCGTTGTTGCAGACCTGGATGAACACGCCGTAGAGCGCCGACCCGGGCGGCGCCTCGGGTCCGCGGTAGTAGTCGCGGTCCTCGGCGTCGCGGAGGTTGAGCTCGCGCGTGATGAAGACGTTGTAATCGAGGCCCGCCACGTCCTCGTAGAGGCCCTCGCGCGCGACCCCCTCGGGCCTGCCCGAGTCGCAGCCGGCCACGAGCAGCGCCGCGAGGCTGCACGCGAGTACGCATATGGCGAGGCGTCGGGGGCGCATCGGGCGGCGGAACTCTACCCCCTGGCCGCGCGCGTGCCGGTGCCGAAGCGCGGTCCGCGCGACTGCTCCCAGCCGGCGACGGTCACCCGGTCGAGCGGCTCGTCCGGGTGCTCCTCGAGGATCGTGCGCAGCCGCTCGAGCGCCTTCTTCGACTGCCGCCGCAGCCAGCGGCGGGCGCCGAGCTTGTCCTTCACGAGCTCGCGCGGCGTGCCGCCCTCGGTCCAGACGGTCATGTCCACGCGCGTCAGCGACCGCCCCTGGGGGCTCAGCTCGTAGACCACCTCGCCGCGGGTGCCGCTGAGCCGGCCCGACCGGGTCGCCTCCACCACGCGGCGCGGCCGGTCCGCCTCGATCACCTCGCTCTCGCCCCAGCGGCGGTTGAGCGGCGCGTCGAGGCGGTAGCGGGCGGCGGCGCCGACGCCCGACGAGCGCGGGCTCTCGAGCCGGAAGTCCTTCTGGAAGTGGTCGGTCCAGGACGGGCGCGCCGACATGTCGGCCAGGAGGTCGAAAACGGCCTCGCGCGGCGCCGAGATGTGCGTGTGGACGCGGATCGGGATCACGGCGGCCGCATTCTACGGTCGCCGCGGCGTGCCCCGCGGGCGGGTCGCCTGGCCGCTACGCGGCGCGCGGCTGCACGACTGCCAGCGGGCGCTCGCCCGAGCGGACGAGCTCGGAGCCCACGGGCTCGCCCTCGGTCGCCGACACGAGCGTGACGCAGAGCGAGCAGACCCGCTTGCCGGAGCCGAGCTCGTGGATGCGCTCGCCCACGAGCGGGCTGCGGCTGCAGTGCGAGCAGCGCGGGCCGTCGGCGGTGAGGGCTCCGAGGCGGTTTCTGAGCAGGATGGAAGCGATTTCCTTGGCCATGCCGCTGGCTTCTGCGCGGCCGCCCACAACCCTCCGGAAGGGCCGCAAATTGCGGGATCGGCAGCGCTGGCGCGCCAAGGACCGGGTTGACGCTCTCGTTACCATTTGCACTATCTCGGGAGGAGAGACCGACACCGTCCCCGCCGGAACGCTCGCCGGCGCCGGTTGCTTCCGTTGCGACTCCTGCGGCTACGCCGTAGCCCTGCAGGAGCTGGATGAGGTCCCCTCCTGCCCGCATTGCGGCGGCTCCGACTTCCGCCGCTCCTCGATGTTCGGCGAGCTCGCGCGGGCCGAGCCGGTCGGCGATCGCCAGCCGCGGCCGGACTGGCTGGCCGAGGCCCGCGAAGCCCTGGTGGCGGCGGGCGACTACCTCGCCTACGAGGACGACGAGCGCGTGCGCGTGGTCGCACTCCAGGAGGGCTGGACGCGGATCGGCCGGAGCCTGTCCGCGCGCATCCGCTTCGACGACCCGACCGTGTCGCGCCGTCACGCCCTCGTCCACCGCGAGGACAGCGGCGCCCGGATCCTCGACGACCGGAGCCTGAACGGCGTGTTCGTGAACGGCGCCCACGTGGACATGCGGGAGCTCGAGGACGGCGACCAGATCGCGATCGGACGCTTCCACCTGCACTACATCTGCCTGCGGGAGGTGGCCGCCGCGCCGTTCCCGGACCGCTCGGTCGCGGGCGCCGTATAGCGCTCCGCCCCGGCCCCGCCGCAGAGCTATAGTCGCGCTCGTGGCGACCACGATCGCGGTCCTCTCCCAGAAGGGTGGAACGGGCAAGACCACGACCGTGCGGACGCTCTCGGACGTCTTCTCCCGGGTCGGCCTCGACGTGCTTGCCGTCGACCTCGACCCGCAGGGCAACCTCTCCGACTACTTCGACGTCCCGGCCGACGCCGACCCGACGATCGCCGACGTCCTCGCCGGGCGCGTGAAGGCCGCCGAGGCAGTCCACGGCGGCGTGATCCCCGCGAACCTCGGGCTCGCCGAGGCCGAGCTCGTCCTCGGCGGGAAGATGGGGCGCGAGATGACGCTGCGGCGCGCGCTGCGCGAGGTCGGCCGCCAGCACGACGTGATCCTGATCGACTGCCCGCCGGCGCTCGGGCTGCTCACCGTCAACGCGGTCGTCGCCGCCGACCACGCGCTGATCTCCACGGAGGCGCAGTACTTCTCGCTCCAGGGCGTCGAGCAGGCGCTCGAGATCATCGAGCTGGCGAAGGAGAACCTCCATCCCGACCTCGAGTGGCTCGGGGTGGTGCTCAACATCGCGGACCTGCGCACGATCCACTCGCGCGAGGCGCTCGCGCAGCTACGCGAGCGGTTCGGCGAGCGCGTCTTCGACTCGGTGGTGCGGCAGTCGATCCGCTACGCCGAGTCGGCCGAGCGCGGGGTCTCGATCATCGACTACCGCGCCGAGCTGGGCGACGACTACCTCGGGCTCGCCGCGGAGGTGCTCGAGCGGATCGGGATGCCCGAGGAGCGCGAGCGCGTGGCCGAGCTGCGCGCCGAGCTCGTGCCGGCCTGAGAGCGCGTGAAGTCGCTTCTACCAGTCGCGGCGCTGCTGAGCCTTGCCGTCGCCGCACCCGCACACGCCGCGACCCTCCGCGCGGCGCCCCAGCCGCGGGGCAACGGGCAGTGCAGCCCGGCGCCGAACGCGTGCACGATCCAGCAGGCCTTCGCCAATGCCGGCACGGGCGACGAGATCGTGCTCGCGCCGGGCACGTACGGGTCGCCGGCGCCGTACACCTCGGGGCTGTCGATGACCATGGCGAACGTCCGCATCCACGGCACGCACGGGTTCCCGCGCCCGAAGATCGAGTTCAACGACCTCGCCGACACCCCGGTGTCGATCACGGGGGCCGGCGACCGGCTCGAGTACGTGGACATCCACAACAGGGCGTCCATGGGGCTCAGGCTGGCGGGCGGCTCGACCGCGTCCCAGGTCTTCGTCCGGGCGGACGGGTCCGCCTCCACGGCCTACACGTGCGAGATCACGAGCGGCAGGCTCGACAACAGCGTCTGCTGGAAGCCCGCCGAGTCAGGCGCGGCCGCGGCGACCGTGGCGGACTGCGCCGGCAGCGCGTCCGTCGTCTATCGCAACGTGACCCTGGTGGGCCGCGGGTCCGGCGCCACGGGGCTGACCGTCCGGGCGTTCTGCGGGAACACGGCCGACGCCCGCGCCACCAACGTGATCGCCCGGGGAGGCGAGTGGGGATTCCACGTCGGCGGCGGCGGCACGGGGGCGAGCGCGACGCTGCACGCCGACCACTCGAACTACTCGAGCGAGTTCGACACGGGCGCCGCCAACGCCTCGTTCTTCGACGACGGCGGAGGCAACCAGGCCGGTCAGCCGGTGCTGTTCGTGAACACCAGCGTCGGAAACTTCCGCGAGCGGCCCAATTCGCCCACGGTCAACAAGGGGATCAGCGCCGCGGCGAACGGCCCGAGGGATCTCGGCGACGCCCCGCGAGCTCGCGGCGCCTCGACCGACATCGGTGCATTCGAGCTCCAGCCGCCCCCGACGTGCACGCTCAGGCCGAAGACGAACAGGGCCACCCCGCAGGGCAAGGTCCAGGTCGTCGCCCGCTGCACTCAGGCGGCGAGCGTCACCGTCAGGGGCACCGTGAAGCGGAAGCGGAAGAACACGAGCCCGAAGGTCTACGCGCTCAAGCCCGTCACGGTGTCGGTGGCGGCGAACGTCGCGAAGGTCGTCGCGCTCGAGCTCCCGCCGGAGGCGCTGTCGAAGCTGCGCGACGGAGCCAGCGAGTCCGCGACCTTCACGCTCAGGGCGACCAACGCCAACGGGGCCGGGACCGCGAGCACGTCGATCGACAAGATCGCGATCGACTAGAAGCAGGCGTCCGGCGGGTCCGGCTTGTAGCAGGCGGGGTCGTTGATCTTCGGCTCGCGCTGCCCGTTCTCCTCGTCGTAGGGCGCGCAGCCGCCGCCCGCCGTCGGCTCCTGCCCCGCCGGGCAGTTCGGGTTCGGTGCCGGGTTCCCGCCCTGGTCGGTGTACGGGGCGGGGGGACTCGTCGTGCCGGGCGTCACCACCAGGCCCTTCTCGAGCTCCCGCTTGACGCGCTTGCGCGCGGCGCGCTTCCCCGCGAGGTGGCCGGCCTTCGCGCCCTGCTCGTAGCCCGCCTTGTAGCCGGCCTTGCGGGAGATCTTCAGCGCCGCGGTGCGGCCCGTCTTGAAGGCGGCGCGCCGGGCGTCGGCCCTCGCGCTGTCGGCGCGGTCGGGGTCGCTGCGCGCCGAGCGCCCGATCGAGAAGCCGATCACAGCGAGGACCACCACGAGTAGCCCCGCCAGGGCGAGCGGCACGCGCCTGTTGGGCGGAACGCCCGTCACTGCCCCGTCCCGCCCTGCTGCGCCAGAGCGCTGGGTCGCCCGCCGGCGCGCTTGTAGGTCTCCACGAACGTCCGGTCGTAGCTCGCGTCGTAACCGGCCTTCTTGCCCCTGGCGAACCCGCGCCGGTAGCCCTCGCGCCGGCCCACCTTCCCCCCCGCCGCGAGCCCCTCGCGCGCGCCCTCGGTGCGCGCGGCGTCGAGGTCCTTGCCCCCCGCGTGCCCGATCGCGTAGCCGCCGAGCGCCGCTATCGCGCCGGCTGCCGCGAACGCCGCGAACATCCGCGGCACGCTCGGGCGCGGTTTGGTGAAGATCGGCCTGGTGTCCGCATCGGTGGACTCCACGAGGGGCTCCAACGGTCTGCTTTCGCCCACATCGTGGCGCGTCCTGCCTCGTTCGGCGCCGCCCGGCGTACTCAGAGCGCCCGCACGTCCGCCCCGCCGGGCGAGAACTGCGCGCGGCTCACCTCGCAGTCGGGGGCGGCCTGGCGGAGGCGGTCGATCAGGGCGCCCGTGGCCTGCCAGTGGCACCAGAAGAGGACGGTCGGGCCCGCGCCCGAGATCGAGGCGCCCACGGCGCCCAGCTCGCGCGCCTGGCGGAGCAGCTCCATCGAGCGGGGGTAGAGGCGCTCGCGCCGCGGCTGGTGGAGCCGGTCCGAGAGCCCGCGCGCGACGAGGTCGAGGTCGCCGCGCGCGAGGCCGAGCACCAGCAGCGCGGCGTGCGAGACGTTGTGGACCGCGTCGGTGAGCGGGACCTCGTCGGGGAGGGCGGCGCGCGCCTCCGTCGTGGCCACGGGATCCGGCGGGATGGCCAGCGCCCCCTCGATCCCGGGCGCCGCCTCGAACCGCTCGGCCGCGCCGTCGGCGCAGACGACGAACCCGCCGAGCAGGGCGGCGGCGACGTTGTCCGGGTGGCCCTCGAGGCCCGTCGCGAGCTCGAGCAGGGGCGCGTCGAGCTCGTACATGTGGTCGGCGGCCACGAGCCCCGCGACTATCGCTGCGGCGCTCGAGCCGAGCCCCGCCGCCACCGGTATCTCGGAGCGGATCCGGAACTCGTGCCCGTCCGCCGGGTGCAGCGCCTCGAAGGCGCGCACGCAGAGGTTGTCGCGGCCGCCGGGCAGGCCCTCGCCCCCCGGGTCGACCCGGAACTCACCCGTCTCCTCCACCTCGAGCTCCAGGTGGAGGGCGAGCGCGGCGGCCATCGAGTCGTAGCCCGGTCCCAGGTTGGCCGACGACGCCGGCACCCGCACCACGCGGTGGCGCCTCACGAGCCGAGCACCGCCCGCTCGACCTCCTCGAGCACCGGCTCGCACGGCATGACGGGCGCCGCGCTCGCCAGCGCCGTGGTCGGGTCCTTCAGCCCGTGCCCCGTGAGCACGCAGACCACCCTGCCCTCGGCGCCGTACTTGAGCAGCCCCGCCACGGACGCCGCCGAGGCCGGCTCGCAGAAGACCCCCTCGCGCTCGCCGAGGAGCGCGTAGGCGGCGAGGATCTCGTCGTCGGACACCGCCCGCACCTCCCCGCGCGAGGAGGTGAACGCGTCCATCGCATCCTCCCAGCGGGCCGGGTTGCCGATCCGGATCGCCGACGCCACCGTCTCGGGGTTCTCCACCGGGGCCCCCTGCACGAGCGGCGCGGCGCCCTCGGCCTGGAAGCCGAAGAGCCGCGGCGCGACCTCGTACTCGCGGAAGCCCTTCCACCAGGCGGTCACGTTGCCGGCGTTGCCGACCGGGATGCAGAGCACGTCGGGCGGCTCGCCGAGCTGGTCGCAGACCTCGAAGGCGCCCGTCTTCTGCCCCTCGATCCGGAACGGGTTGACCGAGTTGACGAGTGCGATCGGGTGGCGGTCGGCCAGCTCGCGCACGATCTCGAGCGCCTGGTCGAAGTTGCCGCGCAGCGCCACCACGCGCGCGCCGTGCATCAGCGCCTGGGCGAGCTTGCCGGTGGCGATCTTGCCCTCCGGGACGATCACCGCCCCGCGCAGCCCGCCGCGGGCCGCGTAGGCCGCGGCGCTGGCCGCGGTGTTGCCGGTCGAGGCGCACACCACCGCCTCGGCGCCCTCCGCGACGGCCGCCGACACCGCCACCGTCATCCCGCGGTCCTTGAACGACCCGGTCGGGTTGGTGCCCTCGAGCTTGAGCCACACGTCGCAGCCCGTCCGCTCCGAGAGCGCGGGCGCGGGGATCAGCGGGGTGCCGCCCTCGCCGAGCGTGACGACGGGGTCCACCGGCAGGCGGTCGCGGTAGTCCCAGAGGGTCAGTCGAAGGTCTCCTCGATCACGCGGATCGTGCGCGGCGGGGCGCGCAGGAAGTCGAGCCGCCCGATCAGGTCGACGGCCGCCTTGAACGCCGACTCGAGCACGGGGTGGACGACCATCTCGAGCCGCGCGTCGTCGCCGAGCCCCTTCTGGACGACGGACTTGACCGACACGCCCTGCATGCCGAGGATCTCCGCGACCTGGGCGAGCACGCCGGGCCGGTCGGCCACCTCGATGTGCAGGTAGAACGCCGACTCGACGTCGCCCACCAGCGGCACGTCCTCGGCCGGCGGCGGCAGCGTGGGCGGCGGGATCATCGCCGAGATCACGTCGCCCAGGACCGCGGACGCCGTCTGCGACCCACCCGCGCCGGGGCCGGACAGCGTGATCTCCGTGATCGCGGGCGACTCGATCGTGACCGCGTTGAACGAGCCGTTGACCGACGCCAGCGGGTGCCCGCCGGAGATGAACGTCGGGTGCACGCGCACCGAGATCCCGGCCGCCAGCCGCTCGGCGGTGCCGACCAGCTTGAGCGACAGGCCGAGCTCCTTCGCGTACTCGACGTCGTACGCGGTCAGCGCCTCGATCCCCTCGTACGAGACCTGGTCCACGTGCACCGGCACGTTGAACGCGAGCCGCGCGATGATCGCCATCTTCGCGGCGGCGTCGCGGCCGCTCACGTCCTCGGTCGGGTCCGCCTCCGCGTAGCCGAGCCGCTGGGCCTCCGCGAGGGCGACCTCGTACGTCGCGCCGGTCGCCGTCATCTCCGAGAGGATGAAGTTGGTGGTGCCGTTCACGATCCCGTGGACCCGCTCCACGTGCGCGGCCGCGAGCGTCTCGTGGATCACCCGGATCACGGGCACCACCCCGCCCACCGCCGCCTCGAAGCGGAGCTGAACGCCGGCCGCGCGCGCGGCGTCGTAGATCTCCTCGCCGTGCTGCGCTAGCACGGCCTTGTTGGCGGTGACGACGTGCTTGCCGGCCTCGATCGCGCGCAGGACGTACTCGCGTGCGGGCTCGACGCCGCCGATCAGCTCGACGACCAGGTCGCTGCCGGCGACGATCTCGTCGAAATCGCCGCTCGAGCGCGTGAGGACGCCGGCGATCTCCGGGCGCGTGCCGGTTGACGACTCGATCGCCGGCGCGCGCTCCTCGAGCAGCTCGTGGAAGGCCGACCCGACCGTCCCGTGGCCGAGCAGCCCGACCCTGAACGGCCCGCTCATCCGGCGGCGGATTGTCTACAGGTCACGGACCGTCAGATCGTCGTAGGTCTCCCGGCGCACCACCTCGCGCGCCTGGCCACCGGAGCAGAAGACGACGGGCGGCCGCGGGATGCCGTTGTAGTTGTTCGCCATCGCGTGGCCGTAGGCGCCGGTGGCGGGCATCACGAGCAGGTCGCCGGCATGCGGGTCGTCGAGCAGGACGTCGCGCACGAGGATGTCGCCCGACTCGCAGTGCTTCCCGGCGATCGTGCAGAGCGTGTCGCCGCCGAAGCGGTCGGCGATCTGCGCCTCGTAGCGGGCGCCGTAGAGCATCGGCCGCAGGTTGTCCGACATGCCGCCGTCGACCGCGACGTACGTGCGCACGCCGGGGATCTCCTTGACGGTCCCGACGCGGTAGAGCGTGACGCCCGCGTTGCCCACGAGCGAGCGGCCGGGCTCGCAGAGCACGGTCACGCCGTCGGGCGCGCCGCGCAAGAGCGTCTCCACGTAGTCCTCGATCGCGGGCGGCCGGTCGTCGGCGGTGTAGGCGATCCCGAGCCCGCCGCCCAGGTTGAGCAGCGGGTAGTCGCCGATCCCGGTGAGCACCTCGGCGAGCTTCTCGTACGGCGCCAGGTCGAAGATCTGGGAGCCGAGGTGGGCGTGGAGCCCGCGCAGCTCGAGGTTGCCGATCCGGTCGATGGCGCGCGGGACGTCGTCGAGCCCGAACCCGAACTTCGAGTCGACCTGGCCGGTGGTGATGTACTCGTGCGTGGTCGGCGTGATCCCTGGCGTGACGCGGAGGAGGACGGCCTGGCCCGGGGCCATGCGCTCGAGGCGCTCGAGCTCGTCGAACGAGTCGATCACGATGTGGCCGACGCCGGCGTCCAGCGCCCTCCGCAGCTCGTCGTCCGACTTGTTGTTGCCGTGGAGGTAGATCCGCTCCGGCGGGAACCCGCCCCTGAGCGCGAGGTGGAGCTCGCCGCCTGAGGCGACGTCGCACGAGACGCCCTCCTCCACGAGCAGCCGGTACGCCGCCGTGCACGGAAACGCCTTGCTCGCGTAGACCACCTCGAAGCGGTCGGTGCGGGCCCGGAACGCCTCGACGTACGTGCGCGCGCGAGCGCGGATGTCGTCCTCGGCGTAGACGTACGCCGGGGTGCCGAAGCGCTCGGCCAGCTCGACCACGTCGCAGCCGCCCACCTCGAGCCGCCCGGCCTCGTTCAGCGTCGACCCGAGCGGGAGGACGTGCGCGAGGCCCGCGATGCCCTGCTGTCCCATCGTGGCCATAATTCCCGCAAGTATGAAGCACCCCCTCCCGGCTCGGCCGGAGCTCGGGACGCGCGACGGGCTCGCGTACGCGCTGTTCCTGCCGCCGGTGGAACCGCGGGCGGGCGTCGTGATCTGCCACGGCGCCGGCTCGGCGAAGGAGAGCCACTTCGACTTCGCGCGCGCGGCGGTGGCGTACGACATGGCGGCTGTCGCGTTCGACGCGCGGGGTCACGGAGGGTCGGACGGGCGGTTCGGGCCGAGCGCGATAGAGGACGTGCTGACGATCTGCGGCCTGATGCGCGAGCACGCCGCCCGGATCGCGCTGCGCGGCTCGAGCCTGGGTGGGTTCTGCGCCCTGCACGCGGCGGCAGCCGACGGGATGGCCGACGCGGTCGTGGCGATCTGCCCGGCGCCCGAGGACTTCCTGCTCCGCGGCATCCGCTCGGACCGGCTGGCCGGGTTCGAGTGCGACGGCGAGGCCCTCGAGCCCTGGCTCGAGGGGATGTCCCTGGTCGACGCCGTGTCGTCGCTGTCGCCCCAGACGGCGCTGCTGCTGCTCCACGCCCGCGGCGACGAGCAGATCCCGTACACGGTCTCCGAGGAGCTGTTCGAGGCTGCGGGCGAGCCCAAGCGCATCCTCCTGCTGCCCGGCGGCCACCACCGGTCGATACAGCACGACCTGGAGCTCCAGGCGGAGTCGCTGCGGTTCGTGGAGCGCGCGGTGGCGGGCGAGCCCGTCTAGGGCATCGCGGGCATTTCGACCTGGACGTCGACCGGACCGGCGTCCACCGGCGCCCCCGCGTACGGGTCCTCGTAGGCCTCGGGGCCGGAGCCGCCGCACGCGTCGATCGACGCGCCGACCGACGACACGGCGCCGCACGCGGTCGTCGTCACCTCGCCGACGAGGTTGCCGTCGTCGCTGCTGGTGTCGCCCCCGCCGCCGCCGGGATTCGGATCGCCCTCACCAGCGGGGCTCGGGCCGACGTAGGGCGAGGGCGCCCGGTCCTCGCCCGGCTGGTCGGTGGCCGGGTTGCTGGCCGCGCCGCCGCCGTCGTCGTCGTCGCCCAGCCCGGGCAGGGGGGCCGCCTGGAGGCCGCGCGCCA
>DATENL010000272.1:0-20569 GCA_035275105.1 Thermoleophilaceae bacterium
GGAGCAGGTCGTCGGCCCCGCGCGGCCGGGGCGCAAGCTCGTCATCGCCGGCGACACCGCCCCGGCGCCGATGACCGCCGCCGCCGCGCACGGCGCGGACCTCCTCATCCACGAGGCGACGTTCGGCGACGAGGAGGCCGACCGCGCGCGCGAGACCGCGCACTCCACGGCGCGCCAGGCCGCGGAGCTGGCGCTGCAGGCCGAGGTCAAGCTGCTCGCGCTCACGCACGTCTCGCAGCGCTACGCCGGGCCCGACCTGCGCGACGAGGCGCGCTCGGTCTTCCCGAACACGATCGTTCCGCGCGACTTCGACCGGGTCGAGATCCCGTTCGCCGAGCGCGGCGAGCCGGTGCACGTGAAGGCGGGCTAGGCGCAGAGCAGCTCGCGCAGCTCGCGCCGCGTGGGCTCCGGGTCCTCGACCACGTCGCGCCAGGTGTACTCGCGGAACCGGTCGCGGCGCGCGCGGGCCTCGCGCCGGCGCTGGCGGTCGTCCTCCCAGCTCCGGCGCGTGTTGTGCCAGCGGAAGCTGGTGAGCTCCACGGTCAGCCGGTGGTCGGGCCAGCGGCAGTCCACGTAGTGGCCGTCCGTCTTGCGGTTGGTCCGCGGGAGCGGCAGGCGCCCGTCCTTCAACAACGCGACGAAGGCGGCCTCGAGTGGGCCTAGAAGGACGCCGCCGCGCAGGAGCTCCCGCAGGAGCCCGGCGCCCGGCGCGGCGGGTCGGCGCCGCAGCACGGCCTCCACGTGTGCCGGACGCACGCCGTGCAGCACCTGGGCCTGGTGCACCGCGCGCGCGATCACGTCGAACTCACCCGTCCCGGCGAGGTCGACCACCGTCCGCGCGACACTGGTCATCGGGATGTTGTGCATCCGCATGTGGTCACGCGGGTCCATGCGTCTACAGCGGCTTACGACGACACCCTCGATTCGCCGCTCGGTTCTCGCGAGCACCTCCGGCGGCGGGATCGTCCGCCTCGTCACCAGCCTCTGCACGTAGGCGGCAGCGCGGCCGCCGAGCACGGCGCCGTCGCCACACGCCAGCACCGCCGCCGAGTAGGTCGCGAGCACGCTCGGCGCCGCGTGCCCCAGCCGGTACACCCCGCGGTGCACGGGGATCAGCAACCCCTTCTGCACCCAACGCTGGATCCCGGGGTGGCTAACACCCGCCGCGAGAAGCTGAGTCCGAGCGACGACGCCGTTCTGCCAGCGCGCTCGTTCTGCCACTGTCCTGGTTTGAGATCGCATACCGATCTCTAGGCAGGACAGCGGCGAAGTTCGCCCCCTTGGCCAGGCGTCGGGGGGCGCTGTTAGCCTTGCCGAGGCACGAACCTTTAACCCGGTCCTGTGAGGCCAGGAAGGTGGTGAGGTGGACGAGAAGGCCGTCCTCGGGCCCGAGGACATCCGGCGCACGCTTGTGCGCATCGCACACGAGATCGTCGAGCGGAACGCAGGCGAGCGCGTGGCGATCGTCGGCGTCCACCGCCGCGGGGCGATCCTCGCCGCGAGGATCCACGCGCTGCTCAGCGAGCTCTGCGAGCACCCGGTCCCGCTCGGCGACATCGACATCGCCTTCTACCGCGACGACCTCAACCTGCGCTCGCCGGCTCAGCAGCCGGTCGTGCACGCGTCGCACATCGACTTCCCCGTCGAGGAGCACACGGTCGTGCTCGTCGACGACGTCCTCTACACCGGGCGGACGGTCCGGGCCGGGGTGGAGGCCCTGTTCGACTACGGCCGGCCGCGCCGGGTGCAGCTCGCGGTCCTGACCGACCGCGGGCACCGCGAGCTCCCGGTACGGCCCGACTACGTGGGCAAGAACCTGCCGACCGCCCGCAGCGAGCGCGTGAACGTGCGCGTGGAGGAGCTGGACGGGGTCGACGAGGTCACGATCTCCCCTGCGGGGGCGGAGGTGCTGGCATGAGGAAGGACCTGATCTCGGTCGACGACCTGACGCGCGAGGACATCGAGCGGATTCTCGATCGCGCCGAGAGCTTCGCCGAGGTCTCCGGCCGGGAGATCAAGAAGGTGCCGACCCTGCGCGGGCGGACCGTCGTCAACCTCTTCTACGAGTCCTCGACGCGCACCAGCTCGTCCTTCGAGCTCGCCGCCAAGCGGCTCTCCGCCGACGTGGTGAGCGTCAAGTCGGTCGGGTCCTCGGTCGACAAGGGCGAGTCGCTTAAGGACACGGTGCAGACCCTGTCGGCCTACGACCCGGCGGCGATCGTCATCCGCTCGCCCCACGCCGGAGCCGCCGGCCTGGTGGCGCGCTGGAGCGCCGCGTCGGTCGTCAACGCGGGCGACGGGAAGCACGAGCACCCGACCCAGGCGCTGCTCGACGTCTACACGCTCCGCCGCCGCGCGGGCGCGCTCGAGGGCCTCAAGATCTGGATCGTCGGCGACGTCCTGCACAGCCGGGTCGCGCGCTCGGGGATCCTGGCCTTCGGGCGGATGGGCTGCGAGGTCACGGTCTGCGGCCCGCCCACGCTGATCCCGCGCGAGGTCGAGTCGCTCGGCTGCTCGGTCCGCTGGTCGCTCGACGGGATCGAGGACGCGAACGTCGTCTACGCGCTCCGGATGCAGAACGAGCGGATGACCGGCTCGTTCGTCCCCTCGCTCCGGGAGTACGCCGCGCGCTACCAGATCGACGGCTCGCGCCTGCGGCCGAGTCAGCTCCTGATGCACCCCGGCCCGGTCAACCGCGGGGTCGAGCTGGCCGGCGAGGTCGTCGACTCCCCGCAGGCGCTGATCGTCCAGCAGGTCGAGTCCGGGGTCGTGGTCCGGATGGCGATCCTCTACGAGCTCCTCACGGGCGGCGTCACGCCGACCGGCCAGGGCGGGCGCCGGTTCGTCCCGCAAGAGGCGCCGGAGCCGCAGCCGGCGTGACCGGTCCGGTCGAGCTCGACCACGCCGCTCCGGCGGCCGGCGGGACGGTGCTCCTCCAGGGGGCCCGCGTGCTCGACCCGCGCGCGGACGTCGACCGCCCGGCCGACGTGCTGATCCGCGACGGCTGCATCGCCGAGCTCGGGCAGCCCGGCGCCCTGGACCCGCCCGACGGCGCCGAGACGGTCGACGCGGAGGGCCTGATCGCGCTCCCGGCCTTCGTCGACCCCCACGTGCACCTGCGCACCCCCGGTCGCGAGGACGAGGAGGACATCGACTCCGGCACCCGCGCGGCGGCGGCCGGCGGCTTCTGCGCGATCCTCGCGATGCCCAACACGGAGCCGGTCGTCGACTCGGCGCCGGTGCTGCGCTCCCTGCGCCAGCGCGCGCGGGTCGAGGCCCGCGTGCCCACCGGCTTCCTCGCCGCGATCACGCGCGGCCAGAAGGGCGAGCAGCTCACCGAGATGGCCGAGCTGGCCGACGTCGGCGCCGTCGCGTTCACCGACGACGGCCTGCCGGTGGTCGACGCCGGCGTGATGCGGCAGGCGCTCCAGTACCAGCGGCTGGCCGGCCGCGTGCTGGCGCTCCACGAGGAGGACCCGTCGCTGTCGGGCTCGGGCGTGATGCATGAGGGCGCGATCTCCGCGCTGCTCGGCCTGGCCGGAATCCCGTCGATCTCCGAGTCGTCGGCGATCGAGCGCGACGCCGCCATCGCCCGCTACGAGGACGGGCGCATCCACGTGCAGCACGTGTCGGCGCGCGAGTCGGTCGCCGCCGTCGAGCGCGCCAAGGCCGACGGGGTGCGGATCACCGCGGAGGTCTCGCCGCACCACCTGTGCCTGACCGACGAGGCGGTGCGCTCGCTCGACGCGAACTTCAAGATGAACCCGCCGCTGCGCTCGGACGACGACCGCCGGGCGCTGATCGACGCGCTGCGCTCGGGCACGCTCGACTGCGTCGCCACCGACCACGCCCCGCACTCGCGCGAGGAGAAGGAGCAGCCGTTCGAGGTCGCCCCGATGGGCGTGACCGGCCTCGAGACCGCGTTCGCGGCGCTGCACACCAGGCTGGTCCTGCCCGGCCTGATCGACCTGCCGACTCTCGCGCTGCGGATGACCGCCGGCGGCGAGCCGTACGGGCTCGCGCCGCCCACGCTCGCCCCGGGCGCCCCCGCCAACGTTTGCCTGGTCGACCCGAGCGCCGAGTGGGAGGTCGGCGAGGCGGGCTACGAGAGTCGCTCCGCCAACTGCGCCTTCGCCGGGCAGCGGCTGACCGGCCGCGTCCGCATGACCGTCGCCGGCGGGCACGTCGCCTACCGCGAGCGCTCGTTCGCCATCGGGGCCGTCTAGGTGACCGTGCGATGACCCACGGTCCCGGCTACCTGCTGCTCGAGGACGGCTCGCGGTTCGAGGGCGAGCTCTGCGGCGCTCCGGCGACGGGCACCGGGGAGGTCGTCTTCAACACCGGGATGTCCGGCTACCAGGAGTCGGTCACCGACCCGAGCTACCGCGGCCAGATCATCGTCTTCACCTACCCGCTGATCGGCAACTACGGCGTCTCGGGCGCCGCGATGGAGTCCGACTCCATCCACGCGCGCGCGGTGATCATGCGCGAGGGCGTCGACCGCGAGGGCGCGGCGGCCGCGGAGGGCGGCTGGCTCACCTGGCTCTCCGACTGCGGGATCCCGGCGCTGACCGGCGTCGACACCCGCGCCGTGGTCCGCCACATCCGCGACAAGGGGGCGATGCGCGGCGGCGTCTTCGCCGCCGACGTCCCGGACTCCGACGCCCGCGAGCGCGTGCTGGCGGAGCCGCCGATGGCCGGCGCCGACCTCGCCCGCGAGGTGACCCCCCGGGAGCCGCAGGTCGTGGGGGCCGACGGGACGGGGCCGCGGATCGTCGCCCTCGACACCGGCATCAAGGGCTCGATCGTGCGCAACCTCACGCGCCGCGGCGCGCGCGTGGAGCTGCTGCCGTGCGACACCGGGGCCGACGCGGTCCGCGCCCGCCAGCCCGACGCGGTCTTCCTGGCCAACGGGCCCGGCGACCCCGCGGCGCTCAACTACGTGGTCGACACGGTGCGCGAGCTCGTCGGCCAGGTGCCCGTCTGGGGCATCTGCCTGGGCCACCAGCTTCTGTGCCGGGCGGTCGGGCTCGAGACCTACAAGCTGCCGTTCGGCCACCGCGGCGCCAACCACCCGGTGAAGGACCTCGCCACCGGCAAGATCGACATCACGTCGCAGAACCACGGCTTCGCGGTCAAGGGGCCGGCCGGCGAGGGCCGGATCGACACCGACGAGCCGGTGCGCTGGGAGACCGACTTCGGCGCCGCCCAGCTCGCGCAGATCAACCTCTACGACCGCACGGTGGAGGGGCTCGAGCTGCTCGACGTCGAGGCGTCCACGATCCAATACCACCCCGAGGCGGGGCCCGGCCCGCACGACGCCGTGTACCTCTTCGACCGCTTCCTCGCCCGACTCGAGAAGGTGGCCTAGACCCGTGCCGCGCCGCGACGACCTCCAGAAGATCCTGGTGCTGGGCTCGGGCCCGATCGTGATCGGCCAGGCGGCCGAGTTCGACTACTCGGGCGCCCAGGCCTGCAAGGTCCTGCTCGAGGAGGGCTACGAGGTCGTGCTCGTCAACTCGAACCCGGCGACGATCATGACCGACCCCGAGTTCGCGACCGCGACCTACATCGAGCCGCTCCTGCCCGACTCCGTCACGGCCGTGATCGAGCGCGAGCGGCCGGACGCGCTCCTGCCGACACTCGGGGGCGGCACCGCGCTGAACCTGGCGCGCGAGCTGTCCGAGGCGGGCGTCCTGTCGGAGTTCGGCGTCGAGCTGATCGGCGCGAACTACGACGCGATCCGCCGCGCGGAGGATCGCCAGCTCTTCCGCGAGACGATGGAGGCGGCCGGCCTGCGCGTGCCGCGCTCGTCGATCGTGACCTCGATCAGCGAGGGCGAGCGGGCGCTCGACCGCGTGGGGCTGCCCGCGATCCTCAGGCCCGGCTTCACGATGGGCGGCCAGGGCGGGGGGGTGGCGAGAACCGAGTCCGAGTACCGCGAGCGCGTGGCCGAAGGCCTGGCCGCGAGCCCGATCGGGCAGGTGCTCGTGGAGGAGTCGGTCATCGGCTGGGGCGAGTTCGAGCTCGAGGTCATGCGCGACCGCAATGACAACGTGGTGATCATCTGCTCGATCGAGAACGTGGACCCGATGGGCGTCCACACCGGCGACTCGGTCACCGTCGCGCCCCAGCAGACGCTCACGGACGCCCAGTACCAGGCGCTGCGCGACCAGGCGCTGACGGTCATCCGCGCGGTGGGCGTCGAGACCGGCGGCTCGAACATCCAGTTCGCCGTCAACCCGGAGACCGACGAGATCGTGGTGATCGAGATGAACCCGCGCGTGTCGCGCAGCTCGGCGCTCGCCTCGAAGGCCACCGGCTTCCCGATCGCGAAGATCGCGGCGCGCCTCGCGGTCGGCTACGCGCTCGAGGAGATCGACAACGACATCACGCAGCGCACGCCCGCGAGCTTCGAGCCGACGATCGACTACGTGGTGGTCAAGTGGCCGCGCTTCGCGTTCGAGAAGTTCCCGGGCGCGACGGGCCGGCTCGACACCTACATGCAGTCCGTCGGCGAGGCGATGGCAATCGGGCGGACCTTCAAGCAGGCGTTCCAGAAGGCGGCGCGCTCGCGCGAGCTCGACGTGGACGTGGAGGCGCCCCGGGACACCGCGGAGCTGCTCGCCCGCCTCGAGACGCCCGCGCACGACCGCTTCGAGCTGCTGGCCGAGGCGATGCGGCGCGGCGTGCCGGACGACGAGCTGCACGCGCGCACGCGGATCGACCCCTGGTTCATCGCCGAGATCGGCGCGCTCGCGCGCGGCGAGGACCCGGAGGCCGGCCTCGCGCGCACGTACAAGTCCGTCGACACCTGCGCCGCCGAGTTCGAGGCGGAGACGCCCTACTTCTACTCGGGCTGGGAGCGCCCCGGCCCGGGCGGCCCGCGCCACGAGGTCCGCCGCGGCGACCGCGAGGCCGTGGTCATCCTCGGTGCCGGCCCGAACCGGATCGGGCAGGGGATCGAGTTCGACTACTGCTGCGTGCACGCGGCGATGACGGTCCGCGCCTCGGGCCGCGACGCCGTGATGATCAACTGCAACCCCGAGACGGTCTCGACGGACTACGACACGAGCGACAGGCTCTACTTCGAGCCGCTGACGCTCGAGGACGTGCTGGCGGTCGTCGAGGTCGAGCGCCCCATGGGGGTGATCGTCCAGTTCGGCGGCCAGACGCCGCTCAAGCTCGCGCACGGGCTCGCGGCCGCGGGCGTGCCGCTGCTGGGCACGCCCGTGGACTCGATCGACCTGGCCGAGGACCGCGCCCGCTTCAGCGGCCTGATGGAGGAGCTCGGGTTGAAGGGCCCCGCCTGGGCGACGGCCGGCTCGCCCGACGAGGCGCTCGAGGCCGCGGGCGACGTCGGCTACCCGCTGCTCGTCCGCCCGTCGTACGTGCTCGGCGGCCGCGCGATGGAGATCTGCTACTCCCGCGAGGGGCTCGCGAACTACCTCGAGCGCACGGCGCCCGGGAACGGCGGCTCCCGGACGATCTACCTCGACCGCTTCCTCGAGAACGCGATCGAGATCGACGTCGACGCCCTCTGCGACGGCGAGCGGGTCGCGATCGGCGGGATCATGCAGCACGTCGAGGAGGCCGGCGTCCACTCGGGCGACTCCGCCTGCATGCTGCCGCCGATGTCGCTCGGCAACGAGATGCTGCGCCGGGTCGAGGCCGCGACGGCCAAGCTCGCCCTCCGGCTCGGCGTGATCGGCCTGATCAACGTCCAGCTCGCGGTGGGCGGCGACGACGAGCTCTACGTGATCGAGGCCAATCCGCGCGCGTCGCGGACCGTGCCGTTCGTCTCGAAGGCGGTCGGGGTCCCGCTCGCCAAGCTCGCCACGCGGCTCCAGCTCGGGGAGCGGCTGGCGGACATGGAGGACGCGGTCGGCGCGCTCGCGCGCGGCGTCCGGCACGTCTCGGTCAAGGAGGCGGTGCTGCCGTTCGACCGCTTCCCGCACCAGGACTCGCTGCTCGGCCCCGAGATGCGCTCGACCGGCGAGGTCATGGGCATCGCCGACGACTTCCCGACCGCCTTCGGCAAGGCAGAGGCCGCGGCCGGCGCGCGGCTCCCCGCGGCGGGCACCGCCTTCATCAGCGTCACCGACGGCGACAAGGCGGCGGCCACCCAGCTCGCGGCCTCCCTGCACGACCTCGGCTTCGGCATCCTCGCCACCGGCGGCACCGCGCAGGCGATCCGCCGCATGGGCGTGCCGGTGGAGCGGATCCGGAAGGTGGGGGAGGGGTCGCCGCACGTGGTCGACCGGATCGTGGCCGGCGACGTCGACATGGTGATCAACACGCCTACCGGGTCCGGCGCCCGCGCCGACGGCGACGAGATCCGCCGGGCCGCGGTCGCCCGCGGCATCCCGTGCATCACCACGATGACCGGCGCGAGCGCCGCCCAGCGCGCGATCCGCGCGGCGCGCGAGTCCTCGCCGGAGGTGCGCCCGCTCCAGGAGCTCCACGCCGACGCCGAGCCCGCGGCCGAGCCCGGGCGGGTGAGCGCTTGAGCGACCGCCGCACGGTCGCGCCGTTCGGGCGCCGTCCGGCGCCGGTCCTGGCAAACGAGGCGCTCGGCGCCTACCGGCTCGTCTCCGTGAGCGATCCGGACGGACCGCGCCCACGCCCGGGGCAGTTCTACATGCTCGCGGCCGAGCGCGGCTGGGGCGGCGACGGCGAGCGCCCGTACCTGCCGCGGGCCTTCTCGCACGCGCGCGCGAGCCAGGACGGCCGGCTCGACTTCCTGCTCGAGGTGGTCGGCCCGGGCACGGCGCGGCTCGCCGAGGTGGAACCGGGCGAGCGACTCCTCCTGGTCGGGCCGCTCGGCCTCGGCTTCGAGCGGTCCGGAGGGCGCGCGCTGCTGGTGGGGGGCGGGATCGGAGCCGCGCCGATCCTTGCGCTGAGCGACGAGATCGACGCCCGCGTGATGCTGGGGTTCCGATCCGCCGGCCACGCCGCCGCCGCTGCGCTGTTCCGCGGCGAGACGGCCGTCGCCACCGACGACGGCAGCGCCGGGCGCCGCGCGCTCGTCACCGAGCTGCTGCGGGAGGCGCTCGACGCCGACGCCGAGGCGACGGTCTACGCGTGCGGCCCGCCGCCAATGCTCGAGGCTGTGCGGGCGCTCTGCGCGGAGCGCGAGGTGGAGGCCCAGCTCGCGCTCGAGTCCGGCATGGCCTGCGGCTACGGCGCGTGCTTCGGCTGCGTGGTTCCCACGCGGTCCGGCTACGTGCGGCTGTGCGTGGACGGGCCGGTGCTTCCCGCGGCCGACCTCGAGTCGGCGCTCGTGCCGGGGGCCGGGCATTGAGCGGCGAGCTCTGCGGCGTCCCCCTCCGCGGCCCGGTCCTCAACGGCTCCGGGACGTTCGACGCGATCGCGGCGCGCCGGGCGTTCGGCGACGCGCTGCTCGAGCCCGAGCGCTTCCCCTTCGACGCCTTCGTCTCGAAGACGATCACGGTCGAGCCGCGCCAGGGCAACCCGCCGCCGCGGCTGTGGGAGTCGCCGGCCGGGATGATCAACTCGATCGGCCTCCCGAACAAGGGCCTCGCCGGCTTCCTCCGCGAGGACCTGCCGCGCCTGGCGGAGCTCCCGGTGCCGCTCGTGGTCTCGGTGATGGGCTTCAGCCGCGAGGAGCTGGCCGAGCTGGTCCGCGCGGTCGGGGAGCGCGACGAGGTCGCGCTGCTCGAGCTGAACGTGTCGTGCCCCAACGTCGAGACGGGGCTCGTGATGGGGGCCGATCCAGCCGAGACGGCGGCGGCGGTCGAGCGCGTGCGCCCCGAGACCGAGAAGCCGCTGATCGTGAAGTTGACGCCGAACGCCACCGACCCGGGCGCCGTGGCGGTCGCCGCGGAGGCCGCCGGCGCGGACGCGCTGTCGCTGGTCAACACGCTGAAGGGCATGGCGCTCGACCCGCGCACGCGCCAGCCGTGGCTCGGCGGCCGCACCGGCGGCGTCTCCGGCCCGGCGGTCCGGCCGATCGCCCTGGAGCAGGTCGCGGCGGTCGCGGCGCGCGTCCGCGTGCCAGTAGTGGGGATGGGAGGCATCGCGAGCGGCCGCGACGCGCGCGACTTCCTCGATGCCGGCGCGACGTGCGTCGCGGTTGGTACGGAGAGCTTCCGCGACCCCGCCGCGGGCCGCCGGATCGCCGATGAGCTGAGCGTCATTTCAGGGCAGGAGCGGGGGTTTTCCCTGGCGCAGGCGCGTTAGCACAAGTAGTTCCAGAGAAAATGCCTGCAAAGCCGCACAAAACCATCAAGTAGCCCCAACCCGCCTCAAGCTCAGGTGGAGGTCGAGCGAAATTGGCCGAAAAATCGGCCGGAAAGCCTTCCCAAGCCCGCCTGCGTGTGTAATATCGCGCCGCATGTCGCCCGCCGCCTCCTCGCCGCCGAAGACGCAGGGTGGCGCGGCCCCGGAGCGTTCGCTGACCCAGCGGATGGATGCTCTGAGGCGCGCCAACGAGATCCGCACCCGGAGGGCGAGCCTCAAGAGGGACCTCAAGGCGGGCCGGACCCAGATCCACGGATTGCTGCTCGATCCGCCGGAGTACCTGCAAACGGCCAAGGTCTTCGACCTGCTGCTCGCCGTTCCGAAGTACGGGCGAGTGAAGGTGAATCGGATCCTCACGCAGTGCAGGATCTCGCCGAGCAAGACGATCGGCGGCCTGTCCGAGCGCCAGCGCGGCGAGCTCGTCTCGTACCTGCGGCGATAGCTGACACGCCTCGAGTCCTCGTGATAACCGGCCCTTCGGGGGTCGGCAAGGGCACCCTGATTAGCGAGCTTTGCAGGCGTTTTCCAGACCTCAGGCTGTCGGTGTCGGCCACGACGCGCCCGCCGAGGTCGGGCGAGCGGCACGGCCGCGAGTACCACTTCCTCTCGCCCGAGGAGTTCGAGCGGCGGGCCGGAGCCGGCGAGTTCCTGGAGCACGCGGAGTACGCCGGCAACCGCTACGGGACGCTTCGCTCGGAGGTCGAGGAGGGGCCGGTCGTGCTCGAGATCGAGGTTCAGGGGGCGCGCCAGGTGCGCGAGGCGCTCGGGGACGCGGCCGTGCAGGTGTTCATCGCCCCGCCGTCGACCGAGGCGCTGCGCGAGCGGCTCCTGGCGCGCGGCACGGACAGCCCCGAGGGCATCCGCACCCGGCTCGCGCAGGCCGAGGAGGAGCTCGGCGCCCAGCACGAGTTCCAGCACGTCGTCGTGAACGACGACCTGGACCGGGCGGTGGCGGAGCTGAGCGATCGCGTCGCTACCATTTGGCCCCGCCCTAACCGAGAGGGAACCCCTTGATCAAGCCGCGCCTGGACGAACTTCTGGATCGAGTCGACTCGCACTACGCGTGCGTGCTGGTGGCCGCCAAGCGCGCCCGCCAGATCAACTCGTACTACCACAACCTCGGCGAGGGGACCTTCGACGAGTACCCGCCGCCGATGGTCGACACGGGCTCCAAGAACTACCTGAAGATCTCGCTCGAGGAAGTCGCGGCGGGCAAGATCAAGTACCGCTACCGCGGGTAGTCGCGGGAGCGGGCCGTGGCTCGAATCCTCCTGGGCGTCACCGGCGGCATCTCCGCCTACAAGGCGGTGGAGCTGGCGCGGCTCGCCATCAAGGCCGGCCACGCGGTCCGGGTGGTGCAGACGGCCGCCGCCGAGCGGTTCGTGGGCCGCGCGACGTTCGAGGGGATCACCGGCGCACCCGTCCTCGTGCACGAGTTCGAGCCCGATCCGGCGCGCGGCGCCTACCCCGGCGACCCGGCGCCCGACCACGCGCCGATCTCCCACCTCGAGCTGGTCCGGCGAGCCGACGTGGTGGCGGTGGCCCCGGCGTCGGCCAACACGCTGGCCAAGCTCGCCGCCGGGCTGGCGGACAACCTGCTGACCAGCGCTGCGCTGGCGTCGGAGGCGCCGCTGGTGCTGGCACCGGCGATGAACGACAGGATGTGGGCGCACCCGGCCACGCGGGCGAACGTCGACCTGCTCCGGGAGCGCGGCGCGATCATCGTGGACCCGGACGTGGGCGAGCTGGCGTCACGCGGCGAGTGGGGCGCGGGCCGCCTGGCGGAGCCCGCGGCGATCCTCGAAGCGATCGAGGGCGCGCAACAGGGGGCCAGGCCACTTGTTGCATTCGCCCCGCGCTCCCTCGACGGGCTCCGCCTGCTCGTGACCGCCGGCGGCACACGCGAGCCGATCGACTCCGTGCGCTTCGTGGGCAACCGCTCGTCCGGGCGGATGGGCTTCGCGATCGCGGCAGAGGCCGCCCGGCGCGGGGCCGAGGTGACGGTCGTCGCCGCGAACGTCGCGCTGCCGCGCCCGGACGGGATCCGCCACGTCGACGTCGAGACCGCCGAGCAGCTGCGCCTCGCGACGCGCGCCGAGTTCCCGGCGGCCGACGTCGTCGTGATGGCCGCGGCGGTCGCGGACTTCCGGCCCACCGCCCCGGCGGAAGACAAGATCTCGAAGAGCGGCCGCGACGGCCTCGTGGTCGAGATGGAGCCGACGGCCGACGTCCTGGCCGAGCTCGCGTCCGAGCGGCGCCCCGGACAGCTCGTCGTCGGGTTCGCGGCCGAGCACGGCGAGGGGGCGGTCGAGCGCGCCCGGGGCAAGCTCCACCGGAAGGGCCTCGACGCGATCGTCGTCAACGACATCTCGCGCGCCGACATCGGCTTCGACGTGGACGAGAACGAGGTGACCGTCGTGACGCCCGGCGGCGCCGAGCGGGTGCCGCAGGGGTCGAAGGCCGAGGTGGCGGTGGCGCTCTTGGACGTGGTCGAGCGGCTCCGGACGGCGGCCGCGGAGGCAAGGTCGTGAGCGAGGACGTCTACGACCTGTTCATGCGCGGCAGCCAACTGCTCGAGGCGGGCGACTTCTCGGCGGCCACGATCCCGCTCGAGAAGGCGCGACGGCTGGAGCCCGACAAGACGTCGATCCGCGAGGCCCTCGGCCGGGCCTACTTCCGATCGGGCCGCTACGCCGAGGCGCGCGACGAGTTCGCCGCTGTCGTGGAGCGCTCACCGGTCAACGACTTCGCCCACTTCTGCCTCGGGCGCGCGCTCGAGAAGACGGGCCGCCGCACCGAGGCCCGGCGGCACCTGACGCTCGCGGTCGGCCTGCGTCCGGACCGGGCGGACTACCGGGTGTACCGGGACCGGTTGCGGGCGGCCTGAGGCGCCGATTCGCGGGCGCTTTGGTCCGTTCACCGCTATATCCGCAGTCAACGTTCCAAAGCGGCGCCTTGATTAGGCGCCGCCGCGTATCCTGCGCCGCGGGGAGCGGAGGGTGCGCAGGGTTGTCATCTCGGTCGGGCTCGCGTGTGCGCTTGGCGTCGCGCTGCTCGCGGCCGCCGCGCAGGCGGACTTCCCGTACCCGGACGCCGGCGGGCCGGAGCACGACTGGTCGAAGCTTCACGTGCCCAGCGGGACGCTTCCGAACGACCTCGACAGCGACGACTGGCGCTTCTTCGCGAGCCCCGAGGACGGCAACTTCCCGGTCAACAACGACCCGCGTGAGCTGAACGGCCGGCGCGGGGGCTGGGTCGCGGACCCGAACCCGGGCGAGAGCACGGCCTGGTCGATCACCACCGGCAGGCCCGAGGTGAAGATCGCCGAGCTCGACTCGGGCGTGAAGTGGAACGACCGCGGCCTGGTGATCGACGAGCGCTTCAAGCTCGCCCTCAACGCCGGCGAGCTGCCCACGCCCAACCACGCGGGCCCCGACCTCGTCGGCAGCACCGACTGCGCGTCGTACGCGGACGCCGACGACGCCAACGGCGACGGGATCTTCAACCTGCGCGACTTCGCGTGCGACAACCGCGTGACCAAGGACCCGGCGAACGGCGTCGGCCCGACCGACCTGCTCGATCCGCAGGACCTCCTGATCGCGTTCACGAACGGCGACGACGCGGACGGCAACGGCTATCCCGACGACATCGCCGGCTGGGACTTCCTCGACGACGACAACGACGCCTTCGACGACGTGCAGTACGGCCACGGCACCGGCGAGATCCGCGGCTCGACCGCGGAGGCCAACAACGACGCGGACGTCGGCTTCTGCCCGAACTGCCTAGGCATCCCGCTGCGCGTGGGCAACTCGTTCGTCGCCGACGACAACCGCTTCGCGATGGCCACGCTCTACGGGGTCGACAACGGCGCGCTGATCATCCAGGAGGCGCTGGGCACGCTCAACGACAGCGGGATGGCGCAGGACGCGATCGACTACGCCTTCCGCCACGGCGTGGCGGTGATCGCGTCGGCCGCGGACGAGGCTGCCCAGCACCACAACTACCCGTCGGCTCACGAGAAGCCGATCGTCGTGAACTCCGTGACCGAGTGGAACGGCGACGTGCCGGAGGTCCCGCGCACCTACGTCGCCTTCAACGGCTGCACGAACTTCTCGTCGAAGATCACGCTCGCCATCCCGAGCACGAGTTGCTCGTCGAACGCGACCGAGGTCGGCGCCGGCATGGCCGGCCTGATCTACAGCTCGGCGATGAACGCCATCCAGCAGGGCAAGCTCCAGCCGAACCCGCGCTGTACGCGCGTCGACGGCTCGCCGTGCCCGATCAGCGCGAACGAGGTGCGCCAGCTCATGGCGTCCGGAACCGTCGGCGGCCAGACGATGCCCGACGACATCAACTACCTCGCCGGCAGCCCGCTCGAGCCGTCGTGCTCGCCCAGCCCGGGGCCCGGCTGCACCGACCCCAACCTCGCCCTCCAGCAGCAGATCAACGCGAACCGGCCGATCGTGTCGCCGCCGGACAGCCGGAGCTACCCGGCCCGGAAGGGGCCCGACCAGTTCTTCGGCTGGGGCCGGGCGAACACGTGGCGGTCGGCGAGCGAGGTAGGCGCCGGTCACGTCCCGCCGGAGGTCGAGATCACCTCGCCCGAGTGGTTCGACCAGGTGGATCCCACCAAGCCGGCGGTGGACGTCAAGGCTCAGGTGTGGGCTCGCGGCGCCGGCTACACGTGCACCGTCTACGCGGCGCCCGGGTCGTACCCGAACAACAACCTGGCGAGCGACGCGGCGCCCGGCGACTTCATGAAGGTGGGCGACGCGGGCGATGCCTGCAACGGGACGACCTCGCGCACGGACCCGCTGGAGGGCACCGTGGCTCGGATCTCGCTCGCGCAGCTCAAGGCGCGCTTCCCGAACGACGCCACGGCCAGCGGCTTCCGCGGCACCGAGCCCGGAAGCGGCGCCGGCCAGACGTCGAACGGCCGCCCGAACAGCGAGCCCTACGGCTTCACGATCCGGGTCGTGGCCACGCGCACGGCGGGCTTCACCGCGACGGGCGAGGACCGGCGCAACCTGTACCTGCACCGCGACCGCGACATGGTCGACGGCTTCCCGAGGCAGCTCGCCAGCGACGGCGAGTCGTCGCCGGTCTTCGCGGACCTCAACGGCGACAACCGCAACGAGATGCTGTTCGGCACCTCCGACGGGTTCGTGCACGCGATGCGCCCGAACGCCACCGACCTGCCCGGCTGGCCGCGCCGCACGGACCGGCTCCCGCAGCACCCGGCGTCCCGCGCCTACGCGAGCGGCGAGGTCTCGCGCGACTCCTCGCACGGCGCGATCCTGTCGTCGGTGGCCGTCGGCGACCTGAACCGCGATGGCAACCCGGAGGTCGTGGCGACCGACATGGAGGGCAAGGTCTACGCCTGGGGCGCCGCCGGGAAGCTGCTCTGGAAGCGGGAGGCCAATCGAGACTTCTCGGGCAGGCCGCTGGTGCCGTTCGTGAACGAGCGCCTCGGCCACCGTGACCGTACGGTGCACGCGATCGTCGCGTCGCCGGTCCTGGCGGATCTCGACCACAACGACGGGGGCAGGCTCGAGGTGATCGCGGCCGCCATGGACCGTCACCTCTACGCCTGGAACGACGGCGGGGCGCACGTGACCGGCTTCCCGGTCCTGGTGAACGACCCGAGCAAGATCGGCTCGATCGACCCGCAGTCGCACCAGATCCGCTGGAACCCGCAGACCGCGCCGCTCGAGGGCAACGACAACCCCGACCAGGGCGAGATCATCGACACGCCCGCGGTCGCGGACATCTCCGGGGACAGCCGTCCGGAGATCGTGCTCGGCACGAACGAGCAGTACCACGTAAACGTCGGCAACGAGGGTCCCCGCAACGCGGGCGGCCCCAACGCCGCGAGCCTCCAGGCGGCGGGGCCGGTCCTCGAGGCCGCGGACCTCACGCCGGCCAACACGCGGCTGCACGCGATCCGCCCGACGGGCGACGCCGACGGCGACCCGAAGACGGGCGACTGGATCGCGGCGGGCAACTGGCCGTTCAAGGTCGCGCTGCTCGAGTCCGGGCTGCTGCCGGTGGTGGGCGAGGGCATCTCGGGCGCGCCGGTGATCGCGCCCGCGTCGTGCGTGTCAAGCTCAGGCGGGCCGAACAAGATCGGCGTGATCCCGAACAACGGATTCGCGTACGTCCTGAACCCGGACGGCAAGTCGTGCGTCGACGGCAACAACGGGACGATGGACACCGACAAGGGGTCGGGCGGCGACCGCCCGCAGCTGGCCGCCGTCGGCCACCCCGCGTTCGTGAACCTGGGCGGCCGGATCCAGTTCGCCGCCCCGGTCGCGGGCCTGATCCGCGCGCTCGACCTGCTCGCCAACGAGTACCAGATCGGCGGGCAGGACTTCGTCTCGGTCTGGGACCCGGGAACCGGGCAGTACCGCCCGGGCTTCCCGGCGCACGAGAACGACCTCCAGTTCCTCACCGGCCCGTCGGCGGCGGACGTGGACGGCGCGACGGGCGACGAGCTGCTCGAGGGCTCCGCCTACCTCGACCTCGAGGCCTTCGACGCGAACGGCCAGTCCGTGAGCGGGTGGCCGAAGCTGACCAGCGACTGGATGGTGGCCAACCCGCTGATCGGCACGTGGGGGACGCTCGACACGAACCCCGCGGCGCGGCGCACGGTCGTCGCGATCACCCGCAAGGGAACGATCCTCGCCTACCGCACCAAGGCACCCCCGTGCCAGCCGAACGCCGCCCACCCGCTCGGCTCGTGGCCGCGCTTCCACCACGACCCCGCGAACTCGGGCGACTACTCGCGCGACGCCGTCGCGCCCGGCGTGCCGATGGCGCCGAAGTTCGCCAAGGGCAAGCTGACGTTCAGGGCGCCCGGCGACGACCTCCTCTGCGGCCACGCGGCGCGCTACCAGCTGGTGGAGTCCGATCGCAAGCTCGGCGGCGGCAGCTTCGGCCAGGGGATCGCGGTGCCGGTCGCCGCCAAGCCGAAGGACCCCGGCGCGCAGGAGACGATCGAGCTGGGCGGCCAGCTCCAGCGCTACCTGCTGCTGCGCGCGGTGGACGACCAGGGCAACGTGGGGCGGACCGTCCGGCTGCCGACCGGCGCCGGCGGCGGCAAGCCCGGCGGCGGGGGGAACGGCGGCGGCGGCCCGAAGCCCACCTGCGTCGACCTGAACCCGCCGCAGAGCGCGATTGTCAGCCGGTCGGTGAAGAAGCGCGGCGCCAAGGGCATCACCGTCCGCGGCCACTCGTTCGACGGGGGTTGCCGCAACCGCGCGGTGGCGAAGAAGCGCAACGCGATCGCCGCGTCGGTGGCGCTCGCGCGGCGTGACGGGCGGGGCTGCCACTGGCTCGAGCCGGCGCGCAGCTTCGGCAAGCGGCGCGGTTGCGGGCGGCCGACCTTCCATGCCGCGCGCGGTGTCTACAGGCGCGCGACCAAGCGGCTCACCTGGAGCTTCCACACAGCCGTGACGCTGCCGCCGGGCAGGTACGTCGCGATCGCGCGGGCCGTCGATCAGAGCGGCAACGTGGAGACCCACTTCACCAAGCGGAACCGCAAGCGCTTCATTGTTAAGAAGAGGGTGGAATCGGCTCGGTAGGCGGATTTGCGCGCTAGGTTCGCGCGCATGACCTCCACGCGCCGCATCCTCCCAGCACTCGCACTCGTCATCGCCCTCACGGTCGCCGCAGCCGCGCTCGCGCTCAGCGGCGCGCCGGTGCCGCCGAGGAAGGCGATCGTCACCTCGCAGGGCCTCAAGACCTCGACCGCGCTGGGCTCCTACTGCGCCAACGACGAGGCCGAGGACGGCCCCGGCGCGGCCGGCTGCGGTGACGCCGAGTACCCGCTCCATCCGCGCACGTTCGTGCCCGTCGAGCCGGGCTCGACCGTCCGGGTGAACGTCAGGAGGCGAGCGAAGGCGGTCGAGGGGCGGCTCGTTCAGGGGCGCGACGCGCCGTGGGGATTCGTCGGCCCGAACATCAAGGGCACCCCCGTGGCCCACACGCACGGTCGCATCTGGCGGCTCCACATGCCCGACGACCTGAGGAGCGCGGACGCGCTGTCGTTCTTCGTCAAGTTCCGCGGTGACGACGACGCCGACTTCTGGGTCGGCGTCAAGCCGGTGGAGCAGTGGCCGTAGCCGCGTAGCCGCGGACCGCGACAGCGCCTTCCACGATCAGGCCGAGGAGGCGGTCGACGGCACGCTCGTCGACCGCCGCCACCGGCAGCTCGCCGTGGACCCAGATGTCGCCCGAGCGCGTGCACGCGAAGCGCACGAGGCGCGTCTGGCGGTTCCAGTGCAGGAGCAGCCACGGGTCGATGCCCTCCTGCGCGGGGAGGGCGAACGCCTGTGCCTTCACCAGCTCGTCGTCCACCCGTACGCTCATGTCGAGCGGGTGTCCGCCGGCCGACTCCGCCCGCAGACGAATCCCCCACTCGGCATGCGCGAGCCGGCGCGCGTCGCCCGGAAGGCCTGCGACGTAGTCGTCGATCACGTCCACTGCGGCCACCGGTGAGACCCTAGGACAGGCGAACCGGCAACATGCGCGCCCGTGCCGGTCGACTACACCTTCCTGACCCGCGTCGAGCACCGCCCGGGCCAGCTCGCTCGCATGCTCGAGGTGGTCGCCGAGACCGGCGGCCTCGTGGGTGAGTTCCGGACGTGCAAGCTCACGCGCGAGTACTCCGAGCGCGAGCTGACGATCGCCGTCGCCGACGAGGAGGGCGCGACCGCGCTGCGCGAGAAGCTCGACGAGATCGACAGCGTGGAGGTGCTCGACTGCTACGACCGCGCCGTCGCGCTGCACCAGGGCGGCAAGCTGACGATCGAGCCCGTCCACCGCGTCGAGAGCGTCCAGGACATGCGCGACGTGTACACGCCGGGGGTCGCGCGCGCGTGCGAGGCGATCCTGGAGGAGCCCGAGGCGGCGCGCCGGCTGACGATGATCGGCCGGACCGTCGCGATCTGCACGAACGGCACTCGCGTCCTGGGGCTCGGCGACATCGGGCCGCTCGCGGCCATGCCGGTGATGGAGGGGAAGGCGGTCTTCTACCGGCAGCTGGCGGGGATCTCGGCGATGCCGGTGCTGATCGACACGGCCGACCCCGACGAGTTCGTGGAGACCGTGGTGAGGATCGCGCCGACGTTCGGGGGGATCCACCTCGAGGACATCGCCGCGCCCGAGTGCTTCGAGATCGAGGCGCGCCTGATCGAGCGGCTCGACCGGCCGGTCATGCACGACGACGTCCACGGGACGGCCGTCGTGGCCCTGGCCGCGACGATGGTCGCGTGCCGGCAGGTGGGCGTGGAGCTCGGCGACGCCGTCGTCGGGCAGCTCGGGCTCGGCGCGGCGGGCTACGGCATCGCGTCGCTGATGGTCGAGGCGGGCGCGAAGCGCGTCGTCGCGTTCGACCCGGACGAGTCGAGTCACGCGCATGCCCGCGAGCGCGGCGTCGAGCTGGCGGGCGACGCGTCGGAGGTCCTGGGGGAGGCGCGCGTGGTCGTGGCCACGACCGGCCGCCCGGGATCGATCGAGGCCGACTCGATCCGCGACGGCCAGGTGATCCTCGCCCTGTCGAACCCGGACCCGGAGATCACGCCGGACGAGGCGCGCGCGGCGGGCGCCGCGTTCGCGGCCGAGGGGTCGACGGTGAACAACGTCCTCGGCTACCCCGGGATGTTCCGCGGCGCGCTCGAGGCGGGCGCCGACCGGCTCGACTCCGAGATGAAGCTCGCCGCCGCGCGCGCGCTCGCCGACCTGGGCGGCGACGACGAGCTGCTGCCGGACCCCCTCGACACGAGCGTGCACGAGCGCGTGGCCGAGGCGGTGCGCGAGGCGGCCCCGAAGCGGTGACGGGGACGTCCCGGGGCGCGGCGGCGGCGTGAGTCGGCGTGCGCCGACGTGGCTCGGAGTCGCGGGCGGGGCCGCCGCGATCGCGGGCACCGTCGCGCTCGTGTTCGGCCGCGTGCCGCTCGGCTACGACTCGTACTTCGCGCTCGTCTGGGGGCGTGCCCTCGCGCACGGCGACTCGCCCGACCTCGACCCCGCGTTCGCGTCCACGCCGCACCCGCTGTTCAACGCGCTCGCGACGGTCCTCGACTGGCTGCCCGGCAGCTCGGACGACCTCCTGCGCGCGGTCGTGCTGCTCGCGCTGGGAGCCCTCTGCGCCGGCGTCTTCGCGCTCGGCCGCGAGCTGGCCGGCTGGCCGGTAGGGCTGCTCGCCGCGGCGATCGTGGCCACGCGCGCGCCGGTGCTCGAGACCGCCGTCCGAGCCGAGGTGGACGTCCCGGCCGCGGCGCTGCTGGTGTGGGCGCTCGTGCTC
>DATENL010000273.1:0-6397 GCA_035275105.1 Thermoleophilaceae bacterium
CGGCCGCGCGCGCGGCCGGCTACGCGACCGGGTTCACCACGACCGCCGCGGCGGTCACGCCGCGCTCCGACCCGCTGCTGCTGGGACGCGTCGAGGCGCCGTACACGTCGGTGGGCGAGCTCGCGGCGCGGGTGGCGTTCGTCCTGGCGCGGGCGGTCGCGCGACCGTAATCAGCGGCTTATTACGGCGGCTCGGAGGGAGGTGGCACGAAAAACGTCAACATCGTTGACGGAATGCGTGCCACCTCCTCATGAGCGGCGCGCCAGCGACGCCTCGAGCGCGTCCGCCGCCTGCGTTCCGAGCCGCACGCTGTAGTTCGTGCCGCGGTCCTCAGGATAGATCTGGGTCGTGTTGGCCAGCACGAGCCCGGGCACGCCGGTGTCGAGCGGCGGGATCCGGTCGGCGTACCCCACCGTTGGCACGGGCTGGGCGGCGGGCTCGCGGTGGAGCCAGCGGTCGACCACCCAGTCGCGCGAGAAGTCGGGGGTGACCGTGCGCAGGGCGGGCTCGTAGCGGGCGAGCAGCCCGTCCGCGTCCAGCTCGAGCAGCGGGTCGCCGGCGTCCAGGTAGTTGGCGACGTAGAGGAAGCGGCGCCCGCCGTAGCGCTCCGGCGAGATGAAGTTGGTGTGCTCGATCAGCCCGATGAACGGAACGGTCGGATCGGCCACGTTCGTCCAGTAGAAGTCGTGGAACCGGCGGTCGAGCTCGAGCAGCAGGCACAGCGCCGTCTGGTAGCGCGCGCCGCTCACCCGCTCCAGGTAGCCGTCGCCGATCGCGCCGGCGAGCCCCGGGTCGAGCAGCTCGAGGAAGACGTCGCTCGGCACCGTCGCCACCACGCCGTCGTAGCGCTCGGGCTCCCCGGCGGGCTCGAACGCGCTCGGGTCGAGGCCGCGGCGGAACGACCCCTCGCCGCCGGGCTGCACCTCGAGGCGACCGTCACCGGCCCGAAGCCGCACCGCCGGCCGGTCGATCAGCACGCGGCCGCCGGCGCCCTCGACCGCGTCGCGCAGGCGCTCGAAGAGCGTCTCCCAGCTGTGGCGCGGGTAGCCGAGCAGCTCCTCGCGCGCCTCGCGGCCCTCGATCTGCCGGCGCAGGGTGAGCTTCCGCCACAGCCAGGCCATCGTCACGTCGTCGGCCACGTCTCCGAACTTCGCGTGCATCAGCGGTCCCCAGACCTTCTCCCACACCTGCCGGCCCATGGCCCGCTCGACCCATCCGCGCACCGACACGTGGTCGAACGGCGCCTCATCCGGGTAGCGGCGCTGGAGGTAGAGGACCGCGAGCCCCATCCGGACCCGCGACAGGGGCGACAGCGGCTCGAAGCGCAGCAGGTCGAGCGGCGTCGTGAACGGGTGCACCCGCCCGCCCGACAGCATCCCGACACTCGAAGGGAGCCACTCGACCTCGTCCGGCAGGCCGATCTCCTCGTAGAGGTCGATCACGTGCCGGTCGGACGTGAACAGGTGGTGGTAGTAGCGCTCGAGGAGGTGCCCCCGCCCGACGTCCAGCGTCGCGGCCTGCCCGCCGAGCCCCGGCCAGCGCTCGTAGACGTCGCACGCGTGGCCGCGCTGCGACAGCCGGTAGGCCGTCACGAGCCCCGCGACGCCCGCGCCGATCACCGCGACGCGCACTACGGTGCGGGGACCTGTTCCGGCGCGGCGTCCGCGGCGGGCGGCGTCTCGTCGGGATCCACGTTGCGGGAGTCGCGCACCAGGTACAGCGGCCGCCGCTTGACCTCGTCGTAGATCCGGCCCACGTACTCGCCGATGATCCCGACCGTGATGAGCTGGATGCCGCCGAGCAGGAGCACCGCGAACAGCACGCTGGGCACGCCGCGCGTGTAGATGCCCGCGTAGCGGGCGACGACCACGAGCGGCAGCCCGAGGAACGCGATCATCGAGAAGACGAAGCCGAGCAGCGTGGCCGCCTGGAGCGGCACCGACGAGAACGAGGACAGCGCGTCGAGCGCGAAGCGCATCATCCTCCGCGGCGTGTACTTGGTCTCGCCGGCGTAGCGGGCGTCCCGCTGGTACGGCACGGCGCTCTGGGTGAACCCGACCCACACCGTCATCCCGCGCAGGAAGCGATTGCGCTCGCGCATCGACAGCACCGCGTCGAGCGCGCGCCGGCTCATCAGCCGGAAGTCGCCCGAGTTCTCGCGCAGCTCGAGCCGCGTGACCCGCGCGAACAACCTGTAGAACCAGCGCGCGGTGGTCAGCTTGACCCAGGTCTCGCCCGCGCGGCTCTCGCGGACGCCGTAGACGACGTCGGACCCGCCGCGCCAGTCGTCGATCATCTTCGGGATCAGCTCCGGCGGGTCCTGCAGATCCCCGTCGAGCATCGCGACGACGTCGCCGCGGGCGTGCTCGAGGCCGGCCGTCAGCGCCGCCTGGTGCCCGAAGTTGCGTGAGAGGTGGAGCACCCGCACGCGCGGGTCGGCGTCGGCGAGCCGGTCGAGCAGCTCGGGTGTCCGGTCGGCGCTCGCGTCGTCCACGAGCACCAGCTCGAACCGGAACCCGTCGAGCGCGGCGCGGACGCGGTCGTAGAAGACCTCGACGGTCTCCTCCTCGTCGTACATCGGGGCTACGACGCTGACCAGGCGAGGCTCGCGCGACATGTGCGCCCCAGGATATGGCGTCTACGATGCCCGCCGTGTCGGAGGAACGGCTGTGGGCGCCCTGGCGCCTCGACTACATCAAGGGCCCCAAGCCGGACGAGTGCATCTTCTGCACCGGCCCGGCGGCCGGCGACGACCCCGGCCGCTACATCCTCCGGCGCGGCGAGCACGTCTTCACGATGCTCAACGCCTTCCCGTACAACAACGGCCACCTGATGGTCTCCCCGTACCGCCACGTCCCCTCGATCGAGGAGCTGGACGAGCCCGCCCTGCTCGAGCTGATGACGATGACGAGCGCGGCCCTGGGCGCGCTCCGGACCGCGTACGCCCCCGAGGGCTTCAACCTCGGCGTGAACCAGGGCAAGATCGCCGGCGCCGGCGTGGAGCACCACGTGCACCTCCACGTCGTCCCGCGCTGGGGAGCGGACACGAACTTCATGCCCGTGATCGGCGACACGCGCGTCCTGCCGCAGAGCCTCGACGACTCCTACCGCGACCTCACCCGCGCCTTCGAGGCGGCCGACCCGCGATGATCGACCCGTCGATCTTCAAGGCGTACGACGTACGCGGTCTCTACCCGAGCCAGATCGACGAGGACGCCGCGTACCGGATCGGCCGCGGCTTCGCCCGCGTGCTCGCGTCGCTCGAGGCAAAGCCCGCCGGCGAGCTGAGCGTCGGCCTCGGACGCGACATGCGTCTCAGCGCCCCGGAGCTCTCGGCGCGCTACGCCGACGGCCTGCGCGACGAGGGCGCGAGCGTGCTGGACATCGGCCAGGTGGGCACGGAGATGCTCTACTTCGCCGTCGGGGCGCGCGGGCTCGACGGCGGCCTCATGTGCACGGCGTCGCACAACCCGAAGGCGTACACCGGCGCCAAGCTCGTCCGCCACGGGGCGATCCCGCTCTCGGGCGACGCCGGGATCGGCGACCTGCGCGACATCGTGACGGGCGGCGACCCGGGCCCGCCGGCCGAGCGCCGCGGCGAGCTGCGCGGCGAGGACGTGGCGGAGGACTTCCGCCGCGCGACGCGGGCGTTCCTGACCGAGGAGGTGCGGCCGACGAAGGTCGTGCTCGACGGCGGCAACGGGATGGCCGGCCCGATGGTCGGGCCGCTGCTCGACGAGCTCCCGATCGAGCGGGTCGAGACCTACTGGCAGCCGGACGGCGAGTTCCCGGGGCACGAGCCCAACCCGCTCCTGCCCGAGAACCGCGCGTTCGTGATCGAGAAGGTGCTCTCGGAGGGCGCCGAGCTGGGGATCGCGTGGGACGGCGACGCGGACCGCTGCTTCTTCATCGACGACCTCGGCGAGTTCGTGGCGGGCGACTTCCTGACCGCGCTCCTGGCCGAGTCGATCCTCCAGAAGGAGCCCGGCGCGGGGATCCTCTACGACGTGCGCGCGAGCCGCGCGGTGGCCGACACGGTGAGGGCCGCCGGCGGGACCCCGCACGTGAACCGCGTCGGCCACGCGTTCTTCAAGACCCGGATGCGCGCGGAGGGGGCGGCGTTCGGCGGCGAGGTCTCGGGCCACTACTACTTCCGCGACTTCTACTGCGCGGACTCAGGCACGATCCCGGCGCTCCTGATCCTGGAGCTGCTCTCCAGGAAGGGCGCCACGATGAGCGAGCTGCTGCGCCCGTACCGCGAGCACTACTTCATCTCGGGCGAGATCAACTCCGAGGTCGACGACAAGGACGCGCGGATGCGCGAGCTGGCCGAGGTCCACGCCGGCGCCGAGGTCACGTGGCTCGACGGCGTCTCGGTCGACTACGAGGACTGGCACTTCAACGTCCGCCCGTCCAACACCGAGCCGCTCCTGCGGCTCAACCTCGAGTCGCTCGTCTCGCACGAGCACATGGCGGCGAAGCGCGACGAGGTGCTCGCGCTGATCCGCGGCCGGCCCGCGGGCTAGCTGACCGCGAAGCTCTCGTTCCAGATCAGGTCGTTGACCTGACGCTGGACGAGCGCGAGACCGGTAACCGGCCCGCGGACCCGCACGTCGCCGGCGGCGGTGTCGATGCGAAGCACCGACCTGCTGAAGCGCGGCGGCGCGATCGTGGTGCCCTGGATCGCGGAGTACGGGATCGCGTCGTTCTCGTGGTCGCCGAAGACCTGCGCCAGACGGAGGCCGCGGTCGGTCACGGCGAGCACGTGGGTCGACCGCTTGTAGCGCGCGATCCTGACGTTCAGGACCTGCTCGCCCTCCTCGAGCGACTCCATGAGCTCGCGCGTGCGGCCGCGCACCAGCCAGCCCGGGATCCGGCCGTACTCCGGCTCGCCGGCGGCCTCGACCGGTCCGGCCTCGTCGACCGTCTGGTGGTCGTACGCGGCCTCCTGCTCGGGCTGGGCCTCGGAATCCTCCGCGACCGGCTCGTACGACTCGTACTCGACCTCGGGCTCGGTGGGCGCGCCCGGTACGTCGAAGATCGGCGGCTCGAAGTCCTCGGTCGGCTGCTCCAGCGCGGGCTCCTCGTACTCCTCGGCGACGCGCTCCTCCTCGCCCGCCTCGGCCGCGAGCTCCTCCTCGGCCTGCGGCTCGAGCTCCTCGTCTGCCTGCGGCTCGAGCTCCGGCTCCGGCTCGGGCTCGGGCTCCGCGAGGACCTCGGGCTCGACCGTGCCCGTCCCGTTCAGGTTCTCCACCGCGGCCCCGCCCATCGCGCTCGTAGCGAGCTCCACGCGGGCGGCCTCGAGCTCTGAGCGCAGCTCGCCGGCCCCCTGCTCGAGCGCCTCGACGCGCGAGCGCAGCCACTGCACCTCGCCGCGCGCGCCCTCCAGCGCGGCCGTCGCGGCCTGTGCGTCGCTGATCGCCCGGTCGGCCTCCGCGCGCGTGGCCCCGACCGCCGAGTCGCGCTCCGCACGCACGCCGTCGAGCGTGGCGCGGGCCGTCTCCAGCTCTGCCTGCGCGGTCTCCAGCTCGGCCCGAACGGACTCCAGCTCGACCGTCGCCGTCTGCGCCAGCGCCTCGGCGTCGGCGCGAGCGGCTGCGACCGCGTCGTCCTGCCCGCTCCTGAGCGTCTCGACCTCGCCGACGGCGGCCTCGCGCTCGGCGCGGGCGCCCTCGTGCTCCGAGCGCAGCGTCTCGAGCTCGCCGCGGACTCCCTCGTGCTCCACGCGGAGGCTCTCGAGGTCGGCCCGGGCGGACTCGACCTCCGCCGCGGCCACGAGCCGCACGCGGTCGGCCTCGGCACGCCAGGCCTCGATCGTGGAGTCGCGGTCGGTGAGCTCCGCACGCGCCTGGCCAAGCTCCTCGCGCGCGGCGTCCAGCTCGGCCCGCAGGCCGTCGCGCTCGGCGGCGAGGGCGTCCATGTCCGACTGCGCCCCCTGAAGCTCCGACCGCGCGCCCTCGAGCTCACCGCGGTAGGCGTCCAGCTGCGCGTTCGCCGACGCCTCGATCTCGCCGAGCGACGTGAGCCGCTGCTCGAGCTCGAACCGGCGCGCCGACTCGGCCTCCGCGGCCTCACGCGCCTCGCGCGCCGCAGCGTCGAGCACCTCGACCTGCGCCTCGAGCTCGTCGACCCTCGCCGTCGCGGCGGTCGACTCGCGGCGCAGTCGCTGCACGGTCGCCTTGAGGTCCGCGATCTCGCGGGCGGCTCGCGGCTTCGCGGTCCGGCGCGCCTCGGCGAGTCGGTCGCGCATCGTCTTCAGCTCCGCGCGGGCGCCCTCCAGCCGGCCGCGCGTCTTCTCGAGCTCTCCCTCGATCTTCGCGCGGCCGCGCAGCTCGCGCTCGACATCGTCGCGCGCCGCCTCGATGCGGCGCTCGGCGTGGGCGGTCGCGTCCTGCGC
>DATENL010000274.1:0-6652 GCA_035275105.1 Thermoleophilaceae bacterium
CCCCCTGTTGCGCAACAGGGGGCCAGGCCACCTGTTGCGCTCCTGGTGAACGCCACCTCCGTCGGCCTCGACCCCTCGGTACCGGACGACGACGCGCTGGCCGGGCTGGGGCTCGAGGGCGCCGACGCGCCACCACTGGTCGTCGACCTGGTCTACCGCGGCGACGGTGAGCCGACCCCGGTGGCGGCGTGGGCCGGCGCCGCCGGCTCCGAGGTGGTCGACGGGCTGGAGGTGCTGGTGCGCCAGGGGGCGCGCAGCTTCTCGCTCTGGACCGGGCTGGACGCCCCGCTTAACGCCATGCGGGCCGCCGCTCGCGCCGCCTGACGGGGCGGCCGGGCGAAAAATCTCCGCTGGGACCTAAACATGCGTCCGAGCCATGCCGATAGAGCGGGCGATGGCAGTTCCCCGCCCCGTACTGCTCGCGCTGCTCGGCCTCGGTCTGCTCGCTTCCGTGTTCCTCGTGACGCGGAACGGCTCGAACGAGTCCGTGAAGAGCTCCACGGCCCCGCTGGCAAAGCCCGCCGTGACGCCTACCGCTCCCGACTCCGGCAAGTCCGGCAAGGGCGCGGCGTCGAAGAAGGCCGAGGCGCACAAGGCCGCCCCGGCGGACGCCAAGGAGCGCAAGGGCGCCGGCGACAAGGCAGCGACCAAGAAGGCCGCCGCCAAGCCGGCAGGCAAGGGCGCGGCCGGCAAGGCTGCGGCCGCCGGCGGTGTCGACGGGCGCGTCCTTCGGGCGGCCCGCGCGCTGGGCGAGGACAAGGCCGTCGTCTTCTTCTTCAGCAAGCCGGGTGCGGCCGACGATGTCGGCGCCCGGGTCGCGATGAAGTCCCTCCGCGGAATGGACCGGGTCGAGATCTTCGACGCGAGCCTCGACGAGCTGGCGGCCTACCGGCCGATGCTGGCCAACGTCGGGATCTCGCAGATCCCCTCGACGGTGATCGTTCGCCCGGGTAAGAAGGCCATCCTCATCCAGGGCTTCGTCGACGCCGGCACCCTTCGCCAGAACGTCGCGGACGCCCTCCGATGAACGATCCCCAGGCCCCGGCCGAGCTCCGGCCGATCCCCCTCGACGACCTGCCCGACGACGCGCCCAGCGTCTCGCTGGACGGTGCCCCGAACCCGGCCGACGCCGTGGACATGGGCGAGGAGTCGTCGGATGGCTTCGCCGGAATCACCGCTCCGCGCCGCCGCGGCGGCGCCGCACGCTTCATCTCCGACGTCATCGTCGAGCTCGGCTTCCTGCCGCAGGCGCGCGTCGACGCCGCCGTCGAGGAGGGCAAGACGTCGGGCCGCTCGCCCGAGGAGGTCCTGCTCCAGTCCGGCGTCCTGAGCGCCGACCAGCTCGCCCGCGCCACCGCCGAGCGCTTCGGCCTCGACCACGTCGACCTCACGGTCTACAAGCCGGACCTCGCGGCGGTCAACCTGCTCACGCCGCCGGCCGCCCGCCGCTACAACGCGGTGCCGATCGGCTTCCACTCCAACGGCCACCTGCTCGTGGCGATGTCGGACCCGTCGAACGTCCTGGCGATCGACGACCTCAAGCTCATGACGGGGTACGAGATCCGCCCGGCGGTGGCCTCCGCCGAGGACATCGCCGGGCTGATCGTGAAGATGAACCGCCTCGACGACGCGGTCGCCGAGTCGCTGGAGATCGACGAGGACGAGGACGACCCGTCGATCGTCGAGGAGATCCGCGAGTCCGCCACGGACGCGCCGACGATCAAGCTCGTCAACTCGATCATCGCTCAGGCGGTCGAGGACGGCGCCTCGGACATCCACTTCGAGCCGCACAACAAGGACATGCGCGTGCGCTTCCGCGTCGACGGCGTGCTCCACGAGACCACGACGATCCCGCGCCGGATGGTGGCGGGTGTCGTGTCGCGCGTGAAGATCATGGCCGACCTCGACATCGCCGAGCGGCGGCTCCCGCAGGACGGCCGCGTGACGCTCCAGGTCGAGGGCCACCAGGTGGACGTCCGAATCGTCACGCTGCCGTCGAACGCCGGCGAGGGGATCGTCATGCGACTCCTCGACAAGGAGGCGGTGCTGCTCTCGCTGGACGCCCTCGGCATCCGCGACATCGCGCGCGAGCGCTTCGAGGCGGGCTTCCACCAGGCCTACGGCGCCGTCCTCGTGACCGGCCCGACCGGCTCCGGCAAGACGAGCACGCTCTACGCGGCGCTCAACACGGTCAACAGCATCGAGAAGAACATCATCACGATCGAGGACCCGGTCGAGTACCAGGTCCCCGGCCTCAACCAGATGCAGGTCAACCTGAAGGCGGGGCTCACCTTCTCCGCCGGCCTGCGCTCGATGCTCCGCGCCGACCCCGACATCATCATGGTCGGCGAGATCCGCGACGCCGACACCGCGCGGATCGCGATCGAGGCCGCCCTCACCGGCCACCTCGTCCTCACCACGCTCCACACCAACGACGCGCCGTCGGCGATCACCCGCCTCACGGAGATGGGCGTGGCGCCGTTCCTGACCGCCTCCGCGGTCGACGTGGTCGTCGCCCAGCGACTCGCCCGGCGCCTGTGCAACTACTGCAAGAAGCGCACCGTGCTCACCCAGGAGGCGCTCAAGGCCGCCAACTTCCACGAGGCCGCGTTCGACATCGAGGCGTACGAGCCCGTCGGCTGCGCGCGCTGCTCGAACACCGGCTACAAGGGCCGCGTCGGCATCTACGAGGTGATGACCGTCAGCGACGAGATTCGCGAGATGACGATCGAGAAGCGCGGGGCCGACCAGATCCGCCACAAGTCGGTGGAGCAGGGAATGCGGCTGCTGCGAGACGACGGGCTGGACAAGGTCCGGCTCGGGATCACCTCGATTGCGGAGGTCGCGCGGGTTGCGTCTTAGGCGCGCCTGCCGATAAGGACCCTGAACGATGAACTTCGACTTCGCGGAAATCCTCCTGGAGGTAATCGAGGCCGGCGCCTCGGACCTCCACCTCACGGCCGGCTCGCCGCCCATGGTGCGCGAGAAGGGCAAGCTGCGCGCACTTGACTACCCGATCCTCGCGCCGACCGACACGCGCGAGATCGTCTACTCGATCCTCAACAACGAGCAGCGCAAGCGGCTCGAGGTCGACTGGCAGATCGACCTCTCGTACTCGGTGCCGAACAAGGCGCGCTTCCGCGTCAACGCGTTCTTCCAGCGCGCGTCGATCGGCGCCGTGATGAGGACGATCCCGACCGACATCCCGAAGCTCCAGGACCTCGGGCTGCCGCCGGTGCTCGCCGACTTCACCAAGAAGCCGCGCGGCTTCGTGCTGGTCACGGGCCCCACCGGCTCGGGCAAGTCCACGACGCTCGCCGCGATGATCGACATGATCAACAAGGAGCGGCACGAGCACATCCTCACGATCGAGGATCCGATCGAGTTTCTCCACCGCCACCAGAACTGCATCGTCAACCAGCGCGAGCTCGGGACCGACGCGATGACGTTCGCCGACGGCCTCAAGGCCGCCCTGCGTCAAGACCCCGACGTGATCCTCGTCGGCGAGATGCGCGACCTCGAGACGATGGCGACGGCCCTGACCGCCGCCGAGACCGGCCACCTCGTGTTCGCCACCCTGCACACCCAGGACACGGCGCAGACGGTGGACCGGATCGTGGACGCCTTCCCGCCGACGCAGCAGCACCAGGTGCGCGTCCAGCTCTCGATCGCCCTCCAGGGCATCGTCACCCAGCAGCTGCTCCAGACCGCGGACGGCACGGAGCGCGTGTGCGCCACCGAGGTGCTCGTGCCCACGCCCGGCATCAGGAACCTGATCCGCGAGGGCAAGACCCACCAGATCTACTCGGCGCTCCAGACCGGCGCCGCGCACGGGATGCAGTCGATGGACGCGTCCCTGGTGGACCTCGTCCGGCGCGGCAAGATCAGCAAGACGATGGCCGAGCGCCGCTCGTCCACGCCCGAGGAGCTCAAGCGCCTGATGGGCCAGGCCGGGATCGCCAACGGCGGGATGGAGATGCCCAACATGCAGGTGCCGGGCAACGGCGCGAAGGTGGCGTAGGCGATGGCGACGTTCGCCTTCAAGGCCGTCGACCTCTCGGGCGTCCCGACGCGCGGCGAGCTGGACGGTGACGACAAGCAGACCGTCGCCTCGCAGCTGCGCTCGAAGGGCCTGATCGTCCTCGACATCGAGGAGCAGAAGACCACCGACCTGGCCGACTACTTCAGCCGCTTCAAGCGCGTCAAGGCGCAGGAGCTCACGATCGCGACGCGTCAGCTCGCCACGATGATCTCGTCGGGCATGTCGCTGCTCCGCGCGATGTACGTGCTCGAGGAGCAGGCGCGCAGCGACAAGTTCCGCGAGGCCATCACCTCGGTGCGCATGGACGTGGAGGCCGGCATCGCGCTCTCCGACGCGCTGGGCCGCCACCCCGACATCTTCAACGACCTCTACATCGCCATGGTCGGCGCCGGTGAGGTCGGCGGAATCCTCGAGGAGACCCTCGAGCGGGTCGCCGACCAGCTCGAGAAGGACGACTCGCTGAAGCGCCAGGTGAAGGCCGCGATGATGTACCCGTTCCTGATCGGCGGCTTCGCGCTGTCGGTGCTGCTCGCGCTCGTCACCTTCCTCGTCCCCGTCTTCGAGAAGGTCTTCAAGCAGTTCCACGGCGAGCTGCCGCCGATCACGAAGGTCACCGTGGCCATGTCGCACTTCGTGACGGGCCAGTGGTACCTGATGTTCCTGATCTCCTTCGGGATGGTCTACGGCTTCAAGAAGTGGAAGCGCTCCGCGCGCGGCCGCGAGCAGTGGGACCGCTTCAAGCTCAAGGTGCCGTGGAAGATCGGCGACCTCGTCCAGAAGGTCTGCCTCGCGCGCTTCTCGCGCACGTACTCGGCGCTTATCGGGGCCGGCGTCCCGATGCTCCAGGCGATCGAGATCACGGGTAAGACCTCCGGCAACAAGGTCATCGAGAAGGCCATGATGGCCGTCGGCGAGTCGGTCCGCGCGGGCGGGTCCCTGACGACCCCGATGCGCGCCGAGCCCTCGGCCTTCCCGATCATGGTCACGCAGATGATCGGCGTCGGCGAGGAGACCGGCGCCCTCGAGCAGATGCTCTCGAAGATCGCGGACTTCTACGAGGACGAGGTGGCGGCCGGCCTGAAGGCCCTGACGTCGATCCTCGAGCCCCTGATGATCGTCGTCGTGGGCGGAATCGTCGGCTTCATCGTCGTCTCGATGTACATGCCGATGTTCAAGGTCTACGACTCGATCCGCTAGTCAGCGCGCGGCCGCAGGTGGGTGACCGCCAGCCCGTGCTCGTCCTCGAGCCGTCTCGCCACCAGCGACCGGTGGCAGGCCTCCGGGTCGCGCTCCACGCATAGGAGCGCGGCAACGCCGTCCCGCGGCATCTCGGCCACGAGCGCGTCGAGGTCCGCGTCGTCCAGGATCTCGCGCGTGTAGCGCTCCACGTACTCGGGCGCGAGCTCCGAGCGCGAGCGCTTGCCCTCGCCCCGGCGCGCGTCCTCGGCGTACTGGAGCTGGCGCAGCTCGGTCGTGGGGGCGAGCTCGCGGTGGTGGCGGTAGTCGATCCCGGCCTCCGCAAGCGCCGCCTGGAGCCGCTTCGCGTTCGCCCACGCGTACTCGCGCCCGCGCACTCCGCGGCGCTGGCGAACGTCCAGCAGCTGCTCGACGCCGGCGTCCTTCAACGCGGCGAGGAACGCGTCGAGCGTGAAGCCGTAGACGCCGATGGTTGCGAGGCGGGGCACGTGGCGGTTAGTGTGACCGCAGATGGGAGGGAGGGCCCTTATCGCGCTCGTCCTGGTCGCGCTTGCGGCGCTCGTCATCCCTGCCGCCGCGAGCGCCGAGCGCAAGGACCAGTACGTCATCAGCGGCTCGATCGACGTGCCGAAGGGCGAGACGGCCGGCGACCTCGTGATCGTCGACGGGCCGGTGCGGATCGACGGGCACGTGACCGGCGACGTCTTCGCGGTGGCGGGCAAGGTCACGATCAAGGGCCGCGTGGACGGCGACGTGACGACGATCGCGGAGCGCCTGCGCCTGCGCGAGGGCGGGCGGGTGCGCGGCGACGTGAGCTACGCGGACAAGAAGCCGGTCGTCGCGCCCGGCGCGAGCATCGGCGGCAAGGTCAAGAAGATCAAGAACAAGGTCGGCCTCGGCGCCTTCGCGTGGGCGGTCGGGCTTCTCTTCTGGCTCGGGGTCACGGGGTCCGCGCTGATACTCGGCATCCTGCTCGTCGGGTTCACCCCGCGCGCGGTCGAGTCGGCCGCGGAGGTGGCCGACAGGAGCACCGGCGCGACGATCGGCATGGGGGCGGCGATCTTCTTCGGCATCCCGATACTGGCCGTCCTCGTCGGGGCGACCGTGATCGGGATCCCGCTCGCCGCCCTGCTGGTGCTCGCCGCGCTCCCGCTCTACGCGCTCGGCTACGTCGCCTCGGCCTGGATCCTCGGCCGGCGCATCCTCACCGGCCGCCGCGACCGCTTCGTGCCGTTCCTCGTGGGCCTCCTGATCCTCCGCCTCATCGCGCTGATCCCGGTCCTCGGCGCCCTCGTCGGCATCTGCGCCACCGCCTTCGGCCTCGGCGCGCTCGGCCTGGCCGAGCAGCGCCCACAGGATCATGCGATTGGAGTACGCCGCGCCGAGGTGGAAGCGATCGTCGAGCCGCTCGCA
>DATENL010000275.1:0-10295 GCA_035275105.1 Thermoleophilaceae bacterium
GACCGCCGGGCCCTGCGCCGCGGGCTCGCGGCGGGCCGGGGTCCTATCGTGAGGCTGCGCGCGCTGCTGGTGTTGCCGCCACGCCGGCACGGCGCGCTTATGGATCTTTAAGCCTTCCGTCCTATAACAACGTTCAGATGACCAAGACCTCTCCGTCCTCCCACATCGTCTCCGGCGTCCTCGGCGGCCTCGTCGCCGTCGTGATCGGCGCGATCCTCATCGCCACCGGCGCCATCGACACCGGCGACGACAAGACCGTCGTACGCGACGACGCGACCGGCGCGCCGGTGTCGGTCACCCCCAGCGGGGCCCAGGCGGGGAGCGCGGTGAACCAGATCTACAAGAAGGTCGGGCCGGGCGTGGCGTTCATCCAGGCCAAGGTGGAGCGGCCCAGCACGTCGCTGTTCGGCGACGGCGGCTCGGGCACCGCCGCGGGCTCGGGGTTCGCGCTCGACAAGAGCGGCGACATCCTCACGAACGCGCACGTGGTCGAGGGCTCGCAGGAGGGCGACGTGACGGTCCGCTTCGGCAAGCAGGACCCGGTCGACGCGAAGGTGGTGGGGCGCGACCCGTCCACCGATCTCGCGGTCCTCCGGATCGACCCCAACGAGACCAAGATCACGCCGCTCCAGCTCGGCGACTCGAGCAAGGTCCAGGTGGGCGACCAGGCGATCGCGATCGGCAACCCGTTCGGGCTCGAGAACACGGTGACGACGGGGATCATCTCGGCAGTCCAGCGCTCGATCGACGCCCCGAACGGCTTCTCGATCGACCACGTCCTCCAGACCGACGCGTCGATCAACCCCGGCAACTCGGGCGGCCCGCTCCTCGACGCTAGCGGGCGCGTGATCGGCGTGAACGCGCAGATCGCCACCGGCGGGAGCAACGGCTCGGTGGGCATCGGCTTCGCGATCCCGATCAACACGGCCAAGGAGGTCGCGCCGCAGCTCGCTAAGAGCGGCAAGGTCCCGCACGCGTACATCGGCGTCACCACCGCGCCGGTCACGCCGCAGGTCGCCCGCGACCTGAACCTGCCGGTCGACCACGGCGCGCTGGTCCAGGACGTGAACGAAGGCAGCCCGGCGGCCAAGGCGGGCATCCAGGACGGCGGCACCGAGACGGCCGAGGGGCTGAAGGCGGGCGGCGACCTGATCGTCGAGATCGACGGCAAGCCGGTCCGCGAGCCGCAGGACATCGCCGCGGCGATCTCCCAGAAGAAGCCCGGCGACGAGATCTCGCTCAAGCTCTACCGCCACGGCGACGAGAAGACCGTCGGCCTCACGCTGGCCGAGCGCCCCGAGAAGGCTCCGGGCGCGAGCCAGGACCCGGGCGGCGGCGGCGGAATCCTGCCCCTTCCCTAGCCACCCCGGAGCGGTTAGAGTCGGGCGGTGCGGCGCCTCGCGGCACCCGTGACGGTCCTGGCCCTCCTCGTGCTCGCGCCGGGGGCGGCCGCGGTGCGGCACGCGGCGCCCGGAGCCACCGGCGACTGCGTGAACACCCCGTGCGACTTCCCGGCCGCCGTGAGCACGGCGGACTTTGGCGAGGAGGTCATAGTCGCCCCCGGCAACTACGGCAGCGAGGCGAGCCCGGTCGGCGGCACCGGGAACTCGTTCCCGATCAACGTGCACGGCGAGGCGGGCAAGCCGCGGCCGAAGATCGTCGCGCAGCCGTCCGGCGGCACCTTCTACGCCCTCGGCCTGTTCAACGCGGGCTCGACCGCCAAGCACCTGGACATCACGGCCGTCGGCACGCTCCCGAGCGCGTCCGCCCTCGGCCTGTTCGGGGGCAGCGCGGAGGACATGATCGTGCACAGCAAGATCTCGCAGGGCTACTCCGCGTGCTACCTCAAGAACGGCGCCGTGCTGCGGAGCTCGGTCTGCTGGACGCCGTCGATCCAGAACCCGCCGGCGGCGGTAGGGACCGACTACCAGGGCGCGACGAGCACGGTCGTGACGCTCAGGAACGTGACCGCGGTCAGCCTCGGGACCGGAGCGAGCGGCGTGTACGCGCTGACCGCGAACGGGGCGTCGGTGACCGTCAACGCCGTGAACTCGGTGATCGAGGGCCTCGTGGCCGTCACGCTCCGGCAGGCGGACGGCGGCGGCACCGCGAAGTTCACCCCGACCTACTCCAACATGGTCGGCTCGCGCGACTTCGCCGCCGGCGGCTGCTGCACCGAGGACGCGAGCAGCACCAACCTGCCCGGCAACGCCCTGTTCGTGGACCTCGTGGGCAACTACCACCAGGACCCGATGTCGCCGACGATCAACAGGGGCACCGACGGCGGCGGGAACGGGGCGACAGACTTCGATGGCCAGCCGCGCTCCTTCGGCGGCCGCACCGACATCGGCGCGGACGAGCTGGTGCTGCCGCCGTTCGCCACGACGCTCGCCGCCGGGCCGATCAACAGCGAGGGCGTGGTGCTCAACGGACGCGCGAACCCGCGCGGCGTGAAGGGCACCGAGGTGTTCTTCGAGTTCGGCACCACCACGGCGTACACCTCCGGGGCGGGCTTCGAGACGCTCGCGCCGAACTCGAAGAGCCAGGAGGTGTTCGCCTCGGTGGGTGGGCTCAAGCCGAGCACCCGTTACCACTACCGACTGGTGGCGAACGGGCCGGGCGGCCGCACCGAGGCCGGGGACAAGACGTTCGTGACCAAGCCGCCGTTCATGGGAGTCGTACTGCCGGCGGACCAGACCGTCGAGGTTCCGAAGGGCACGGCGAGGGTGAAGGCCACCTGCCCCGCGACCGCCAACGGCACGTGCACGGGCACGCTCGGCCTGTCGCGTAAGGGGAAGAACGGCAAGCGCGTCGGGCTGGGTCGCGGTCCGCTGACGATTCCCGCGGGGAAGAGCCAGAAGGTCCCGGTGCCCCTGAACGACGCCGCGCGGCTCCGGCTGGGCGACAGGGGCAGCATCGCAGCGCGGGCGATCGCCACGGCCCGCGACGAGAGCGGCGGGCATCTGCGCATCACGAAGGGCAACGTCGCGCTCGAGCGGCCCTCGCCCGCGGCGAGCCGCTAGGCCGCGGTGCGGCGCGCGCTCCTCGTCCTGACGGTGCTCGCGCTGGCGCTCGCACCGAGCGCGGGCGCAGCCGTACGGCACGCGGTCCCGGGGGGCGCGACCAGCGGCGACTGCAAGGCGACCGCGTGCGACTTCCCGACCGCGGTGAAGAGCGCCCAGGCCGGCGACGAGGTGGACGTGGCGCCGGGCGCGTACGGCAGCGAGTCCAGCCCGATCCCCGCCGTGACGAACGCCAGGGCGATCCGGGTCCACGGCAGGGCCGGCAAGCCCCGTCCGCGGATCGTCGCGGAGCCGGCCGCCCCCGACTACTGGGGGCTGGGCCTGTTCAATCCCGGTGCCAGCGTGGCGCACCTCCAGATCACCGCGGTGGGCAATGGGTCGGGCGCGAGCGCACTCGGGCTGTCCGCCGCGAGGGGCGACGACCTGGTGGTGCACAGCAAGGTGCCGACGCCCGGCTACGCGGCGTGCTCTCTCTACGGCGGCGCCGTGCTCACGAACTCGGTCTGCTGGGCGCCGGCGATCCAGAACGCTTCGTTGGGGGTGGGCGTGGGCCCACGCAACCCGAGCCCGAACGCGACGATCACGCTTCGCAACGTCACGGTCGCCAGCCTCGGATTCTCCTACGCGCTATACGCGGCCACCGCATCCGGCCAGGCCGTGACGGTGCGCGCCGTGAACTCGGTGTTCAAGGCCACCTACGCGGTGGGGCTGGCGAGCGAGGACGGCGGCGGGACGCTGACCTTCGAGCCGACCTACTCGAACGTCGTGGGACAGCACGACGTCGAGGCCGGCTGCTGCTCCGAGAAGCCGAGCTCCACCAACCTCTCCGCCGGCGTCCTCTTCGTCGATCCCGCCGGCGACTTCCACCAGACGCCGATGTCGCCCACCGTCAACAGGGGGGTCAACGACCCCGCCAACGGGGCGAGGGACGTGGACGGTCAGCCGCGCAAGATCGGCGGCCGCACGGACATCGGCGCCGACGAGCTGCTGTTCCCACCGCTCGCCTCCACCGGGCCGGCGACGAAGGTCCGGCCGCGGACGGCCGTCCTCAACGGGCAGGGGAACCCGCGCGGCATGGGGGGGACGAGCGCGTACTTCCAGCTCGGAAGGACGCAGGCATACGGGCTCACCACCTCGACCGTGTCGCTGCCGCGGAGCTCCGCGGCGCAGCCGGTCAGCCGGTCGCCGGGCGGGCTGCGGCCGGCCACGAGGTACCACTACCGGCTCGTCGTGAGCGGTCCAGGCGGCGTCGGCCGCGGCGGCGATCGGACGTTCGTGACGAAGGCCGCTCCGGCGGCGCGCGGGCGCTAGACCGCGTCGGGCGCCGCGCTCGTCTCCTCGAGCGTCTGCGCCATCCCGTCCGCCACCGCGCCCATCTGCTCGCGCAGGTCGCGGACGTTGCCGGCCAGCTCGCGTTGCGAGACGGCCTCGGTCGCGGCCGACACCGACAGGAGCTGGCCGCGGACGTTCCCCAGCTCGACGGCGATCCGCTCCATCTCCGTGTAGAAGCCCTGGAGCTTGTGGTGCGCCTTGCGCACGGCCTCGAGCTGCGCCCGCAGCGCCTCGGCCAGCGCTCGCTGCGACGGGTCGCCGCCCTCGGCCGCCAGCTCGACGGCGCGCAGGCGCTGCTCGACCTGGTGCGGGTCCTGGTCGGTCACGTACTCGTAGAGGAGCTCCGCCCGCCCCGCCGTCCGCTCGGCCGCGCGCACGAAGGTGTCGACCTCGTCGGAGACCTCGGTGAACGGCAGGTCGGCGCGCTCTATCGCGTCGCGGATCCGCGCCTCCTGCTCGAGCACCGCGGTCAGCTGCGCGGCGATCGGCGGCGCCAGCGACGCCGGGTCGAGCCGCGGCTCGGCGCGCGCGGTCACCTGCCTGCGCTGGCGGACGCGCGACGCGACCCGCTCCGCCTCGTCGCCGTCGAAGTACGTGATCGCCGCGAGCGCGAGCCAGGCGACGATGGCGACCGGGACCGCGACCCAGCCGAGCCCGAGCAGGATCCCGCCGGCGGCGATGCCCGCGGGCACGAGCACGTTCGGCACCGGCTTGGTGAGCGCGTTCGCCACCAGGAGCCGGTTGATCTCCGCGCGCGTCATCGGTCGCTGAAGCTCGCCGCCCGCCATCAGAAGAAGCTCGAGATGCTGCGGTAGACGAGCTCGATGTCCTCGGTGTCGCCGGTGTACTCCTGGCCGCCGGACGCGGCCGCGATCCGCTTGAGCCCCGCCTCGGCGCCCTCGGCCGACGCGCTGTAGGCGATCGTGAACACGCGCACCGCGTTGTCGCTGTCGCCCTGCGCCGCCATGCGCGCGACCGCCCGGTCGACCGTCGCGCTCGAGTCGGTGTCCTCGCCGTCCGTCAGGAGCACCACGGCGTTGATCCGCTCGCTGTCGTCCAGGAGCCTCACGTCGTCGAACCCCTGGATCGCGGCGTCGTAGAAGGCGGTGCCGCCGTCGGCGATCAGTGAGTCGATCGTCGAGCGCAGCCGGCCGATGTTCTGCCGCACGGGCGCGATCGGCACGAGCGGGTGGATCTCCTCGTTGAACGACTCGAGCCCGACGCGATCGTTGGGCGAGAGCTGGCGCAGGAACGTGTCGAGCCCCTCCTTGGCCCGCTCGAGGCGGTTCTCCTCGACCATCGAGCCGGAGGTGTCGACGACCAGGAGGACGTTCGCCGGCTTGCGGTCGGCCCGCCAGGTCTTGCGGACGGTGTCGAGCACCCGCGGCTCCGGGAGCCCGAGGACGCGCTTCGGCTGGTCGGGGTCGGCGCCGTTCGCCGGCGAGATCGGCGCGACCGGCCTGGCGCCCGCGGTGGGCGGCCGGAAGCCGGAGCGCGCCGCCGTCTCGGCGTCGACCTCGTCGGCGAGGAACTTCCCGAACGCGCGCGCCCCGTCGCGCTCGGCGGGCGAGACCCACGGCGCGTCGAGCACGATCAGCGGGCTGTCCGAGTAGAACGTGCCCTCCTTCGGGTAGATCGCCACGAGCTTGGGCTGGCCGCCCCGGTGCTGGTTGAAGTCGACGATCGTCGTCTCCTCCATCGCGACGGCCGACGCGTAGCCGGGGCCGGCCTTGCGCATCTGGTCGGCGATGAACAGCGTGGTGTCGCCGTAGTGCACGATCGAGCGCTCGATGTCGCGCACGGTCGCGCGCCCGCGCGAGGCGGTCACGTCGCGCTCCACGAGGCCCTCCTTCTTGCCGGTCGCCGCGTAGTACTCGGCGACCACCGCCGACAGCCCCGACGTCGAGAAGTCGGGGTTCGTGTGGACGAGCTTGAAGGCCCCGAACTGCGGCTTGCCGTACGCGGCCCAGCCCCTGCCCGATCGCGCGAGCGCGAGGATGTCGGCGAACCCGAGCTGCTTCCTCGGGTAGCCGAGGGCGCGTGCCATCGGCTCCCACATCGCGATCACGAGCGGCGTGCGGACTATCGACTGGTTCTTGGCGGGCGCGTACGGCCGGTCGGCGTCGAAGTTGAGCAGCCGGCCCCACAGGGACGACGCCGGCGACCAGGCCACCGGCTGCAGGCCGCCCTTCGCGATCTTCGTCTCCGCCTCGCCCGAGGAGACGACCTGGCCCTCGACGAAGGCGGGGTGACCGCCGACCTCGACCCGGCGGTCGTTGAAGCGCTGGATCAGCGGCTTCAGCAGCTTCTCCTTCTCGGGCGAGTACGCGAACGGGATCCGGACGGCGCCGCTCGGCGCCGAGCTCAGGTGCCCCGTGTCCCCGTCCTCGTCGCCGCCGCCGGCCACGAACGCCAGCACGGCGACCGCCGCCACCGCGCCAATCACCACGAGTATCTGGCTCCACTTCATGCGTGCGCTGCATCGTACGTGCGGGCGGGGGCGACTCGGAGAAGTGGGTTTACAGGGGGCGTTATGCGCCTATGATCCGAATACCCCGCGCGCGACAGGCGATCCTGCCTACCGCGAGGGCGGGGCTCGGGATCAATGGAATCGGGGGCACAAATCGCGCCGGCGGGCAGCGACGCCGCCCGCTCGCGCAATGGCTCGACGCCGTCCGCCGCGCGCCTCGGCACGCTGCTCGTCGCCTCCACCGGCGGCCACCTGAGCGAGCTCGTCAAGCTCGTACCGCGCTTCGGGCTCGACGAGCGGCCGACCTGGGTCACGTTCAAGAACGACCAGTCCGACGTCGTGCTGGCCGGCGAGAGCACGATCTACGTGCGTAACACCGGTCCGCGGGACTACTTCAGCGTCGCGCTCAACGCCTCGCAGGCGCGCCGCGTCCTCGACCGCGGCGTCGACCGAGTCATCAGCACCGGCGCGGGCATCGCACTCTCGTTCCTGCCGCTCGCCCGCGCGCGCGGGATCGAGGCGCACTACATCGAGTCCGCCGCGCGCCCGGACGGCCCGTCGCTCACGGGTCGCCTGCTCACGCGCGTGCCCGGCGTCCGCCTCTATACGCAGTCGCCCGAGCTGGCCGACCACCGCTGGACGTTCGCCGGCTCGGTGTTCGACGGCTACGCACCCGGCCCGGCGACTCCCCGGCGCCCCGGCCCGCTGCGCGTGGCGCTGACGGTCGGATCGGTGCGCTTCCCGTTCACCCGGCTCGTGGACAGGCTCCTGTCGATCCTCCCGGAGGACGCGGAGGTCGTGCTCTGGCAGGTGGGCAGCACCCCGTCGCCGAACGGGCGTATCCCGGTGCGCGCGAGCCTCGAGCCGTGGCATCTGATGAGCGCGTACGCGAGCGCCGACGTGGTGATCTGCCACGCGGGCGTCGGGTCGGCCATCGAGGCGCTCGACAGCGGCCACCGCCCGATCGTCGTCCCGCGGCGCGCGCGGTTCCGCGAGCACGTGGACGACCACCAGGTCCCGCTCGCGATCGACGTGGCGCGCCGCGACCTCGCGATCTACCGCGAGGCCGACGAGCTCACCTTCGACGACCTCCTCGAGGCCGCGGGGAGCAGCATCGTCACCGTGCCTCGCGCGCCGGCGTTCCCGCTCCGCTGAGCGGCGGGGGCCGCTCGCCGCGGCCCTACCATTGATCCCGTGACGCGAGTGAAGATCTGCGGCATCACGCGCCCCGAGGACGCCGCGCTGGCCGCCGACCTCGGCGCGTGGGCGGTCGGCACGATCTTCGCGGCCGAGAGCCCGCGCGCCTGCGATCCGGCCGTGGCCGAGACGATCGGCGCCGACCTGAAGCGGCGCGCCGAGCTGGTCGGCGTGTTCGTCAACTCGCCGCTCGACGAGGTCGCCCTGCTCGCCGACCGCTGCGGGCTCACGATCCTCCAGCTCCACGGCGACGAGGGCCCCGCGTACTGCCGCGAGGCGGCGCGCCGCACCGGCTGCCGCGTCATGAAGGCGGTCGCGGTCAAGGACGCGGCGTCGATGCGCCGCCTGCGCGCGTTCCGCGAGGTCGACCTCCACCTCCTCGACGCGCACTCCCCCGACGTGCGCGGGGGCAGCGGCCGCACGTTTGACTGGGAGCTCGCGCGCCGCCACGAGAGTCGAATACCCGTCGTCCTCTCGGGCGGCATCGACGCCGGGAACGTCGCCGACGCGATCGCCGCCGTGCACCCCTACGCGGTCGACAGCGCAAGTGGCACCGAAGCCGAGCCGGGCGTGAAGGACCCGGCCAAGGTCGAGGCGCTGATCGCTGCAGCGCGCGCCGCCGACGCCCCGCGAGCGGCGTGAGCGCCCGGACCGAGATCGGGGTAGAGCGCCGCTTCGGCCCCTACGGCGGCCGCTACGTGCCGGAGACGCTGATCCCGGCGCTCGACGAGCTCGAGGGCGCGTGGGTGGCTGCGCGCGACGACCCCGCGTTCCGGGCCGAGCTCGACGCGCTGCTGCGCGACTACGTTGGCCGGCCGACGCCGCTCTACGCCGCGGAGCGGCTCTCGGACGCGATCGGCCGGCAGGTGCTGCTCAAGCGCGAGGACCTCCTGCACACCGGCGCGCACAAGATCAACAACGCGATCGGCCAGGCCCTGCTCGCCAGGCGGATGGGCAAGCGGCGCGTGATCGCCGAGACAGGCGCCGGGCAGCACGGGGTCGCGGCGGCCACGGCCTGCGCCCTGCTCGGGCTCGAGTGCGTCGTCTACATGGGCACGGAGGACATGCGCCGGCAGCGGCCCAACGTGGAGCGGATGAACCTGCTCGGCGCGGACGTGCGCGCTGTCGACGCCGGCGCGCGGACGCTCAAGGAGGCAATCAGCGAGGCGATTCGCGACTGGGTCGCGAACGCGGCGGACACCTACTACGTGATCGGCTCCGCGGTCGGCCCGGCGCCCTACCCGGCGATGGTGCGCGACCTCCAGCGCGTGATCGGCGACGAGGCGCGCGCGCAGGTGCTCGAGCTCACGGGCGGCCTTCCCGATCGCGTGATCGCCTGCGTGGGCGGCGGCTCGAACGCGATCGGCACCTTCGCGCCGTTCCTGGACGACGAGGGCGTCGAGCTGATCGGCGTCGAGCCGGCCGGCGAGGGGCTCCACGGCCGCCACGGCGCCTCGCTGACCGCCGGCGCGCGCGGGATCCTGCACGGCGCGCTCTCGACCATCCTTCAGGACGACGACGGCCAGGTGCTCGAGGCGCACTCGGTGTCGGCCGGGCTCGACTACCCGGGGGTCGGCCCCGAGCACTCGCTGCTGCGGGACACCGGGCGGGTTCGGTACGAGGCGGTGACCGACGACCAGGCGCTCGCGGCGTTCCGCGTGACCGCTCGGCTGGAGGGGATCCTCCCCGCCCTCGAGCCGGCGCACGCGATCGCGTGGCTGTTCGCCAACGCCGGCGAGCCCGGCGGGATCGACCTGCTCACGCTCTCCGGCCGCGGCGACAAGGATCTGGCCGAGGTCCTCGAGCGTGGCTGAGCCGCAGGCCGCCCCGGCGCGCGCGGACCACCGGATGACGGGCAGCGACCGGATCGCGGCCGCGTTCGCCGGTCACGGGCGCCGCGCCGCGCTGATGCCGTACCTCATGGGCGGCTTTCCCGACCTCGCCAGCTCGCGCGCGGTCGGCATGGCGTCGATCGAGGCCGGGGCCGACCTGCTCGAGCTGGGCATCCCGTTCTCCGACCCGCTGGCCGACGGCCCGGTGATCCACGCCGCCGGCACGCGCGCGCTCGCGGCCGGCGTGGCGCCCGGGGACGTGCTCGGCATCTGCGAGGACCTCGCGGCCGAGGTCCCGGTGCTGCTGATGGTTTACGCGAACGTCGTGCTCGCCGGTGGGGCGGAGCGCTTCGTCGAGCGCGCGGAGGCGGCCGGCGCCGCCGGCCTGATCGTCCCCGACCTCCCGCACGACGAGGCCGCCGAGCTGCGCGGGGCCTGCGA
>DATENL010000276.1:0-3077 GCA_035275105.1 Thermoleophilaceae bacterium
GTCTGGCCCGGCCGGCGCTCCGCCACCGCGAGGAGGTCGACCTCGCTGAGCGGGAGGGTCCTGGTCACGCCGCGGTCGGGCAGGGGCGGGATCTGCGGCGGCACCAGCTCGAGCCCGCCGGACGGGAAGGGCCGCAGGCCGCGCGCGTAGAGGTTCAGGGGGATCCGGCCGTTCAGCGGCGTGACGACGACGGCGCGCGTGACCCGCGGCGGCCCGAGGGCCCGCGCCGCGCCGCGCCAGTCGTTGCGCTGGTACTCCGGGTTGGCCTCGACGACGAGCGTCGCGCCGACGAAGACGCCGCACAGCGCGACCGCAAGGGCGGGACCGGCGCGGCGGGTGGCGGCGAACCCGGCGGCGAGCACGACGAAGAACGGGACGAGGGCGGTGATCACGTTGCGGGCGATGAAGTAGTCGGCGCCCGCGATCGCCACGACGAGCGGCAGCCCGACGATCGCCGCGGTGAGCGCGGCGGCGGTTCGCGCGCCGGCCCGAGCGTGCGCGTCCGCGCGCGTGACGAGGAGGACGAGGGCCGCGGCGGTCAGGGCCGCGGCCGCCGCCGTGAACGCGACCTCCGACGGCAGGTCGTAGCCGACCAGGAACTGCTTCGGCACCTGGAGAAGCCGGTCGCCGAGGTCGCTGAAGCGGATGAAGCGCGCGCCGTAGTTGTGCGACTGGTCGATCGCCAGCGGCAGCAACAGTGCGCCGACGGCTCCCGCGCCGGCGGTCGCGAGCGCGGCGCGGCGGCGGTCCGGTGAGCGGAGCAGCAGCCACAGCGCCTGAGGCGCGACGAAGAACAGCGCGTAGTAGTGCGTGGCGAGCGCGGCCGCCGACGCGAGGCCCCACGCCGCGTAGCCGTCGCCCTCGAGCGCGCGCAGGAAGTACAGGGTCGCGAGCACGGACAACAGGATCAGCAGCGCGTACGAGCGCGCCTCCTGCGCGTACCAGACGAGCAGCGGGCTCGAGGCGGCCAGCGCGGCCACGATCAACCCGGCGCGCACCGAGACGAGCCGGCGGCCGACGGCGTAGGCGACGGGGATCGTGGCCGTGCCGAGCAGCGCCGACAGGCTCCTGACGCCGACCTCGCCCGTGCCGAACGGCCGCGTCCACAGCCACGCGAGCACGTAGTAGAGCGGCGGCGTCCCCTCGGTCCGCGGGATGCCGTCGAGGAGGCCCCCGAGGTCCATGCGCAGGAGCCGCACGGTGTAGCCCTCGTCGATCCAGAAGCTCTGGACGTCCAGGGTGGCGAAGCGGAGCGCCGCCCCGGCGACCACCACGGCGATCAGGAGAAGCTGCGGGCGCGTCGGCCGCACGGGCGGGCGAGCATATCCGCGGGGCGGGCCGCCATACTCGCACCGATGTTCGCCTTGGTGCTGGGCGAGAACGACCTGGTCAGGGCGCTCGGCCGAGCCGGGATCGTCTCGGTGGTCGTGAGGGACGCCGACGATCCGATCCGGCACTCGCGGTTCGTGCGCGAGGTCGTGCCGCGGAGCGCGCTCCTCGAGCAGCCCCGCTACGAGGGCGCGCCGCTCTTCTACGACTCGGACGCCGCGCTCGACTACGTGTCAGGCGAGCGCGACCGCCTCGCGGCGCTCTACCGGTTCGTTCTCCCCGAGCAGGCGCTGCTCGACGACCTGCTCGACAAGGGCCGCTTCCAGGCGCTGGCGGACCGCGCCGGCCTGCCGGTCCCGCGCGCGAGGCGGGTGTCCGCGACCGACGCGGACGCGGACCTGCGCTTCCCGGTCATCGTGAAGGCCAGCCCCCACCGGGACCGCCGCTGGAGCGAGGTGGCCGGGGACTCGAAGGTGCTGCTGGTGGACGATCCGCGCGCGCTTCGCGACGTGGTCGCACGGCTCGACGGCACCGGGGTGGACCTGATCGCGCAGGAGCTCGTGCCGGGCGGCGAGGACAGGATCGAGAGCTACCACGTGTACGTGGACGACTCGGGCGCCGTCGTGGCCGAGTTCACGGGTCGCAAGATCAGGACCGCGCCGCTCGAGTTCGGGATGACCACGTCGCTCGAGACGACCGACGAGGCGGACGTGGCGGAGCTCGGCCGCACGGTGATCGAGCGGATCGGCTTCCGCGGAGTGGCGAAGCTCGACTTCAAGCGGGCGCCGGACGGAGAGCTGCACCTCCTCGAGATCAACCCCCGCTTCACGCTCTGGGTGCACGCCGGCGCGGCCGCGGGCGTGAACCTCCCGGCAATCGTGTACGCGGACCTGACCGGCCGCCCGCGGCCACCGGTGGGGCGCGCCCGCCCGGGCGTGCGCTGGATCTGGCCGAGCGCCGACGCCGCGGCGGCTCGCGAAAGCGGGGTACCGCTCTGGCGCTGGCTCCCTTGGGCCCTGCGCGCCGAGACGAACTCGTCGTTCGCGCTCACCGACCCGGCGCCGTACATCCGCGGGCGCCTGTCCGGGCGGCGCCGGTGAGCGGTGCGCGCATCGGCGTGATCGCTGACGTGCACGGAAACCTGCCGGCGCTCGAGGTCGCGCTTCGGGAGCTCGACCGCGAGGGCGTCGACCGGCTGGTGTGCGCCGGCGACCTGGTCGGCTACGGGCCGTTCCCGAACGAGTGCGTGGCGCGCGTGCGGGAGGCCGGCGCCGCCTGCGTGGCGGGCAACCACGACCTGATGGCGATCGGCCGCCTCGACGAGGGCCACGCCGACGGGCTCGCGCGCGAGACGATCGCGTGGACGCGGGGGGCGCTCGCCCCCGGCGTTCCCGACTACCTCGGCTCGCTCCGCCCGTCCGTGACGGAGGAGGGGCTGACCATGGCCCACGGGTCGGTCGACGACCCCACCGTGTACGTGTATGCCGACGGCGCCGCGACCCAGCTCGCCGCGGTCCCGGCGGGCGCGCTGCTCGTGCTCGGCCACACCCACGTCCCGCTCGCCTTCGGCGAGCGCCGCGGCGCGCTGGTGGACGGGCGCGCCGGCGACGTGGCGATCGAGGCCGGCGAGCGCCTGCTCGTGAACCCCGGCAGCGTCGGCCAGCCGCGCGAGTGGCGCGTGCTCGTCCGCTTCGCGATCGTCGACCTCGGCGCCGCGCGCGTCAGCTTCCGCGCGCTCGGCTACGACG
>DATENL010000277.1:0-4737 GCA_035275105.1 Thermoleophilaceae bacterium
CACGCCGCCGCGAAGCGCGAGCGCGGCCCCCGCCAGGAGCGCCAGCCCGACCGCGACCCCGATCCCGGGCGTCGGCGTGCCCAGCTCCCCCGTCGCGAGCTTCTTCGGCAGCGACCAGAGCCGCTCGCCGAGCGGGATGTCCGCGATGAAGAGCGTGTGCCCCGTGTCTCGCTGCTCGAGCGCCAGCGGCAGCAGCGCGAGCGCGGTCGCCGCAGGAATGGCCACCCCGATCCAGGCCGCCCGCGAGCGGCGCCGCCAGAGGAGCCAGACGGCCATCGGGACGACCAGGAACGCCGCGAAGTAGTGCGTCGCGAGCGCCAGGGCGGAGGCCACCCCCCACCCCACCGGCCGCTCGGCGAGGAGGTACGCGAGCGCCACCGTGCAGAGCAGGACGAGCAGCGCGTAGGCCCGTGCCTCCTGCGAGTACCAGACGAGGTAGGGATTGACGGCGAACAGGGCCGCCGCGATCAGCCCCGCGCGCTCCGACGCGAACGCCGCCCGCGCCGCCGCGTAGGCGGCCGGGACCGTCGCCACGCCGAACAGCGCCGAGAGCGAGCGGAGCCCCGCCTCGTGCCACCCGAAGACCCGCTCCCAGAGCCAGGCGAGCGCGTAGTAGAGCGGCGGAGTCGACTCGCTCTGGCGGACCCCGTCGAGCATCCCGCCGAGGTCCCCGCGGACTATGCGCGCTGTGAACGCCTCGTCGAGCCAGTAGCTCTGGTGGCCGATCCGCCAGAAGCGCAGCGCCGCGGCCAGCGCGACGATCCCGAGGAGCGCGACGAGCGTGCGGCGGCCGTTCTCACGCACGGCGGGCCGCGATGTTCAGGCGCACGTAGTCGAGCACCGGCCGCGGTCCCATGCGCGCCTCGACCGCCTCTATGAACGGGTCCCGCAGCTCCTCCGGCAGCCGGTCGACGTGGGGCCCGAGGCACACGGTGCGCACGTACGCGCCCGGCTCGGACGGCGTGACCGGCCAGGGCTGGAGCGAGGTCTCGACGTCCACGAAGCCGGCGGCCCCGAGGCGCGCCGCGGTCGCCCGGTCGTCCTGGAAGTTCCACGGTCCGCGCCAGCCGACGAGGTGCTCTGCGAACGGCGGGTGGACCGCGACCTCGTTCGCCAGGGCGTGGAAGCGCGCGATGTTGCCCGCCCCGCCGCACTGGGCGACGATCCTGCCGCCCGGCCGCAGCGCCGCGTAAATGCGCTCGAACAGCCGGTCGTGGTCCGGGACCCAGTGGAAGACGGCGTTGGAGAAGACGGCGTCCACCTGGTCGTCCAGCTCGAGCTCGGCCAGGTCCGACTCGATGACGGTCGCGCGGTCGCCCAGCGCCGCGCGCGCCGCCTCGACCATCGAATGGGACGCGTCGACCGCCACCACCCGCCCGCGCGGCAGGCGCTCGAGGAGGAGCTGCGTGACGCGCCCGGTGCCACAGCCCGCGTCGAGCACCGTCTCGTCGCCGCGCAGCGGCAGCCGCTCGAGCACCCCCACCGCCCACTCGGCCTGCGGGCCCGAGACGCGCTCGTACGTCGAGGCGTCCCAGTCGCGGCAGGTCACAGCGCGGTGGTGACCGGCCCGGGCCGCTCGCGCTCGTGCTCGTAGCGGTCGATCGCCTCGACCTGCTGGAGCGTCGCGCCGATGTCGTCGAGCCCGTTGAGGAGCCGGTGGCGGATGTCGGCGTCGATGTCGAAGGGGACCTCGCGCCCTCCGAAGGCGACGACCCGCGCGTCGAGGTCGACGCGCGCCTCCCCCGCCTCGCCGAGCGCGCGCACGTCGTCCGCGGGCAGCACCACCGGCAGCAGCCCCACCTTCGTGCAGTTCGAGTAGAAGATGTCCGCGAACGACGGCGCGACGATCGCGCGGAAGCCGTAGTCCTCGAGCGCCCACGGGGCGTGCTCGCGCGAGGAGCCGCAGCCGAAGTTCGCGCCGGTGGCGAGGATCGGGTTGCGCGGCAGCTCCCAGCCGGGCTCCTTGGCCCAGTCGTAGAACAGGAACTCGCCGAAGCCGGTGCGCTCGACGCGCTTGAGGAACTGCTTGGGAATGATCTGGTCGGTGTCGACGTCGGCGCGGTCGAGCACCGTCACGCCGCCCTCGATGGTGCGGATCGGGTCCACGGTCAGCTCCAGTCCCTGATGTCCACGAAGCGCCCCTCGATCGCGGCCGCCGCGGCCATCTCCGGGCTGACGAGGTGCGTGCGGCCGCCGCGCCCCTGGCGGCCCTCGAAGTTGCGGTTGGACGTCGACGCGCAGCGCTCGCCGGGCGACAGCACGTCGGGGTTCATGCCGAGGCACATCGAGCAGCCCGCCGAGCGCCAGTCGAAGCCCGCGCCGCGGAAGACCTCGTCGAGGCCCTCGGCCTCGGCCTGCGCCTTCACCTGCTGCGACCCCGGGACCACCATCGCGTCCACGTGGCCGCTCACGCGCCGGCCCTCGACGACCCGCGCGGCGGCTCGCAGGTCGCCGATCCGCGAGTTCGTGCACGACCCGATGAACACCCGGTCGAGCTCGATCTCCTGGATCGGCGTCCCGGGCCGCAGGTCCATGTACCTGAGCGCCCGCTCCTCGCCCTCGCTCGACGGCTCCGGCACGGCGCCGGTCACGGGCGCGACCATCTCGGGCGTCGTCCCCCAGGTGACCTGCGGCGACACCGCCGACGCGTCGACCCGCACCTCGCGGTCGAACTCCGCGCCCTCCTCGGTCCGCAGCGCGTCCCACTCCTCGACGGGCAGCCGGTCCGGCGCTGCCTCGCGCCCCTCGAGCCACTCGTAGGTGGTCTGGTCGGGCGCGATCATCCCCGCGCGGCCGCCGCCCTCGATGGTCATGTTGCACATCGTCATGCGGCCCTCCATCGACAGGCGCTCGATCGGCTCGCCCGCGTACTCGATCGCGTAGCCGACGCCGCCGGCCACGCCGAGCTCCCCGATCGTGGCGAGGATCAGGTCCTTCGGCGTGACGCCGAAGCCGAGCTCGCCCGAGTAGAGGATGCGCATCGACCGCGGCTTTTGCTGGACGAGCGTCTGGGTGGCGAGCACGTGCTCCACCTCGCTCGTGCCGATGCCGAAGGCGAGCGCCCCGAAGGCGCCGTGGGTGGCGGTGTGGGAGTCGCCGCAGACCAGGGTCATCCCGGGTTGCGTGGCGCCCAGCTCGGGGCCGATCACGTGCACGATGCCCTGCCGCTCCGAGCCGATCGAGTAGAGCGGGATTCCGAACTCCGCGCAGTTGCGCTCGAGCGTCTCGACCTGGACGCGCGAGAGGTGGTCGGCGATCTGCGCCGCCACCGTCGAGCCGTCGGTGGGCACGTTGTGGTCGGCGGTGGCGAGCGTGCGGTCCGGCCGGCGCACCTGGCGCCCCGCCAGGCGCAGCCCGTCGAAGGCCTGGGGCGAGGTGACCTCGTGGACCATGTGCAGGTCGATGTAGATCAGCCCGGGCGCGACCTCGTGGGCCGCCCAGATCTTGTCGAACAGCGTGCGCTCGCTCACCTCAGCTCCTCCTCAGGCCGGCGCTGACGATCGACATGAAGCGGGCCTCGCCGTCGCCGGGGTTCTCGAAGTGGTGCGGCAGGTCGGCGTCGAAGGTCACCGCGTCGCCGTCGGCCAGGTCGTGGGCGCGGCCGTCGCACACGAGCCGCAGGTTGCCGGCCGTGACGACCGCGGTCTCGCGGCTGCCGGCCTCGTGGATCGGGGGGTCGCCCGGCCCGCCGGTGGCCGCGCCGGATGCGAGCACGTGCCACGAGACCTCCGAGCGCTGGCCCGGCAGTGGCGGCGTGAGCACCTCGTAGGCGTGGCCGCGCGAGCGCGCGCCGCCCGGGCGCCGCTCGCCGCGGCGGACGACGGTCACGCCGTCGCTCTCGTCGAGGCGCAGAAGCTGCGACAGCGACAGCTCGAGGCCGCCGGCGATCCGGCTCGCGACCGCCAGGGTCGGGCTGGTCTCGCCGCGCTCGACCTGCGACAGCATCGGCGCCGACACGCCGGTGCGGTCGGCCAGGTCGCGCAGCGAGAGGTCCATCGCCTCGCGCAGGGCGCGGACGCGGGGGCCGATTACGAGCGGTTCGGGGGGAGCGAGGGTGCTCATGGGTTTTGTACGCTATCACGTACGTTTGTATGTCATCGGCGCTCGAGCCGTCCGGCCTTACTGCGAGCCGGGCGCGGACGAGACCCGCCACTCGCCGCCCTCCCTCGTGAGCGTCGCCAGGCTCTGCCCGGAGCTCGCCTTGAGCCTGACGCTGGCGGTGGTCCCCTGGATCCTCACCCGGGAGATCTTCGCGTCGCGAAGGGCGTCGATCGCCTTGCGGCCGGCCGCAGCCCGCACCGCGACGGTCGCGGTCGCGCAGTCGTTCGTCGGAGTCAGCGAGCGCGCGCCGCGCACGAACTCCCGGCGCGTGTCGGCGGTCATCAGCGAGCACGTCTTCTCCGCGTCGCCCTTGACGAACGAGTCGAGGTACGCCTGGACCGTGCTCCTGACGGCGTCCTCCGGGTCCTCGCCGCAACCCGTCAGGAGCAGGACCGCGAGGACGACCGCGATCCCGGCGCGCCTCACAGCGCGGCCTCGACAAGGCCGCGCAGCTCGACCTCGCCCGGCGGATCCGGCGTGTTTCCCAGGTCGGGGCGGGCGAGGATCGCGTCGACCACCGCGGGGCTCGCGGCGGGATCCATCCCGATCTCGGTCAGGTGGGTGGAGCCGGCGCGCGCGGCGAGCTGCGCCACGCGCTCAGGTGCGGCCTCGGCGCGCCGCTCGGCCCCGAGCGCG
>DATENL010000278.1:0-14966 GCA_035275105.1 Thermoleophilaceae bacterium
CAAGCGCTCGGCGAGCAGCGCGGGCACGCGCACCAAGCGCGCGACGAAGAGCGCCGCGTCGCGCACGACGTCGAGCCGCGGCGGCACCAAGCGAGCGTCGAGCAGCCGCTCGGGCTCGCGGGCCTCGGGCAGCAGCCGGTCGAGCGCGCGCTCGTCCAGCAGCCGGTCGGGCTCCCGCTCCGCGGGCAGCCGCTCGCGCAAGAAGTAGCGCAGGCGTCCCTCCGCGGTCGGCGCGCGTCGCCGGCCGCGGGGCGGCGGGCGCTATCGCGGCGCTAGGAGCTCAGCGCGCGAGGCGCGACGACGGGTTGTACGAGTTGCAGATGCCGGCTCCGCTCTTGCCGGGGCCTGTCCAGGCGATCATCCGCATCATCAGCTCCACGCCGCCGAGCTTGCGGCCCGTGAAGGTGTCACCGTTGTTGTCGCCGCCCGCGCCGGTGAACGCCTTGGTGGCCGCGCCCGGAACGTTGCTGAACGTCCGGAACCTGGTCCCTCCGCCGATGACGCTCAGCGCGACGTAGTCGCCCTTCCGCGCGCAGAGGTTGATCGGGTGGTAGGTCGTGACCTGGTTCGGATCGCCGCCGCGCGGCAGCTTGTTGTTGCCGGACGTGAGGATCACCTTCATCCGGCCGTTGCCGATCGGGTGAAGGATCTGGAAGTGGACGACATTCGGGCCCTGGTTGCCGGCGATGTTGCCCTTGATCTTGATCGTGCCGACCTTGCTCTTGGTGGGGACCTTGAACGCGCGGCCGCCCGGCAGGTTCGAGGACCAGTAGGCGCTGTCGACGCCCTCCGACTCGATGTGGTTGGGCGTCGCGCTCAGTGCGCTGCCGAAGGGCTTGCGGCCGGCGTCGGCCGTCGCGGGCACCGCGAGCAGGCCGACGGCGATCAGGGCTGTGAGGCGGCGGCTTATTGGAACACCTGGATCTCGTTGATGCGAACCCGCTTCCCGGCGGTATCAACCACCCACACGAGATAATGCTTCGCGTCCTTGACCGAGAGCTTCGCGCGCCTGCCCACGGGATCGCGGATTCCCGCCTGAGCCCAGTCGCCGCTCTCGAGCCCACCGGGCGAATCCACATTCGTGCGCCAGATCTGCAGCGACCAACCGGGGGTCTCCGTGATTATCCCGACTGCGCGGTAGTCGCCAGGGCTGGGTGTGACCATGACCCCGCGGTCGCCCGTCTTCGTGCTCCACGCAGTCTTCGCACCCGAGTCGATCGTGTAGTCCGCGCCGCTGGCGCCGCTCGGTCCGGAGGTCGTGAAGACCGTGGCGGACGCGGGATGGTCGCCGGTCGGGTAAAGCTGCGGACCAGCAGGCTTCGGTGGCTTCGCCTTCTCATCCTCACGCGTCTTCTTCCCGGTGTCCTCGCCGTTCGTCTTGACCTTGGAGCCGCTGCCGCTGCCGCCGCCGCCGCTCAGCCCCGAGCCGGTGCTGCCGCCGGTGGTCGCGGACATGTCGGGGAGGCTCGTGGAGTCGGAGCCCTTCGGGGCCTTCGGCGCGATCGCGGGCGGCTTCGAGCCGGAGTCGGCGCTCGGCAGGTCGGTGGCGCCGTCGGCGCCGGGGGCGGCCTCCGCGGTCGCCGGCGGGATGACCTTCTTCGGGTTGAACACCTGCGCGCCCGCGGTCTTCTTGGGGACGTCCTTGCCATGCGGCAGGCCGGCCACCGCGGCGCCCACCGCGCTGCCGAGCACCAGGAGGGCCGTCGCCGACCCGACGGCGGCCCGGCGGATGCCGGCATAGCCGCTGCCCTGCTCGACCATCGCTCCGCACGAGAGGCAGGCCGCCTGGTCCTCGTGGAGCGGCAGGCCGCACTCGCTGCAGGCGTGCACGTGGCGCCCGTTGGGATCGGGAGGCAGGTCCATCACGCGCGTGCGCGCGTCGGGCGGGGGCGCGGACGGGGGTCCGCTGGGGGGCGGAGCTTTGACTGGAGTCTCGATCATGCCCTGGTCACTGGTTCCAGCTTAGGCAACAAGACCCTACCTGTGTTGTTGCGGGCGCACCACCGCAACCCGCCGCCCAGGCGCGTCAGCGCGCATCCCCCTCGGACACGATCCTGAAGCGGGCGTGGATGGGCGTCGCGGCGGGCCTGCTCTCGTCGCGCGGCTCCGCCCTCAGCCGGTAGAGCCCGGGCTCGAGCGCCACGCCCTGGATCCGCCCGGTGAAGCGGAACGAGTTGGCGCCGCGGGCGTCCTCGCGGCTGAAGCTCCCCCTCAGGCCCACCCACGTGCGGCAGGTGTCGCGCGGGGGGTCGCAGCGATCGCCGTGGCGGGTCACCCGCCGGCTGACCGAGAACCGGGTCGGCCCGCGCGCCGACGCCTTGTAGCTGACCCGCGCTCCGCGTACCGCGGCGGTGGAGGCGCCCGAGCGCGTGGGGCGGAACCTGAACGGCTTGACGCTCAGGTTCCTGAGCGTCCGGGCCGGCCGCGGCTGGCGCATCGCCGGGCTGGCGGCGTAGATGGCCTCGTGCAGCGCCCCGCCGCTCGGCGCGGTGGCCGCCGCGAACACCGGGTGCGGGAGGCCGCTAACGAACGACGTGGAGATGTAGTCGCCGCTCATGTAGCCCTGCGACGTCGGCGCGAGCCAGACCGGTCGCATCGGGCCCGCGAGGTGGGCCGGCCGGCTCCACGTCCGCCCCCCGTCCAGGGAGTTGATGAACCCGATCCGGACCGCGCACGTGTCCTTCGAGCAGGGCCCGTTGTCGATGAAGTGGTAGGCGAGGCCGAGCCGGGCGCCGCCGCCCGACGTCGTGCGGTCCACGCCCAGCCCGGGCACGAAGTGCTCGATCCCGCTCGCGACGGGGTCGATCGGCACGCGCCCCGCGTCGGTCCAGTTGACGCCGTCGGCCGAGCTCGCGATGACGATGTCGTTCGTCCCGCAGCCGCGGAAGCGGCAGTCCTCCCACGTGACGTACACGCGCCCCGACCGGTCGACCTCGGCCGACGGAAGCGGCCCCACCCGCATCTCCCCGGCGACGGTGTTGTGGTAGATCCCGCTCACGATTGTCGGCGCGGTCCAGCTCGCGCCGCCGTTCGTCGAGCGGAACGCGGCGATGGCGGTCTCGTCGGCGGTCTCGTAGGGCACCACGACCTTGCCGCCGGGCTGCACCACGGGCTGCCCGCCGAGGCCGAACGCGCCGTTCGCCGGGCCCTTGACGCTCCCCCACGTCTTGCCGCCGTCGGTCGACGTGCTCATCAGGAGCTGGCCGCCGTTGCCGTAGTCGTCCCACTGCGCGTAGCAGTTGCCGTAGTGGGGGCTCGAGGGAGTCTGGTCGCAGGCGATCCAGTTCTTGTCGAAGTCGGACGCGCCCGTGGCCGCGGCGACCGTTACGGGGCCCGACCAGCTCGCGCCGCCGTCGGTCGAGCGGTTCACGACCACGGAGTTGCCGCGGATCGACGGCGGGTCGTCGAGCGCCGTGGACTCGATCAGCCAGACCTTGTGCTTGGGGTCGTACGCGACCGCGGCGTCGGTCACCCGCGCATTGGGACCGCCGCCCGCGACGGTGATGCCGGGGAGCGCGCCCTGGGTCCACGTGGCGCCGGCGTTGGTCGAGGTGGCGAAGCCCACGTTCGCGGCGCCGCCGTCCTCGTAGCGACCGATCTGGAAGGCCGCGACGATCGTCCTGCCAGCCGCGAAGCTGTCCGGCTCGACCGCCGTGTGGTGCACCCCGGTCTCCGCGCTCGCGTAGGGGTCGGTCCCGATTCGCACCGGTGCGGCGGCCGCCACGGGCCCGGTGGCGAGGACTCCGCCCGTGAGCGCGATGGCGAGGGCGACGAGCCTGGGTCGCATCGGGGGCACGACCGCGACCCTACCTACAGCGCGTGCGTGTCCGAGCCGCCCAGCCGGTGGACGAAGAACTGGACACCGGGGCCGATGAGAAGCGCGAACGCCAGCGTCGCGACGCCCACGGTCCCGCCGAGCGCGAAGCCCGCGGCGACGACGCTGAGCTCGATGCACGCGCGCACGAGCCGCAGGGAGCGCCCCGTTCGCCGGTGCAGACCGGTCATGAGGCCGTCTCGCGGGCCGGGACCGAGCAGGCTCGTCAGGTACAGGCCGCTCCCCACCGCCACGAGGCCGATGCCGCCGACCACGAACGTCCAGCGAACGCCGAGCGCGAAGTGGTCCGGCAGGAGCGCGAGCGTCGCGTCGATCGCCATGCCGATCAGAAGGGCGTTGAGGATCGTGCCGAGTCCCGGCCGCTGGCGCAGCGGGATCCACGCGCACAGGACGGCGACGCTGACCGCCACCGTGGCCCCGCCCACCGCGAGCGGCGTGTGCTCGGCGACGCCCTCGGCGAGCACGGTCCAGGGCGAGTTGCCGAGGTCCGACGCGACCAGGAGCGCTTCCCCCACCCCGAACACCGCGAGGCCGACGAGCAGCCGCGCGAGCCGCGCCGGGGTGGGCCGCCAGCGCGAGAGGGCGACGGTCGCGGGCGGAACCGCCGCGGGCTGTTCGAGCGTGGCCACCCGGCGATGCTAGGCGGGGGAGGAAGCGGGGCACCCAGGATTCGAACCTGGAATCACCGGTTTTGGAGACCGGAGCCTTTCCTGTTGGCCAGTGCCCCCTTGAGCGCGATTGTAGTGCCGTATCCGACGTGTCGGAGCAATCCCATCCGAGTCATATACGAACATATGTTCGTTATGATCGAAGCGAATCGACGACGTCGCATCGTGTCCCTGATTCGGCTCGGTCTCTCGGATTACGAGGTCGCGCGGCGCACGCGAGCCTCACGTTCGACCGTGCAACGTTGGCGGACACGCGGTCTCCCAACGCGGCGTCGGCGACGGATGCATCAGCACGGGTGGGGGCAGGCAGAGCTTCACCTTGCACTCGACGGCGCTCATCCAGGGATTCTGGATGAGGCCCAAACAGCCATTCGGCTCGTGATTCCCGGCCTGAGGGTCCACCGATACTCGCCGCGCAGCTCGCGCGGGGTCGTCCTGCAGGCCTGGAGTTCGCATTGGCTCGTCGCCTTCCCACAGAACGGGCCGGGCAAGAAGCACGAGCGGCGGATCGAGCTGGTCGAGTGGCAGCGTGAGATCACGCGCGCGCACCCGCGCGAGCTGCTGCGCGGCCTGATCCACTCCGACGGCTGCCGCTGCATCAACCGCTTCTCCGTCGACCTGCCCGTCGGCGGCCGGCGGGAGTACGCCTACGCGCGGTACTTCTTCTCGAACCTGTCCGCCGACATCCGCGCGATCTTCACCGAGCACTGTGACCTGCTCGGGATCCGCTGGTCGATGTCGAACGAGCGGAACGTGTCGATCTCCCACCGCAAGAGCGTGCGCTTGCTGGACGAGTTCGTCGGCGAGAAGACGTAGCGCCCGCCCATACAATCGGACGCGCCCGCGGATGTGGCGGAACTGGTAGACGCGCCGCCCTTAGGAGGCGGTGGGCTAGTCCCTTGGGGGTTCGAGTCCCTCCATCCGCACTCTCCCGACGAAGCGTCCTGCCCAGCGCTCGCTATGCGGGCACAATCCAGGACGCTTCCGCCTCGCGCCGGCGCCGCTGCCCCGCTCGCGGCGCCTACCCGCGCGGGGATTAGGCAACGCGCCTCCCGGGTCGTGGCGCACCGTCGCACCCTTCCGACCGAGGGCGTAAGCTTCCGGCACCTTGGCGGACACCGTCATCGTCCATCCGAACCGCGACAAGCCCGCGTCGAAGGCGACCAAGGCGATCGTCATCCTCCTGCTTCTGGCGAGCGCCGCGCTGACGGCGATCGTCACGATCGGCGGGTGGGCCACCCTCCAGGGCGCGCAGATCGTCGCCATCGGCTACGTGATCGTGTTCTGCCTGATGGCGTACTTCGTCGCGCAGTGGAACCGCGGCGTGCTCCCCGTCGCCGCCGCGCTGGCGATCCTGCTGCTGGTGGTCGCCGCGATCGCCGCACCGAGCTGGTTCGAGCGCGACGCCAGCGGCTACGACAACCCGGGCCTCCCGCCCAGCCTGCTCGGGCTGCTCACCGGCCTGATCGTGCCGGTCGAGATCTTCCTGATCATCTTCGCGATGCGCGGGTTCTCGCAGCAGTGGAACGTCGAGGTCGAGGTCTCACGCGACGACTACGACAGCGACAGCTTCCGCGCGCGGGACCTCGAGCCGGAACCGGCGGGCTAGAGTCGAGCGACCCCCGGTAGGGACCTCCGCGGAGACGTGTGGACGGTCATGCGGCGGGCGGGACTCGAACCCGCAAGCCCTTGCGGGCAATGGATTTTGAGTCCATCGCGTTTGCCAGTTTCGCCACCGCCGCGCGGCGGCTGGCAACTATAGGTTCGGCGGCGGCCGGGAGGCGTACCCGTGCGGTGGCCCCGGCGGCGCAAAGAGGAGGGGCCGGCTTGCGCCGGCCCCTCTTCAACTGCTCGGAGTGCGCCCTGTTACTTCGGGCAGCTCTCGCGGTTGGTGTCGCCCTGGCCCGGAGGACCGGTGTGGGTCCCGCTCGGGTTGACGCCGTCGGTCTTCTTCGGACCACAGCCGGGCTTGTACTGCGAGTTGGAAGCGCTGCCGTTGCCGTTGCCATTGCCGTTGCCGGCGATGACCCCGCCGGTCCCGGCGGCCATCAGCGCCACGGTGAGCAGCGCAGCGACGCTACGTGACTTCAACGCGAATCCCTTCGGTCGTGAGGTCGCGGCGTTCGCCATCGCCCTCGTCTTGATCCTGTCCAGATCGAGCGGAGTGGCGGTAGCGCGCTCATTGCGGAGCCGCTGGGCCACGTCGCGAAGCTCGTCCGGGAGGATTTCGTCGTTCGGTCTCATCGATGCCTTATACGAACGACGGTTGCGATTCCTGACTGACATCCCGAGCTGGCGCGTTGACGCTCGTCGCGGTGGAGCCGTGGCGGCCCTGGCGGTGGCGCTCGCGATCGGGGCCCTGCCCCTCCCGGCCCCGCCGGCGCACGCCGCGGGCAACGCCCACGCCGGCGCCGCGCAGGGACCGCCCCCGTCGCTGACCAAGGACCTTTCGGCCGCCGACCGGCGCGACTGGGCCCGCGCGATCCGGATCGCCAACCGCACCGAGTCGGTGCGCAGCCAGCGCGAGCGCTACCCGAACCTGCGATCGACGTCGTTCTCGCGCCAGGGCCGCTGCTGCATGAGCCTCTGGTTCACGACGCGCGGAAGACCGCGCGCGGCGGTGAGGCTCGACCTCCGAACCGGCCGGATCCTCGAGCAGTGGTCGGGCTGGCAGGCGGGCTGGGAGATGGCCCGTGGCTACCGCGGCGACTTCGGCCGGAGCTTCAACTCCCCCTGGATCCTCATACCACTCGGCCTGCTGTTCCTCGCGCCGTTCTTCGACCCCCGGCGCCCGTTCCGCCTCCTGCACCTCGACCTCCTCGTGCTGCTCGCGTTCGGCGTGTCCCACGTGCTGTTCAACGCGGGGCGGATCGGGGTGTCGGTCCCGCTCTTCTACCCCGTGCTCGCGTATCTCCTGGTGCGGATGCTCGTGATCGGCTTCCGCCCCCGCGCGGCGCACGGGCCGCTGGTGCCGCTCGTGCCGGCCACCTGGCTCGTGGTCGGCGCGCTCCTCCTATTCGGCGCGCGCGTCGCGCTCAACGTGGTCGACTCGAACGTCCTCGACGTCGGCTACGCCGGCGTCATCGGCGCCAACCACATAGCGAACGGCGACGAGCTGTATCACGGCCACTTCGCCGCCGACCCGCCCGCGGGCGACACCTACGGCCCGGTGATGTACCTCACCTACCTCCCGTTCGAGCGGACGATCGGCTGGAGCGGCCGCTGGGACGACGTGCCCGCCGCGCACGGCGCCGCGATCGCGTTCGACCTGCTCACCCTGATCGGCCTGCTCCTGCTGGGCCGCCGGCTGCGCGCCGGACCGGCCGGCCGAGCGCTCGGCGGGGCGCTGGCCTTCGCCTGGGTCGCCTACCCGTACTCCCTCTTCGCGCTCATGACGAACACGAACGACGCGCTCGTCTCGGCGCTCGTGGTTTTCGCGCTCCTGTTCGCGACCTCGCCGCCCGCGCGCGGAGCGCTGATCGGGCTCGGCACCGCGGCCAAGCTCGCGCCGGCCGCGCTGGCGCCCCTCTTCTTCAACCCGTTCGCCGAGCGCCGCGCCCGCGGTCCCATCCTCTACGTGGCGGCGTTCGCGCTCGTGCTCGTGGTGACGATCGTTCCGTTCATCCCGCCCGGCGGGCTCCACGAGCTCTACGACCGCACGCTCGGCTTCCAGATCAGCCGCGAGTCACCGACCACGATCTGGGGCCAGGACCCGTCGCTCGGGACGCTGCACACGGTCGTCGAGCTCGCCGCCGTCAACTTCGCGGCGGCGCTGCTCATCTTCCCCGCGCGAAAGCGACCGCTGCAGCTCGCCGCCCTCGCCGCCGCGGTCCTGATCGCGATCCAGATCGCGGCGGTGTACTGGTTCTACCTGTACGTGGTGTGGTTCGCGCCGCTCGTGTTCGTGGCGCTGTTCGTGCGGTTCGGCTCCGCCGACGACTACAGAGCCGTGTCGTCGACGTAGCCGAGCGCGGCGCTCGAGCAGATCAGCCCGTTGTTGTTCACGTCGAGGTCGACGACGGTCGAGACCGTCGCCGTCACGTCGTAGCCCGTCGGGCAGCTGCCGGTGACGACCTCGCCGGAGTCCGTCACGCACTTGAACTTCTTGGCGTTCCCCACCTCGCAGCGGCGGATCTTGCCGTGGCCGTTGTCGCTCTTCGCAGCGGCCGGCGCGGCGGCCGCGGTACCGCCGATGGCGGCGACGCAGACGGCGGCGGCAGCAAGGTTCTTCAGCTTCATCTCGGGTCTCCCTCCCTGGATTCCGGCGCCGGGTCGAGCGCCTTTCCCCTGACGACTACGACCCTACGTCAGCTTGCCCCCCATGTGAACGGTTCTGGCCGCATGTATGAGCGGGGACCTCCCGCGCGGACGGGGGCCCCGATCCACGGACTTGAGCACACGATCGGGGGACTGGACAAATGTCCTGGTCCGGGTTACAAAAGACACAAGCACGGGGTCGAGCGGGAGCTCGGTCCTGGCACGTCACAAAAACCGGCAGGGGGACTCGCAAATGCTCTCGAAGCGGCTTTCGCTTCCAATGATCGTCTTCGCGCTCGCGCTCGGCGCGCCCGCGGCCGCTTCGGCCGCGACGCCCATCGCGGGCCAGTACATCGTCGTCCTGAAGGGCGGCAGCGGCAAGGGGGTCGCGGCCGAGCACGCGCGCTCGGCGAACGCGCGCGTTCTCCAGACCTACGACTCAGCCCTGCACGGCTACGCAGCCAAGCTATCGGACGCCGGGCTGGCCGAGGTGAAGGCCGACCCGCGCGTCGCGTCGGTCACCCAGGACGCGAGCGGCAGCCCGATCACCGGACAGATGCTGCCGACGGGCGTCAACCGGATCGACGCCGACATGGACACGCAGCGCTCGGGCGACGGGACGGGAGCGGTCGACGGCGCGGTGGCCGTGTTCGACACCGGCGTCGACACCTCGCATCCGGACCTCAACGTGGCCGGCGGCGTCAACTGCGTCGGGCCGCCCAGCACGTACAACGACGGCACGATCAGCGACCAGTACGGCCACGGCACGCACGTGGCGGGGATCCTCGGGGCGAAGGACGACGGCGTCGGCGTGGTGGGCGTCGCGCCGGGCGTGAGGATCTACTCCGTGCGCGACCTCGACTCGCGGGCGACGGGCACGATCTCGATGCAGCTTTGCGGCATCGACTGGGTCACGAACAACTCCGCGGCCCTCGGCATCAAGGTCGCCAACTCGAGCCAGATCATGCTGACGGCCAAGCCCGACGACGGGAACTGCGGCTACTCGAACGGCGACGTCCTGCACCAGGCGATCTGCCGCTCCACCGCGGCCGGCATCACGTGGGTGTTCGGCGCGGGCAACAACGGCACCGTGGCGTTCACCAACGGCGCCGGGCCGAACTACCGCGAGGTGCTCACGACCACCGCGGCGGCGGACTCCAACGGCACGCCGAACGTCGGATCGCGGAGCACCTTCTCGTGCACGCAGATCATCGGCAGCAGCTCGAAGTCGAAGCCGCCGTCGGAGACCGACGACAAGTACGCGTCGTTCTCGTCCTACGCGAGCTCGACGAACGCGACCCAGGTCTCGCACACGGTCGCGGCGCCCGGCCAGTGCATCTGGTCGACGTTCAAGGGCGGCACGTACGGCTACCTGAACGGCACGAGCATGGCGGCGCCGCACGCGACCGGCACGGTGGAGCTGTGCATCGTCGCCGGCCAGTGCACGGGCACCCCGGCGGAGATCATCCAGAAGATCCGCACCGACGCGCAGGCCTACAACCAGGCCAACCCGTTCTACGGGTTCACCGGTGACCCGCTGCACTCGCCGGTGTCGGGCCACTACTACGGCTACTTGCTCCGGCCCGGGCTGTACTAGGGGCCGGTCGAGGGGGGACGAACGAAGAGGGGCCGCCCGAAGGCGGCCCCTCTTCTTTCTCGGTACGGAATCCCTGCCTAGGGCTAGAGGACGGCGTCGTCCACCCAGTTGGCCTCGTTCGGATCGTCGAGTGTCTCGATGATGAAGCCGTGATCGTCCTTCGTGGGATCGCCCTGTCCGGGGACGTCCTTGTGGCAGACGATGAAGTTGCCGTTGTGGTCCTTGCTCGCCCAGTCCGGGTTGAAGACGATGATCGTCGGGGAGAAGTGGTCGGGGCAGATCCCGGTCGGGTCCGCGCCGGCCGAACCGGTCGACAGCGAGATTGCGGCGGCCGCGAGCGCGGCGACGGGCAGAGCGAAGCGCAGCTTCCTCATTTGAGAGCCTCCTTGGGGCCGTATCGGTTAGGGGTACGCCGCTCCCGGCACACGAGTCTCTGACTCCGGAAGCGGCCCAGGCATACCAGGAGATCGGGGGGGTTAAACCCCGACTTTGGTTGGTTTAGTTTGAGCGGCTACGCGCCATCGCGGAGCGCCCGCCGCGCGGAGCCCCGAGGCGCGTCGGCGCTAGTGCCCGTTCAGCTCGCGCCAGGTGTTGGCGACGATGTTGACCGACGAGTTCAGGCTGATCACGTTGAACGCGTTCGCGTCGTAAACGATGTTCGTCTTGCTGGACCCGGCGTTCACACCGCCGTTGCCGTCGACAGCCACCGCGCCGGTGATCTGCGCGTTGCCCTGGATGTCGACGAGGCTCGCGGAGCTCGAGTTGCCGGCGTTCGCGGCGTACAGGACGCCGTAGAAGTCCACGTTGCCGCCGAGCTGGATGCCGCCGCTGTAGATCACGAGCATGCCGGGGCTCGACGACGAGTTGATGCTGGCGTTCCCCGTGTAGCTGCACCCGCCCGTCTCGATGAACACGATCGGGGCGCTGGGCAGCGACGACGGGCAGCCCGAGTACCAGGTGCCGGAGGCCTGGGCCTTCGTGCGCAGGGCGGAGATCTCCGAGGCGCTCATCGCGGGCGGGATGGTCGTGTCCGCGCTGTACGCGGGCGGCCACACCTGGCCCTTGGTGGCCACGAAGTTGAGGCAGGCGTCGCCGCGAATCGGCGCGTTCGCCCCGGGGGTGCAGCGCACGTTGATGCCCGGTCCGCTGCCCGGGTCGACGATGACCTTCTTGCCGTTGTTCGAGGTGCTGAAGCTGCCCGAGGTGACGACGCCGCGCGGGAAGTTCTGCCCGACGGGGAACGCGCGCAGCAGCGCGACCACGGTGCGCGTCCTGTTCTTGAGCGTCGCGCGCGCCCGCAGCCAGAGCAGGTTGTCCGGGCTCCCCGACGGCCCGCTCGCGTCGTAGGCCGGCTGCGACGCCGTGGCGGTGTCGTCGTAGTAGTTGCCGGTCCCGTTGTCGCGCACGCTCAGCGACCACGTCGCGCCATTGAAGTCGTGGTTCGTGAAGCCGCGCAGCAGGTTGCCGGAGTCGAGGCAGGCCGACGACGTCGACGCCTGGGTGCAGGGCGTGAACGCGGTCGCGGCCGAGCTCGGCCAGTTCGCCGCGATCAGGTTGGCCTGCGCGGTGATGGTGCCCTCCGAGAGCGTCAGCGAGTTCTCGCCCACGCGCTCGGTGCCCTGCTGGAGGTTCTCCTGGTCGGCGAACGCCACGATCGCGAGACCGATGGCGAGCATCAGGGCGCACATCATCAGCGCGATGGGCACGGCGATGCCGGCCTCCGAGCGGAGGTTGCGAGCGCGCCGCATCATGGAGCAACCGCCGTAACCGGGCCGTAGTCGGCCTCGAGCCCGCCGAGGTCGAAGACCTGGAGCAGGATGCTGCGGTTGCCGGTGGCGGGGGCGGTGTAGGTGTAGTTGGCGCCGCTGCCGACCTTCGTCGTCTCGTCGCACGTCGAGGTGGTCGTGAGGTCGCACCAGCGGAACGTGAGCGGCAGGTTCTCGGGATCGGTCGAGGCCCCGGCGTTCAGGATGATCTGCTTGGTACCGGAGGTGCCCGATGCCCACGTGAAGCTCGCCGTCGGGTGCCCGTTCTGGTTGCGGAGGAACACGCCGCTCGTCAACTCGCTCTCCGCGGGCGACTCGGTGATCCGGCGATCGGTGAAGAGGTCCACGCGGACCTGGGTGATCGCCTGGAGCTCGGTCGTCGTGGGAGTGGCGGAGGGGACCGGGTAGTACGCGAACAGCGGCGCCACGGCCGGCCGCTTCGTGGTCGTGTTCTTGTTGGTGATGTACTCGGCGGCGACGCGGGTGGTCGTGCCCCAGGTGTTGTCCGGGCAGTTGGCGGCGCTCGGCATCGAGCTCGGCACCGCGGCGGTCGTCCAGCGCAGCGACTGCTGCCAGATCTTGCCGTTCCCCACGCTCGCCCCGGCGCTCGTCGTGTCCAGGCAGTAGCGGACGCGCATGACGTTGCGGTCGTTCTTCGAGCCGGCCGGCTTGGCGATCGGGTCGACGGTCTCGAAGACGAGGTCGTAGGAGCCGGCCCGGTTGATCAGCTGGCTCTGGCCGGCCACGTTGCGCAGCTGGTGCTGGAGCGCGTCGAGCGTCACACGCGCGTTCCCCTGCGTGTCGTTCTGGTTCTGGGCGACGCGGTCGGTCTTGCCGAGGACGATGAAGGGGGTCGTGGCCGCGACGAGCATGATCACCATGAGCGTGCCCCCGATGAGCACCTCCATCAGCGACATCGCGCCGCGCTCCTGGTGGACGAGCCGGCTCAGCACGACGAGCCGCAGTTGGTCGGGGTGGCCGGCACCGACTCGTCGAGCTTCGTGTCGACGGAGGTGACCTGATAGCTCTTCGCGGTCGAGGTGGTCTCCCAGAGCGTGAGCGACGTGCTGACCTCCCCGGCCGCCCCGCACGGGCTCACCGCGACGCCGAACGGCGTGCGGTCGACCCGGTCGCCGAACGCGAACGCCGTCGAGCCCGCGGTCCGCGTGTAGACGCGGTGGAAGTCGATGCAGTCGCCCGCGTCCGGGTCGCCGGAGGCGGTCGTGCACGGCGACGCGAGCGCCGGCGCCTGCCACGTGAGGGTGACGATCGTCCCGTTGCGGCTCGCCGTGAGGTTCCTCGGCGCGCACGGCCGCGTGTTGACGGCGTTGACGTCGATCGACACCGGCGGGTTGCCGTTGCCGAGCTGCTGGGTCCCGTCGGCGTTGAGCGCGTACGGGATGATCCGGTAGCGGAGGGCTGTCGTCGAGCGGTTGGGCGCGCCGGTGTCCTGGCACGATCGCGCGAGCACCGAGTTCGTGGAGCACGCGAGCACGCCACTCGCGGTCCCCAGGTAGCGCAGCGTCTGGAACCCGACGATGTCGCGGTCGAGGCGCGCCCCGGCGGTGTTGCTCGGGTACGTCTCGACCTCGGGGTAGCCGAAGCCTGTCGTCCCCTGCAGGTAGAGGTGGTTGCGGCCGGCGGCGGTGGCCGCGAACGCGTTCGGGTCGGGCAGGTAGCGGTTGAGGATCGTCGTGACCGCCTTCGGGGCGCTCAGCGCGGTGTTGCCGCTCGAGTCGAAGACCTGGGCCGAGACCGAGTAGGTCCCGTCGGGCTGGCCGTCGGGAAGCGTCCACGTGCTGTTGAAGGTCGTCCCCGGCCCGTTGACGGTCTGGTAGACCTTGCCGTCGACCGCGAACTTGACCTTCTGCGCGGTCGACGCGGTGACGGCCTGGAAGTAGACCTGCTTCGGCCAGACGGTCGAGGCGGTGGGTCCGTTGCCGTAGATGCCGGCGGGGCAGCTCGCCAGGAACGACCCCGGACAGCGCGCGACCTGGCCGCTGTAGAGCGTGGTCTTGCCCGCCGAGGTGTCGATCTTCATCGTGGTGATGTCGATCGACGAGCTGCCGGCGCCGCTGCCGGTGCCGCCGATGTTGGTGGTCCGGTTCTGGCCCACGACCGTCGCCGCCGAGATCGGCGCCCCGGCGCCGGCCGGCGGGGCGACCGACAGCGACACGCGGCGGTAGTCGTCGCCGTTCGAGTCGCCGGCGCCCGCGGGGCTGTCGGAGCAGAAGTTGCTGGACGACGGGTGCGAGTTCTGGCTGCCGTCGTTGGGGTCGTCGACCACGCAGACGCTGGCCGTGACGGTGTAGACGGTCCCGTTTCGCGTGATCTCCCACGCGGTCGTGGAAGTGACCGAGTCCGCGAAGCCGCGGGTCTGAAGGGCGGGGACGAGGTTCGCGGTCGTGAGCGAGCTGTAGGGCAGCCCCTGCGCGGTGTCGAGCAGGTCGCGCAGGATGTTGTTGGCGGTCTGGCGCGTGCGCGTCTCCGCCCCGGTGCTGCTGGCGCGGTCGATCAGCACGACCGTGCCGAGGACGCCGATGAGGATGATCACGACGGCGACGACGACCTCCACGAGCGTGAAGCCGTCTTCCCCCGCAGCCTTTTGGCGCACCCGCCGCATCGGGGGTTCATCGGCTACTCAGAGCAGGACTTGACTCCCGTTCCCGTCGGGTGCGGCTCGAACATTCGTCCAGGCTGCGCCCGGGTGGGCGCAGCGGAGCTCTTTGGCGGGCTGACTACGCGGAGGTCTGGTCCGTCCAGGTGGACCCGTCCCAGTAGCGCAGACGGGCCTGGCCCTGCGGATCCGGGTACCAGCCCGCGGGCGGCCCGCCGCCCTCGCC
>DATENL010000279.1:0-18483 GCA_035275105.1 Thermoleophilaceae bacterium
CGGGCCCCGCGAGCCGCATGGCGCCCGCGAACGCCCGCGAGGCGGCGCCGGCGGCGCGAAAGCCATCGGCCGAGGCCCGTGCCACGAGCCGCTCGGCGGGCCCACGCAACCCGATGCGATCGATCAGGGCCGATCCGGCCACGCTGCGAAGGGCACGAAGACCGAGCGCGGTCGCCCGCGCCTGGGGCGTCATCTGAGCCACGGGAGTCAATTTACGCGGGGCCCGAGGGCGATGCATCCAAGCGCTCGGAGCCGATGTGAGCGCCTACGCGCCAGGTCGGTGTTCGTGTCGATCTTGCGCCCCCCCGTTCGACGTGTAGGTAGTTGGGTCAAATCGACTACCAAGGAGCGAACGAGATGCGAGTCATGGTTCTGGTGAAGGCAAGCCCGGAGTCCGAGGCGGGGCAGATGCCCTCGACCGAGGCCCTGGCCGAGATGGGCCAGTTCAACGAGGAGCTCGTCAAGGCCGGCGTGATGCTGGCGGGCGAGGGCCTGGCGCCGAGCTCGCAGGGCAGGCGCGTGGAGTTCAGCGGCACGAGCGACCGGCGGGTCATCGACGGCCCGTTCACCGAGACCAAGGAGCTCATCGCCGGCTACTGGCTGTGGCAGGTCAAGGACATGGACGAGGCGGTCGAGTGGCTCAAGCGCGCGCCGTTCCAGGAGGGGACCGTCGAGATCCGGCAGGTCTTCGAGGAGGAGGACTTCGGCGAGGAGTTCACGCCGGAGCTGCGCGAGCAGGAGCGGCGGATCCGCGAGCAGGCCGAGGGGAACCAGTAGGGCGTGGGCGAGCCCGACGTCAAGCGCACGATCGATGCGGTCTGGCGCATCGAGTCCGCGCGGCTCATAGCCGCGCTGGCGCGGACGGTGCGCGACGTCGGGCTCGCCGAGGACCTGGCCCAGGAAGCGTTCGTCGCGGCGCTCGAGCGGTGGCCGCGGGACGGGGTTCCGGACCGGCCGGGCGCGTGGCTGATGGCCACGGCCAAGCACCGCGCGATCGACAGGCTGCGGAGGGCGAGCCTTCATGAGCGCAAGACGGCCGAGCTCGTGCGCGACCTGGAGCGGAGCGGGCCGGCCGGTCCGCCCGACCCCGCCGCCGCGGTGGACGACTTCATCGAGGACGACCTGCTGCGGCTGATCTTCACCACGTGCCACCCGGTCCTGTCGGCCGAGGCCCGGGTGGCGCTCACGCTGCGCCTGCTCGGCGGGCTGACGACGGCGGAGATCGCGCGGGCGTACCTCGTGGCGGAGTCGACGATCGGCCAGCGGATCGTGCGGGCCAAGAAGACGCTCGCGGCGGCGAACGTGCCGTTCGAGGTGCCGGAGCGCGACGAGCTCCAGGAGCGGCTCCGGTCGGTCCTCGAGGCGATCTACCTGATCTTCAACGAGGGCTACTCGCCGGCGGCCGGGGACTCGTGGGTGCGAGCGGAGCTGCTCGAGGAGGCGCTGCGGCTCGGCCGGGTGCTGGCCGGGCTGATGCCGGCGGAGCCGGAGGTGCACGGGCTGGGGGCGCTGATGGAGCTACAGGCGTCGCGGGCGCGGGCGCGCGTCGGGCCCGGCGGCGAGCCGATCCTGCTGAACGACCAGGACCGCTCGCGCTGGGACTACGTGCTCGTCACGCGCGGGCTGGCGGCGCTCGAGCGGGCGACGAGCCTGAAGGCGCCGCTCGGCCCGTATTCGCTCCAGGCCGCGATCGCCGCCTGCCACGCCCGCGCGCGCGTGCCAGAGGACACCGACTGGAAGCAGATCGTCGCCCTCTACGACGCTCTGGCGCAGATCGCTCCCTCGCCGGTGGTGGAGCTGAACCGCGCGGTCGCGGTGGCGATGGCCTTCGGACCCGGGGCGGGACTCGAGCTGGTCGACGCGCTGGCCGGCGAGCCCGCGCTGCGCGACTACCACCTGCTGCCGAGCGTGCGCGGCCACCTGCTCGACGAGCTGGGCCGCGGCGACGAGGCGCGCGCGGAGTACCGCCGCGCGGCGGAGCTGGCGCGCAACGAGCCCGAGGCGAGGCTGTTGCGGCGGCGGGCGCGTGGCGCGACTTGACTGCTGGGTCTGCCTTTAGCGATAGTCGTCGCTGACGAGGGAGTCGGACTCAGGAGGTGGCGGCGATGCCGCTCGCGGGTTACGGGGTACTGACAGCACGCGCGGTCGACCGGCGGCGCGAGGGGACGGGCGACACGCCGCACTACCAGGTGCACGCGCGCGACGAGGGCGGCGTCGATTACCGGCTCGCCATCAACGTGAAGTCGCAGCAGGCGCCGTCCGAGCTGCTGTTCCTGCTCGACGACGACCTGCACCACCCGGTCACCGACGCCGTCACCGCCCTGGGCGACGGCTGGCATCCGCTCGAGTCGAAGCCCGGCGGCGCGAGCCTCGACTACGTGCGCGCGAACCTGTTCGACCCGGCGAAGATGCGCGCGCTGCCGCCCGACCTAGAGGGGCCGGACAACGACCTGCCCGACATGCTCGACCACTTCGTCCAGCGCGCGATCGCCGACCCGGCCGCTCGGCTGCACGTGTTCGGCCAGCGCTGGGGCCCCGAGTCCGACAAGCGCGACAAGGTCTTCGGGTTCGAGCCGGGGAACGGCGTGCACGACGTCCACATGAACCAGGGCAACAGCGGCGGGTTCGAGCGCGACGACGGCGTGTGGCAGGACGGCGGGCTGCTGTTCGAGTTCCCGGGCGAGTCGCGCTTCGTGGGGGTCTTCCTCGCCTTCCAGAGCCAGGCGTGGCACACCGACGACACGACCGGGCACACGATCGGGGGAGCGCCGTCGCCGTCGGAGCCGGCGGTCGTGCAGATAGTCGCGGCGGTGGTGAACCCCGTGGGGCCGGCGCCCGAGCGCGAGAGCGTGCTGCTGCTTAACGTGTCGCCGGAGCCGGTGGACCTGACCGGCTGGAAGCTCGCCGACCGGCAGAAGGCGACGGCGCCGCTGCCGGACGGCCCCCTCGCGGCGGGCGAGACGCTGAGGGTCGAGCCGGCGGGCGCGATTCAGCTCGGCAACAACGGTGGCGCGATCACGCTGCTCGACGCGGCCGGCCTGAAGGTCACGGGCGTCTCCTACACGGGCGAGCAGGCCCGCCGCGAGGGCTGGACCGTGGCGTTCTAGGGGTTGTAGCTGATGAGGGCCCCCTGGCCGCGGTGGTCCGAGTACTGGCTCGGGACTTGCTCCGTGTTGCCCGCGGCCGTCGCGGACGCGAGCGCCTCAGGCCACCCGACGGTGACCGCGTTCTGGATGAGGGAACCCCTGGCGAACAGGAAGTCAATCCGCCGGTGGGGCTTGCTGGGGACGGTCGAGGGTATGTAGGTCCAGTCGCCCGTGTGCAGGCACGAGTACTTCACTGAAGCGCCGCCCGCCGGACACCTGTCGTAGAACCCGTCCCTCCAACCGAGGTTCGGGCCGCTGCAGGTGCCCACGGCGGCGTTCGTGCCCTGATACCAGCACCGCCACGCGGTGAACGTGTCCTCGTTGGCACCCGTCGCCGTCGCGTCAAGGGCGTTCCAGTCGCCGGCCATGACCTGCATCTTCACCGCCGAGTTGGCGACGGCCTGGTTGACGATCTGCGTGTTCTCCCAGGCGCAGTCCTGGGTGCCCGATGCGGTGGTGTAGTCGGAGTTCGGGAGATGGACCGACTCGGCGGCCAGGTACTTCGAGTTGACCGTGTCCTGCATCAGCAGCACGAGCGCGTACCAACCCTTGTACAGGCAGGAGCCGAGTGTCTCACCCGGACTCTGGTTCTTCTCGTTGACGATCCGCTTCACCTGCACGTTCGGGTTGCTCGCCAGGAGGGCCAGCCGATCGGACCTGTATACGATCGCCGCTCCGCCGACCTTCGTCGTCTCGACGCACAGGTAGGGGCGATTGGTCCCCGCGTGGACGAGCCACGCGAACTCATTGCAGGTCGTGGTGGTGATGCCGCCGTCGTTCGTCCCGGTCTCCTGCAGCGTGATGAGGTCCGGGTAGTACGCCACGCGCGACGGATCGATGATGTAGGAGATGAAGTCCCGGTAGTCGCTGCGCGTCGGAGCGTCGTTGGGCGCCGGACCGATGCCGGTGTCCATCCCGTGCGTGTTGAGGTTCCAGACCTGGAGGCTGTTGGAGGGTGACGGGACCTGCGCGGCGTTCGCCGCAGGCACCCCGCTCGCCAGGAGCATCAGGGTCGCCGAAACCGCAAGGATGAGATGCCGCGCGCGCAGGCGCGTCCGCCGGTGTGTACCCATCGTCCTTCTCCCCCGGCGGTGCCCGCCGTCGCTGCTTCAGGTCAGTGCGACGCTAACCGCTCAAGGCATCTGAAGTCAAGCGGCGATTCGGCGGATCAGGTCGCGTAGCCCTCGCTGCCCAGGATGTGCAGCGACACGTACGGCGCGTCGCCGACGACCCAGCTGTCGTGTCGTAGGTGGCGCGACCGAAGCGGCCCTTCTCGAACGTCCGCGTGTCGGCCGGAGCGTCGGCACGCGAACAGGGGCCTCAGGGCTGAGGCGCCGGAGCCGGCGCCTCCCACAGCCCGAAGCGATCGCGCCAGTACGAGGTGAGGAAGACGTTGTTCGGGTCGCGGCGCTCGCGGAGCGCGAGGAAGTCGTCCCAGCGCGGGTACTGCGACCGGAAGAAGTCGACCCAGGTGCGGTCGCCGCGGGCGAACGCCGGCTGGAACTTGCCCCAGTGCAGCCGGTACGGGATGCCCGCGTCGCGCAGCGCGGTCCAGAGGCCCAGGAAGAGGCCGGCGGTCGGGTCGTCGGAGGTCTCGGCGAACCAGTAGGGGTCGATGCGGAACGCGCCGTCGCTCCACTCGTCGTCGCCGCTGCTGTAGGACGGGTTCAGCCAGAACGGCTCCGGCATCGCGGCGTAGAGCTCCCAGGTGTAGGTGCCGGTGCGCCGGTACGCCTCGCGGTCGTCGTCGGGCGAGCCGAAGTAGTCGCGCAGGACGCGCATCGCCTCTCCCGTGCGGCGCAACGGGAGCCACACCTCCGTGAAGCCGCTCGGCAGCAGCACGTCGCTCACCGCGTTGTCCATCGGCAGGCCCTGCCAACCGACGTCGCGGAACGACTGCGGCTCGCCCCTCTCGAGCCCGTCCTTCTCTACGTCGAGCGGGACGAAGGCGTCGAGCAGCCGCGGGAAGAAGCTCGGGAGCTCGCGCCGGATGAGCGGGACGGCGGGCTCGAGCACGGTGATCGCCGCATCCACGCCGAACTCGGCGGCGCGGCCGAGGGCTTGCGCGAGCACCTTGCCGGCCGCGCCCAGGCCGTGGATCTTCGCGAGCGCCGCGAGCACCCCGTCGAGCTCGTCGAAGTCGTCCTCCAAGCGCGACTTCGCCAGCGACAGGTCGTCGAGGTTGCCGAGGATCGTGAACAGGATCGAGATGAGGTGCTGGTTGACCTCGGGCTGCTCCCCGAAGCGGCGGTAGCGCTTCGCGCGGAAGCCAGGCTGCGGCGCCAGGCGCTGGGCCTGCCAGGTGAGCACGCGCTCGGCGCCGCGCTGCGGCCACCACTCCACGCGGGCGAACTCCGCCTCGCGGAGGAAGCGCTCCAGCGAAGGCCGGTGGCCACCCCCGTCGCCGAACAGGTCGACCGAGCACTCCTCGACGCTCGTCGTCGCCTCCTGCCCCGCGACGTCGAACGCGTCGACGCACTCGAAGATGATCTTCGACACGACCCCGAGCAGCCCCAGGTTCGGGACGCTGGCGAAGAACTCGTCCGGGTCGGCGTCCTCGCGCGTCACCTCGTGGAGATCGCCGCGGCCGTCGATGAACCGGAAACCGAAGACGTTGATGTTCGCGGAGTACTGCAGCGAGCCGCCCGACGAACCCGTCGCGGTGAACCCGCTGACCGTCTGGTGGGTCACGCCGCCTGTGTCGAGCAGCGACCAGCCCTTCTGCTCGGCGAGCTGGTAGAGCAGGCTCGCCTGGAGCGACGACCCGCCCAGGGGATCGCCGGGGTCGCGCCCGAGGTGAATGCCCGCATCGGCCTCGACGAGCTTCCGGTCCTCGTCGCGCACCCGCCAGCCGCGGTAGCGGTCGAGCATCACGTTGGTCCCGTCGCCGGCGGGCGGCTGATGGTGGCTCACGCGGTTGGGCAGTGCGTCGTGCGGGTCGGTGTAGATGGCGTGGGCGATCGAGTGCGAAGCACCGCTGACGCGAAGCTGCCGGCCCTCGCGATACGCCCTCCTGACGAGCTCGGCGAGCTCCTCCTCGCTGGCCGGATGGGCGAAGGGGTCGCTTACCGCCACAGTTGGCGCAGCACGCGCAGGGTGTTTCCGGACGTGATCTGCTCGGCCGCGTCGGAGCCGTAGGCCGCGACGAGCGCCTCCTCGAGGCGCTTCAGGTCGCCCATGTTCTCGATGCCCGTCAGCGTCGGCTTCACGAAGCCGTCGAAGTCGGTCCCAAGCGCGACGTGCCGGTGACCGCCGGTGATCTCGGCGATCCGGTCGATGTGGCGGCGTATCACCTCGAACGACTGGTCGAAGTCTCGTGGCGCGTCGTCGCGCAGACCGTCGAGGATCTGGTACTGGGCCATGATCAGCCCAACGACGCCGTCGCGCTCGGCGATGCGCCTGATCGCGCTCTCGTCGTGCATGTATTCCTGCTCGCCGAAGCGGAAGCCGGCGTGGGTGGACACGACGGGCAGCGACCGGTCGGGGTCGACCTCGTCCAGCACCTGGAGGGTCTCGGCGACGCTGTCGTCGCCACTGTGAGAGAGGTCGACGAGAATGCGGTTCCGCGCCATCGCCTTCACCACGGCGATGCCCAGCTCCGTCAGGCCCTCCCCCGCGGGCTGAGGGAGGAGGAGGTGGTAGCCGCGCTCCCCGAGAAACGGGAACGCCGGGGCCGCCGTCGCCACCCCGCGGAAGAACAGGTGCGCGACGGTGATGTAGCCGACCCCGCGCCGTGCCAGCTCGGCGACGCGGTCCTCGATCTCCTCGGCGCGCCCCCCGAGGTGAAACGCGCCCTCGACGACGTGCACGAGCGCCGTCGCCCCGTCGGCCACGCACTGGTCGAGCTCCGCCCGGTTGTGGACCAGCCGAATCTGCGACCGGTCGTGCGATGCCACCTCCTCCTCTACGGTCTCGAGGTCGCCCAGGAGGGCCGCGAAGTAGGACGACTTGGGCGGGGACGTGAACCTCTCGTCCGGGTCGGCCTCCTCGACCGGGCGATACAGCACCGACAGGGCGACGCCGACGCCACCCTTGCGCAGCAGCTCGGGCGTGATGCGAGGGCCGGAGAACGGGTCGGTGTCGCTGAAGAACGTGCTCGCGATTCGCAGGACCAGCGCGCGGAGCTTGTCGCCGAGACCCGGCCGGCGCCTCGCCTTGCGCATGGTCTCGACCACCGTCTCCGGGGTGACGTCGCCGAGGACCCGCATCGGGTAGTGGGCGTGAAGGTCGGTGACCAAGGCTGCGCGACTCTAACCCATTCTGAGGAGACGCTCAAAAGGGGCTGAGCAGATCGGTCATAGTTACGTCAGATGTGTTGATCGTGCGGGACTCCTGGAGGAGGAGCAGGTGCTGACAGGGAAATGGACCTACCGCAGCTTCCACAACACGCCGACGCTCGTGGGCGGCAGCCCGCAAGCCGCGCGGGCGCTCATCTTCGGCGAGGGCGTGTTCGACTTCGAGGCGGGCGAGGGCGATCGCTTCCGCGGCACGCTCAGCTTTGGCAGCACGCCCGCACTGACGCTCGAGGGTGAGATCCTGCCAGGCGACGGATCGGGCTTCTCGGTCGTCGGCCTCGGCATCGACGGGACGCCGACCGAGGGCTGGCGCTACGACTACCACGGGGTGACCGCCTACGAGTGGCCCAACGGCGTCGACCAGGTCCCGAGCCTGCTGGGGACGGTGGTACGTGTGAACGAGCACGGCCCGTCGTCGCCGGCCGGCTACACCGCGTCGTTCATAGCGGTGCGCCAGAGCGACGATCCCACGCTCTGACCTCCCGAACACAAATAGCGCTGGGCGCTTGACAGCACTAGAGCATTTGGCCTAGCGTCGCTCAATGACCAAGCGCCTGCTGCTCCTCACCGCCGCCCTGTTCATCCTCGCCCCTGCCGCGTCAGCGTACGGCTGGTCCACGGCCTACACCGCGATGGGAGGCGCTCGCGTGGAGCTCCACTTCACGAACGTCGCTCCCGCCGCCAACCCCGGTGAGGCAACCCCGGTCGATCCGACCATCAACGACCAGCTGAAGCGGTTGATCGCCTTCTCGCCCGCGGGTTCCACGATTCGTGGCGGGATCTACAACATCAGCGAGGAGAGCGGCGTGATCGACAAGCTCAAGCTCGCGCAGGCGAGGGGCGTCAACATCCAGCTCGTCCAGGATCTCGGCGACGAGCCGAACCTGCGCGGGTCGAGCTACCTGGGCACCGACGACGTGCACCGGTGCGCGCGCTCGACGGGGAACTCGCCGTGCAACGGCAACGCGGCCGGCGGGATCATGCACAGCAAGTACATGACCTTCAGCAAGACGCTCGACGGAGCGGGCGTCGTGCGGACGAACGTGACCTGGATCGGGTCGCACAACCAGACGGTGAGCAGCGGCGGCGGCGCGGCGGCGTTCAACAACTCGGTCACGGTCTACGGCGACGTCGACCTCTACAACGGGATCACGAACAACGTCTGGACCTACATGTGGAACTGGGCTACGACCGGGCCCACGACGTCGAGCCCCACGTGGGGGAACGACTTCTTCAACTCCCCGCGCGGCTTCGTCAACTCGTCGATCTCGAACGACTCGCTCTACGCCTCCCCGGAGGCGAGCACGGACCTCGTCGCGGAGCGATTGAGGAACGTCACGGCCGAGCCCGGCTGCGAGATCCGTGTGATGGAGATGGAGATCGCGCGGCGCTCCACGACATCGTCGGCCGGCGATGCCGTGCACCAGCTCGGCGTGCTCCACGCCGGAGGCTGCGCCGTCGCGGTCATGGTGTCGTGGGACCCCGTCGCCGACCATGCACGGATCTCGCAGGACGCGCTTGACGCGCTTCACGACACCGGCATCCCGGTGTACGTCTCCTGCGCGCCGCTCCACGACAAGACGATCCTCGTCAACGGCACCTGGGCCGGCGACACGAGCAATCGCTACCACGTGCTGGCCGGCTCGCACAACCTCAGCGAGCCGGCGGCTCACAGCAACGACGAGCTCCTGTTCATGCTGAATCGGGACCCGACTCCGTACAACGCGTACCTGCAGCACTTCAACGGGGCGTGGAACACGGCCGGAAACCACTACCTGAACCTGCACAGCATCAGCTCACCGCCCTGCTAGGCCACGCTGCGTCTTCACACCGTTCTTCGTGAAGGCGAACGAACGACGGATCAGATCGCGTAGCCCTCGCCGCCCATGATGTGCAGCGAGACGTAGGGCTCATCGCCGACGACCCAGCTGTCGTGTCCGGGCGGGACGTAGAAGAAGTCGCCAGGCTCCATCACGCGCTCGGCCCCGTCGTCCATCCTCACCGCCGCCCGGCCGCTGAGAACGAGGCCCACGTGCTCGACCTGACACGACGTCTGACCGCTCGCGGCGCCCACGTGATCGGACCAGATCCAGCCGGGCTCATAGGTGGCGCGACCGAGAGTCATCGGCCCGACGCGGTAGAGCTCGAAGCGGCCCTTCTCGAACGTCCGCGTGTCGGCCGGAGCGTCGAAGTTGACGAGAGTGAGGTCCATCGAGCGAGCCTACTTGGCACGCGCCAGAGGACCGGAATCGAACCGGACATCCTTGACTAGCTCCCCCCGGCGGCGCGGGTCAGTCGGCGGGCCGGGCCGCGACCGCCACGAAGTCGATCGTCGGGCTCGGCGGCAGCGGCTGCGGGTTCAGCGCCACGAAGTCGATCGTCGCCCTGGGGGGGAGCGGCTGCGGGTTCAGGGCCAACAGGTTGATGTGCACGCTCGGCGGGAGCGGCTGAGGATTGAGCGTGACTAGGTTGAGCGTCGCTTCCGGCGGCAGTGGCTGCGGATTGAGCGCCACGAGCTCGATAGTGGCGTCCGGCGGGAGCGGCTGTGGATTCAGTGCGACGAGGTTGACCGTCACGTCCGGCGGTAGTGGCTGCGGATTGAGCGCGACGAGGTTGACGCTCGGCTGCTCCATTTGACTCTCCTTCCGGGATGAACACGGCTGCCGGCTCAGTGGACATCAGGACGGCGGCGCGCCGAGAGCCCGAGCCGGCGGCGCAGGTTTAGGAGAGGGTCGCTCTAACCAGACTTGAGCTACCGCCAGTTGCCCGACGCCCGGGATTCGAACCCGAATCTACCCCCTTATCGTGGATGGTAATTGAGCAGTGCCGGGTTGGCAAGGGCTCGGATGAACTACAGCCAGTCGTCCTCGAGCACCTCGACCTGAACCTCCAGCTTGCGATCGAGCGAGCTCTTGATCCCGAAGCTGCGTTACGTGGGGTTGGGAACCACAGGGTCGTATGGCGAGGGCCGGAATCGAACCGGCGACACCACGATTTTCAGGGACACGGAACTGAGGTGCGAGCAGTCGCTAAATCCCTGCAAATCGCATGAGTGGCTGTGGCTACCGCGCGACCGAATAGCTGCGGATAATTGCGGATAGTCGCGCCTTTGGGACGTGAAGGCAGCCGCCACGTCCCAATGACTAAGGCGATTTGGGGGGCCTTCGCCGTAGCGGACTCGACAGACGTGGGCGATCATGCGTCTCGATGCAGGTGACCTGCCCGAGATGCCACGGCACGCAGGTGCGAGAGGTGGCACCCGGCGTCTTCCAGTGCGACGGTTACATCGATGCATCGATCCCGCCCGGTATGGCTGGCAACGTGGGGTGGGTACACGGCGGTGGGCCGTGCGGCAACCGATTCGATGTGCACGAGCTCCAGGCCCTCGAGGCCGCGCGCGAGCGCGAGCGCGAGACGGCGGCACTTGCGTACCGGGCCGCGGCGGAACGGAAGCGGATGGCCGCGCGCGTCCTTGCGACGATCCGCGCATCTGACGATCCGGACACGATCGTGGACGCGCTGGTGGAGAATGCGGCCTGCGCGCGCGAGATGGGCCGCGAGGCGATCCAGGAGACCTGGAGCCGGCTCGTGGCCATGGGCGCGGCGGGGGATCCGACCCACCATGTCGTGACCGTCGTCCAGAGGCCGGGCTGGTTCAGTCCGGTCGGCAGCATCCAGGAGACCCGACGCACACCGGTGTGGCAGGTCGGCAGCACAGACCTTTGGCTCGCGGAGCGTGGGGGGCTGTGGTCGCACGACAGCAACCGCAGGTCGACGACCGAGAACGCGGACTTCGACCTAGAGGAGCACTCCGTCTGGTTCCGTCCCTTCGACCCGTTGGGCTCGGACGCCGTTCTCGGATCGAGAGAGACGACCTTCGTCGTGGCGCCGTGGGACCAGGCCGAGCCGGTCCGGGTTTCGCGCAAACGCCGTCAGATACAGAACGCCGCGTACGTCTACGGGGTCCCCATCTCGGAGTGGAACGCGTGGTCGGACGGAGCCAACTACCTCGCCGACTTCGTGATCACGGCGCTTCGCACGCGGAGATGATGCGATTCTCTGGATGAGCGACCCTGCTGAACTGGCGCGTCAGGTCTGATGTCCGAGTGGGATGAGGCGATGAAGGCCGCGGCGCGCGAACACGAGGCTGCCGAGGCCGCGCGCGTGCAGCGAGAGCAAGAGGAGCGTGCTGCCCAGGAGGACTGGGACCGCCGCCTAACTGATGCGCGCGCGGAATACGTCCGAATGGCGACGCTCGCTCGGAACGAAGCACGGCGACTCGGGTTCCCAGATCCTGAAACCCGTCGCCTGTATAGGCGCGAGAAGCCGATACTCCGTCCCATCGCGGTCAGCGTGCAGATCGTGATCATTCCGGGGGCCGCCGCGAGCTGGTACCAAGTCGGAGAAGGACGCACCGGCCCGCGATACTCACATTCACAAGACCTCTGGCTCGGACCCGAGATACCCCCAGCGATTATGGCGCCGTGGAGCCCGACCGAGCGGGTGCCGTACTGGATTTACAAGGAAGCCCGGGCCGGCAAGGAGGAGGTCTACGGGCTAGATACCGCGTTGAGGAACCACCGCAGCTTTGGCCAGCCACCCGAGGCACTGGTCAACCTTCTCCGGACAGCGCTCGCCCGCTGGGCAGTCGTTCACGCTCCAAGCCTGGACCTGTCGTAGAAGCCGTCGTCCTATTTAGGAACCGGCAGGCTGGGCTTCATGTGGGGAGCAGTTTGGCGATCCTCTCGCGCTCCTGAAGCGCAGCGGTCATCGTGTCCCCGGACCAATACCAGCCGAACCGCACGACGGGCTGTCCGCCGGACAAGTGGCCTTGTAGGTCGAACGAGCCATAGTTCCGCCCGTGCTGCTTGTCCTCAGGCCGGAAGCGCAGGCCGGGCACCTCGTCGAACAGCATGGTCTGAACATCGACTCGGCGGGCACGGAGAAAGCCGCCCTTCTCGCGGAAGAGCATCAGACCGATGCGCGGGAGGACGCCCATGAGGTAATCGTCAGTTCCCCCCATGCCTACTCCATCGCCCGCCCTGTACACACCCACCAGCGTGAACGCGAAGATGTCCGCCGGCCGGATGCCCTCCTGCTGACACCCGTCGAGGATCATCTGCTCCTGTGCCGCCCTCGCCGGCGCGGGGATGTTCGCCTCATCGAGGCGCTCGCGCGTGGTGGGATCTAGGTCGCTCATCGGTCCCTCTGCCTTCTCTGTCTACTGAGGGCACGGTACAGGGGTGGCGGTGTATCGGGCGGCGGCGCGGTCGAAGCCCGCTTGACACGCCACGTCGGTTGTGGTGGGTTTGGCTCGAGTGAACAATCCACATGCAGCGGACGTGCGAGCGGTGACGCCAATGGCGCGTACGCCCACGCTCCGGTGGGCGGGACGGGCCCGGAAGCCGCGCCTGACGCTGAAGCTCGCCTGGGCGGCCGTGGGGCTGTTCGTGATCGCGTTCCTGTTCGGTGTCGCGTCCTGGGCGTTCGGCGGCGGCGACGGCTTCTTCGGGACCGACAAGAGCTGCGGCGACAACAGCTTCGGCTGCAATCTCACCGCCGAGATGCTCGGCGGCGCGGCGGCGGTCGCGGTGGCTGTCGTCTACTTCACCTCGTGGAGGATCAAGCGCGTCATACGCCCGCACCTGAAGGACGCCGCGGATCACCCCGACCGGCTCGTACCGACGGCGTCGCCGATCGAGCGGGTGGTTGGCCGCGACGGTCTCTGCGAGATCATCGAGAAGGACCTCGTGGAGCGGGGGAGGGCCCGACCTCAGGTGATCGTCGCCGGTGTCGGCGACGGTAAGACGGCGGCGCTCGTCGCTCTCACGAAGTACCTCTTCGAACGCGGTGCGATACCGGTGCCGATCGCGCTCCGCGACGCGGTGGAGACGCTCGACTTCCGCGACCTCGCCAAGAAACGCTTTCTGGACCGCGTCGGGCCCTCGCTGCTGTCCGAAGACGAGGGCGACAAGGTCTGGCGCGAGCTCTGCAACGACCGCCTCGTGGTGATCCTCGCCGACGGGCTCGAGGAGGCGCTTCCGCGGATCACGGACCCTCAGGAGCGAGCGAAGGAGATCCAGGTCGCGCTGGCCACGGCGGGTGACCTCGACCTTCCGCTGGTGATCGCCACGCGTCCGCACGACGGGCTCGAGGATCTCGACGTGGCCAAGGTCCGGCTCGAGCCCCTGTTCGCGCAGGACGTGGTGGAGTACATCGTCGATGCCGGTGACGGCAGCTCGGACGAGCGCGTAACCGAGCTGGCGCGGATCGCGGAGGTCATGGAGCGACCCCTGTACCTTCGCCTCGCGCGCGAGCTGCACCGGCAGCATCGGCTCTCGCAGGTCGCGGCGGCCGACCGCGTGCGGACGCGATCGGAGCTCCTGGCGGCGTGGCGCAAGCTGCTCGTCGAGCATCCACCCGTGGAGGCACGCGTTCGGCGGGAGGACCGCATCGAGGCACTCGCGACCGCCGAGGACCTCGCGTGCGTCGCGCTGGTGGAGAACACGCTCGAAATCAGGTACGACGCCGTGACGGCATCACCGTACGTACCCGCCGTCACCGAGGACAATCTGGCCAAGACGCGAGTCTTCGCCCGCCACGCCGAGCGGCTGGAGCTCGTCGAGTCGATCAAGGGCGGGGTCAGGTTCCGCCACAGCATCATGCAGGCGTATCTCGGCGCGTGCCGGCTGCCGAAGGTCCTGAACGGCGGCGGCAACGGGGCGTCGTATCTCGACGACGCGCTCCGGGACCCAGGCCGCGAGCTGATGATGGCCCTCGTCATGTCCTGCCTGCAGGACGGCGCGGCGCTGCGGCCTGCGGATCTGCGCGAGCGCCTGTGCACGGCGGCCGGCGAGCAGTTCAGCGACCACCGGTCATTCGAGCTGCTGGCGGCCGCGTACGAGATCCACGCGCTCGCGGACGATGCGGAGGCGCGCAAGCGGCTTGCCGACGTGGCGCTCGACCTGTGGAGGCGGCCGTCGCAGGGCCGCGAGAAGATCGAGACGACCGAGGCGAAGCTCCGCGTCCTCCTCCCGATCGCGGAGGCCGGCATGAAGGGCGACGCGGAGGCGTACCGCGCGCTGTGGGAGATCTGCCTGGCCGAGGACACGTACGTGGTGCGGTTCCAGGCGGCGCAGCACCTGGCCGCCGCCGGCGCCGCGGCGGTCGCCGCGGCTCCTGAGCAGATCAAGGGCGCGCTCGGGCATGCGCGCGACCTGCTGACGTACGGTGGCGGCCCGCCGCGGGCGGGCTGGGAGGATGTCCGGCGCTTCTCGATCCTCGGCTGGGTCGTGCCGCTCCTGTGGTCGACGAGCGGGGCCGAGACGGTACGCGAGGAGATCGAGGCCTGGGTCGAGCTCGCGAAGGCCGCGGACGCGCGGCAACCCGGTCTGCACCTCGGTGTGGAGGCGGCGCTCGCTCAGGGGTTCAAGTGGGAGGCGAACCGCATGCTGGGTGGCGAGCCGCGAGAGCGGCGCACGTTCCTGATCGATCGGGCGCTCGAACTGCTCGACGCCACCCACTGGTGGCAGACGGAGGTCGCGCTGCTGCAAGCACTCGCCCTATGGGCGCTCGACGACGACGAGCCGCGCCGGTCGGACATCCGCAAGTGCATCAGGTCGTACGAACGCCGCGGCCGCCATCCGTTCGTGCGACAGGCGGCGTCGAACGCCGCAGCCGCCGTGCGGCTGTTCGCGAACCCAGCGATTCCCGTCCGCGACCGCGGCCCGAGCCGGTACCTCTGGATCGACGAGGTCGGAGTGGCATCGAAGATCGGACGGCCCGACCTCCCGCCTGATCCCATCACCGGTCTCTGGATCCCACCCGCGGCGGGCTGGCATGCGCTGAAGACGCGTGCGGGGCAGCTCGTCGGCGACATGCTCGTGTATCTGAACCTGCTCGAGGGCCGGGAGCGCGGGGGGGCTGACCCGGACCGCGACGCCGCCGTGCGTGACCGCGAGAAGCGCCGCGCGGACGTCTATGTGCAGGGCGGCGGCCTGCCCGTGTGCTTGACGGCACCGCCTGAGCGCTCGCGGCTGAAGGTCGATCGCGAGGCCGGGGACTCACCCGAGGAAGCGCTCTTGTGCGCGAACGAGGGGTGCGAGTTCGGGCTCTGCCCCTATCCGGCTCGCGATCAGCGTCCGTTCCGGGGCGACCTACCCGAGACCTTCTGCCGCGAGCAGCAGCGCCGGCTACGCGGCCGCGAAGCCCGAATCCCACCGTGGACCGAGCGCGTGTTCATCGCGGCGGGCCCGGCGCTCGGAAGCCGAGTGGCGCAGCTACGGCAGTTCTGGGGCGAGATGGAGCGGCGGGACCAGGGAGCCTGAGGCCCCGCGACACCGTGGCATCTCAGAGGATGGCGAGGGCCGGAATCGAACCGGCGACACCACGATTTTCAGTCGTGTGCTCTACCAACTGAGCTACCTCGCCGCGCGGCGCGGATGGTAGCGCCGGAGCCGCTCTGAGCCTGGGCGCTAACGTCCGCCGCATGAGCGAACTGATCCACACCTGCTACCGGATCGGCGACATCGACCGGTCGGTCAAGTTCTACGAGGCGCTCGGGTTCGAGGAGGTCGGCCGGCTCCCGATCCGGGACGAGGCGATCAACGTCTTCATGGGCCTTCCGGGCGACGGCCCGCGCCTCGAGCTGACCTACAACCACGGCGTCGACTCGTACGAGATGGGCACGGGCTACAACCACATCGCTATCACGGCCGGGGACCTCGACGGCACGCTCGAAAAGCTCGCCGAGCAGGGGATCGAGCCCGACAAGCCGCCCTACACCGTGCGCGACGGCGGCTCGCGCCTCTGCTTCGTCCGCGACCCGGACGGCTACCGGATCGAGCTGATCGAGCGCGATCCGGCGAACGAGTAGACGCCCGCGCGTCTGCCACTACGCTTTCCCGCTGCTCCAGACCGCCGTACGAAAGGAACCTCCCAACCTCATGCGACGCGTTCTCCTTCCGCTTGCCCTCGTACTCGCCGCCCTCGCGCTCGTCGCGAGCGGCTGCGGTGACAGCTCGAGCGGCAACGCCCTCGACGATTCCCTCGGCTACGTGCCGAAGAACTCGCTCGCCGTCATCGCGATCAAGACCGATCCCGACGACGCGCAGTTCAAGAACATCGGGAAGCTGATCGACAAGTTCCCCTTCGCGAATCAGTTCAAGGAGCAGTTCAAGCAGGGGATCCAGGCCAACGGCACCCAGGTCAAGTACGAGGACGACATCAAGCCGCTGCTCGGCAACGACCTCGTCGTCGCGATCCCGCCCGCGCCCGGCGGGCTGGCAGGGGGGACGGACTCGAGCGACACGCCGTTCCTGCTCGCCTGGGAGACGGCCGGCGGCGACATCGAGAAGCTCGCCAGCGAGGGCGACTCGAGGAAGGTCGGCGAGGTCGAGGGCTTCACCGTCTACCAGGACCCCGACGGCAGCGCCGCGGCGGTCAAGGACGACACTGTGGTCGCGGCCAAGACGCGCCAGCTCCTCGACGCCGCGCTGAAGGGCCACGGCGCCGACGACCGGATGAGCGAGGACGACTTCGACGCCGGCCTCGGCGACCTGAGCAAGGACGCGCTCGTGCGCGTGACCGGCAACTTCCAGACCATCCTGGCGAACGACCCGAGCGCCGCCGAGGCGCTCAAGGTCCCGTGGGTCAAGGGCCTGCGGACGTTCGGCTCGACGATCGCGTCGGCCGAGGACGGCATCTCGAGCGACTTCGAGGTGAAGACCGAGGGCGTCACCGCCGAGCAGCAGCCGCTGGCCACCGGCCCGGCGCCCGCCGCCGTCGTCAGGCGACCGGGCGAGGTCGGCGTCGGCCTCCGCGGCCCGGCGCAGGTCGTGAGCTTCATCGAGTCGGTGGCGAAGGTCACCGATCCCGAGAGCCTGCTCAACAAGGACAAGGTCGGCAAGCAGCTCGGCGTCGACATCGACAAGGACGTGGTCGGGGCGCTCGGCGAGAACTCCACGGTGTCGTTCTCGCTCGACGGCAACGTCGCCGCCCGCGCCGACCTGAAGGACCCGGCGGCGTTCAAGAAGACGCTCGACACGATCATGAAGAACCTCAACAAGGCGCGCCGCAGCCAGGGCAAGCCCGAGTCGAAGGTCGAGAAGGACTCGAACGGGCTCTACACGGTGAGCGAGCCCGGTGACGACGAGCCGACCGTGATCGGCGTCGTGGGCGAGGTGCTGGTGATCGCCAACGAGGCGGACCGCGCGCAGGAGATCGCCGGGCAGTCCGCCTCGCCGGTGCCGGGCACCAAGGGCGCGCTCGTGATGACCGCGGACCCGAAGTCGATCGTCTCCGAGGTGCTCAAGAAGCAGGGCAACTCGGGCGCGGCGCTGATCATCGGGCCGGCGCTGTCGTCGCACCTCGAGTCGCTCAACGGCTCGGTGGAGTCGGCGGCCGACGGCCTCCGCGGCACGTTCAAGCTGACCATCAAGTAAGGCGACGGAACGCAGAGAGCCCCCGCATTGTGCGGGGGCTCTGCACCCTCAGCGGTCCCAGCGCTTCAGGTACTTGAGCGGGTCGATCGGGTGCCCGCCCGTCTGCCAGGGACCCACCCACATCTCGAAGTGGAGGTGCGGCCCGCTGGCCGCGCCGGTGTGGCCGACGCGGCCGATCCGCTGCCCGGCGCGCACGTGCTGGCCCTCCTCGACCCTCGTCGAGCCCTTCTTCAGGTGCATGTACGCGAACTCGTACCTGCCCCCGGAGTCGTGGATCACGACGTAGTAGCCGGCGCCGCTCGCCTGGTAGTCGACGAACCGCACGGTGCCCGAGTGGACCGAGACGAGCGGAGTGCCCTCCGCCGCGCTCACGTCCTGGCCCTGGTGCGTGTGGCCCGTCCGCCCGGCGCCGAAGCGGCTGCCCGAGCTGCCGAAGTCGTGCCAGCCGCGGATCGGGAAGACCCACGACTGCTCTGCCCGCCGGCGCCTGCGCTCCTCCTCGCGCCTGCGCTCGCGTTCGCGCTTCCGCCTGCGCTCGGCCCGCTCGCGCTCGGCCCGCTCGCGCGCCCGGCGCGTCTCGATCGCGCGCGCGTCCTGCGC
>DATENL010000280.1:0-14804 GCA_035275105.1 Thermoleophilaceae bacterium
CCGACCAGTGTGGCGCGCGCCGGAGGGCCCTCAGCAAGTTGCTCGAGCGCTCGGTCGTCGCCGATGTCCTCCGCGAGCTCGCGAACCTCGTCGGTGAGTGCCGGCCGCGCATCGATCGAGAAGTGCACGAGCATCTCCGAGCCGAGGGCCTCGCGAAGCTCGGCCTGTCCGCGCAGCCGCGTCTGGCCGTCGCCCTCGACGAGCGCCGCGTCCTCCAGGCTCTCCGGTCGAAGACCGAGCACGATCGGCCGGTTCTCGTACGCGGCAAGTCCCGGATGCGTTGCGCGCGCCTCCTCGGAGAGCACGATTCGCTGCTGCCCGACCGCGATCTCGACGAAGCCGTTCCGACGCTCGACGACGGCCTCGAGCATGTTCATCGCCGGGCTGCCGATGAACCCCGCCACGAACATGTTCAGCGGGCGGTGGTACAGCTCCTCGGGCGAGGCGACCTGCTGCAGCTCGCCCTTGCGCATGACCGCGACGCGGTGGCCCATCGTCATCGCCTCCACCTGGTCGTGCGTGACGTACAGCGTCGTCACTCCGAGATTGGACTGGATCTTCTTGATGTCGGCGCGCATCTGGACGCGCAGCTTGGCGTCGAGGTTCGACAGCGGCTCGTCCATCAGGAACGCGGACGGGTCGCGGACGATCGCGCGCCCCATTGCCACGCGCTGGCGCTGGCCGCCCGACAGGTTCGCGGGCTTGCGGTCGAGGTGCTGCTCGAGGTCGAGGATTCGCGCCGCCTCGGACACCCGCTTGTCGATCTCCGCCTTGTCGACCTTCGCGAGCTTCAGCGCGAAGCCCATGTTGTCGCGCACGGTCATGTGCGGGTACAGCGCGTAGTTCTGGAACACCATCGCGATGTCGCGGTCCTTCGGCGTGCGCTCGTTCACGATCTCCTCGCCGATGAGGAGCTCGCCCTCGGTGATGTCCTCGAGGCCGGCGATCATCCGGAGCGCGGTCGACTTGCCGCAGCCCGACGGCCCGACGAGGATCACGAACTCGCCGTCGGCGATGTCGAGGTCCATGTGCTTCACCGCCTCGAAGCCGTCCGGGTACCGCTTCGTGACGTCGCGCATCTGGATCTTGGCCACCAGGTCCTCCTTATCCCTTTACCGCGCCCGCCGTCAGGCCGGCCACGATCCGGCGCTGGAAGATCAGCACCATGATGATGATCGGAATCGTCACGACGACCGCGGCCGCCGAGATCTGCCCGGTTGGGTCCTCGAACTGGGAGCCGCCGGTGAAGAACGCGAGCGTTGCGGGCACGGTCCGCGCCGCGTCGGTCGAGGTGAGCGTGTTCGCGAACAGGAAGTCGTTCCAGGCGAAGATGAAGACGAGGATCGCGGTGGTGAAGACGCCCGGCGCCGCCAGCGGGGCGATCACCTTCGTGAACGCCTGGAACGGAGTGGCGCCGTCCACCTGCGCGGCCTGCTCGAGCTCCCACGGGATCTCGCGGAAGAACGCCGACAGCGTGTAGATCGCCAGCGGGAGCGTGAACGTCATGTACGGGATGATCAGTCCCAGCCAGGTGTCGAAGAGACCTATGTTCCGCCACGCGTTGAACAGCGAGCCGACGATCGAGATCGGCGGGAACATCGCGACCGCGAGCGATCCCGACAGGATCAGCGCCTTGCCGGCGAAGTCGAGCCGCGCCAGCGCGTAGGCGGCCATCGACGCCAGCACCACGGCGATCAGCGTCGAGATCGCGGCAATCCCGAACGAGTTCAAGAGCGCCCGGTTGAACTCGCTCGTCTGGAACAGCGTGTCGTAGTTGTCGAACGAGATGTCCTTCGGGAAGAAGCTGCCGTCGGCGATCGTGGCCGGGCTCTTGAGCGACAGCGAGACGATCCAGGCCACCGGCAGCAGCGCATAGAGCACGACGACCAGGATCGCGATGGTCCAGGCCACCTTCTGGCGCGAGGTCGACGGCATCAGGTCTCACCCCTCTGCTGCGCGGTCGAGGTGCCTAGCACCTTCACGAAGAAGACCGCGATCAGGATCACCGCGATGAAGATCAGCACCGAGATCGCTGACCCCAGCCCGATGTTCACGCGGTTGATCAGGACGTTGTAGCCCAGGATCGACACCGTCTCGGTGTCCTGCGCCCCCCTCGTCTGGATGAAGACGGTGTCGAATACCCGGAAGGCGTCGAGCGTGCGGAACAGGATCGCGACGAGTATCGCCGGCCGCATCAGCGGCAGCGTGATCTTGAAGAAGCGCTGAAGCGCGGTCGCCCCGTCGACCCGAGCCGCCTCGAGCAGCTCGTCGGGCACGAGGGCGAGACCCGCCAGGAGCAGCAGCGCCATGAACGGGGTCGTCTTCCAGACCTCCGTCGCGATGATGACCACGAACGAGTCGAAGCGGCTCGAGAACGGATCCGTGTCGGCACCGAAGACGTGCACGAACCCGGTGCCGGTCGAGAACGCGTACTTCCACGCGAAAGCGGCGACGACAGTCACGATTCCGTACGGGATCAGGATCGCCGTGCGCACCGGCCCGCGCCCGAAGATCGCCCGGTGCATCACGAGCGCGATGAGCATCCCCAGCACGAGCTCGATCGCCACCGAGCAGACGGTGATGATCACCGTGTTGAACACGTCCTGCCACCACGTGCTCGAGCTCAGGACCTGGACGTAGTTGTCGAGCCCGACCCAGCTCGAGTCGTCGGGGAAGCGCAGGTCGAACTTGTGGAGCGACAGCCAGAGCGCGTAGAGGATCGGGTAGCCGGTGACCGCCGCCATCACGATCACGGCCGGCGCGCAGAGCAGGTACGCGGTCTTGCGCTCGGCCCGGGCGCGGTCGCTCAGCTTGCCCTTCCGCGGTGCCTGCGCGGCCACGGGCGGAGCGGGTACGGCCGCGCTCTCCACTAGAAGATCTCCCCCTTCTTCGCCCGCTCGAGCTTTTCCTTCATGTCCTTCACCGTCGGGCCCGGGTCGATGTCCTTCTCAGGGTGCAGCGAGCGTTGTATCGCCTGTGAGATGTCGCTGTAGAACGGTGTGACCGGCCGCGCGACGCCGTCCTTCAACTCGGCCCTCAGGATGTCCGTGAACGGGAACGCCTTCTTCAGCTCGGGACTGTCGAACAGCGACGCGGTGGTGGGAAGAAGGCCGCCCTTCACCGACGCGGGTATCTGGTTGGCCGGCTGGCGCAGGCACAGCGCCGCCTGGAGGGCCAGGTCGCGGTGCTTGCCGTACTTCCCGACGCCCAGGTTGATCCCGCCGAGCGTCACGCGGCTGGGGCGGTCGGGGTCGACGCCCGGCCAGCGCGCGAAGCCGATGCTGTCGCGGAACTTCTCGGCCTTCTTCTTGGCCGCGGGGTCGGCCGCCTCCTCCACCGCGCTGTTGGCGCTCGCCCAGGCGAAGGTGTAGTTGACCTCGAAGCTCGAGTCGCCCTTCTCGAAGCCGAGCCGCGCCTCGTCCTCCTTGTTGTTGGCGAGCGCGGGGTCCGCTGCTGACGAGCTGGCCAGGTTCTTGATGATCGCCGCGGCCTTCACCGCGGGCTCGCCGAGGGTCACGTCCTCGCCGTTCGGCGCGAGAATCGTGCCGCCGGCGGAGTTGACGAGCGAGTTGAACCAGACGATCAGTCCCTCGTAGCGCGCGCCCTGGACCTGGATCTTGCCGTCGGGGCCGATCTTCTTCGCCTGGGCGATCATCTCGTCCCACGTCTTGGGCGGGGTCGCCACGCGGTCCTTGCGGTAGAAGAGGATCTGCGCGTTGGACGTGAACGGGGCGACGAAGAGCTTGCCCTCGTAGCGGGCGGTGTTGAGCGGCCCGGGCAGCACGCCCTCGGTCGCGCGCCGCTCGAGGTCGCCGGTGAACGGCACGATCCAGCCGGCCTCCGCGAACTCGGCGGTCCAGTTCACGTCCATCCCGACGAGGTCGACGGAGGAGTCCTTTGCGGCGAGCCGCCGGACGATCAGCTCGCGCTGCTGGTCGGCGTCGGTGGGCAGCGCCTCCACGGCGACCCTGTAGCGGCCGTTCGACTCCTTCGTGCACTTCGCGGCCGCGGCGGTGAACGAGCCCGACGGCTCGTTGAAGACGTACCACTTGAGCGTCGGCGCACCGGACCCGCCGGAGCCACCGCAGCCCGTGAAGGCCGCGGCCGACGCGAGCGCCGCCGCTAGCACGGTCCTCGCCCTCATGGTGCCCGTTATCTACCCCGGGGCCGGGGGTCTCAGTCAACGCGCGCGATGCGGGCGGCGTGGGGCGCGAGCGCGCTCGCCCGCGAGCCTGCCGTGTCGATCAGGACCTCGCCTTGGGGCGGCGCGGACCGCTCGGCGCCGGTGAGGTTGATCGCCACGACGTGGTCGCCACGCCGGTACGCGAGCACGCCGTCGCCCGCCTCGATCAGCTCGAAGCGGTCGCCGAGCCGGCGGCGCAGCGCGATCAGGCAGCGGTAGAGCGACAGGAGCGAGCGGGGGTCGCCGCGCTGGGCGGCGACGTTCGTCGTCTCGGGGTCGACCGGGGGCAGCCACGGCTTGCCGTCGCTGAACCCGCCCCCGGGCGTGGCGTCCCACTGCATCGGGTGGCGGGCGCCGTCACGGCCGGCGCGGTCATAGGGCGGGTCTGCGCCGGGGCCGTCGGCGAGCCCGACCTCCTCGCCCTGGTACACGAAAGCCGCGCCCGGCAGCGTGAGCAGCAGCACGGCGGCGGCGCGCGCGTTCTCGCGCCCGAAGCGCGTGACGAGCCGGGGAAAGTCGTGGTTGGAGAGCGCCCAGGCAGTGGCGGTGCGGCCGCCGCGCTCGAGGCCCACGCCGCCGGCGATCGCGGCCGCGAGCTGGTCGCGCTCCCAGCGCGCGTGGAACAGCTCGAAGCCGAAGGCCAGGTCGAGCGACTCCAGGTAGGGCGTGACGTGCGCCGCCGGCAGGTAGACCTCGCCGACGAGCAGGGCGTCGCCCGCCTCGCCGCGCAGCTCGCGGAGGGCGCCGCGGATGTCCGGGCTGTTGACCGAGTAGAGGTGCTCGAGCCTGGCGTACTCCTCCCCCAGAGGGAGGGCGAAGGGCACGCTCGCCGGCGGGTCGTCGCGGAGCTCGGCGTCCTTGATCAGCCGGTCGATCGCGTCGAGGCGGAAGCCCGCCACGCCGCGGTCGAGCCAGAACCGCAGCACCTCGCGCATCGCGCGGACGACGTCGGCGTTGCGCCAGTCGAGGTCGGGCTGCTCGGGGTAGAAGGAGTGCAGGTACCAACCGCGGCCGGCGGGGTCGGGCGACCATGCGCTGCCGCCGAACGTCGCGACCCAGTTGTTGGGTGGGCCGTCGCGGTCCGACCAGATGTAGCGCTCGGGGCGCTCGCGGAACCACGGATGCTCGATCGAGGTGTGGCAGGCCACGTAGTCCATGAGCACTCGGATCCCCAGCTCGCCCGCGCGCGCGAGCAGCGAATCGAAGCCGGCGAGGTCCCCGTACGCCGGGTCGACCGCCGTGTGGTCGACCACGTCGTAGCCCATGTCGGCCTGGGGTGACGGGTAGATCGGCGAGAGCCAGAGCGCGTCCACGCCCAGCCAGCTCAGGTGGTCGAGCCGCCGCTCGATCCCGGCCAGGTCCCCGATCCCGTCGCCGTTCGAGTCCTGGAACGAGCGCGGGTAGACCTGGTACACGACGGCGTCGTGCCACCACATCGGCTCTACCCGGCGGGCCCCCGTCAGCCTGCGGACTCGGGCACGGCCTCTCGGGCCAGCGCCTGGCGCGCGCCCGCGAACGTGACCATGCGACCGCCGTCCTCGTCGTAGAGGCGGAACCGGAGCGTCTTGATCCCGTCCCAGAGGGTCAGCGTGGGTACGTCGTGGAAGAACTCGTTGTCGTCGTGCGCTGCCTGGAGGTTGTAGTTGGGCACGCGCGCGCTGAGGTGGTGGACGTGGTGGAGGCCGATGTTGCCTGAGAAGAACTGGAGCACCTTCGGAAGCTTCAGGTACGAGGCCCCCTTGAGAGCGGCCTCGGCGTAGCTCCAGTCGTCCCCGCGCTGCCAGTACACGTCCTCGAACTGGTGCTGGACGTAGAACAGGAAGATGCCCGAGCCGCCGGCGAGCAGGATCACGGGCAGCTGCACCATGAGGTAGGCCTGCCAGCCGACGAGCCAGACGAGCGCCGCGATCGTCGCGAAGAGGAGGATGTCGGTGCCGATCACGCTGCGTCGGTCCAGCGGGCGGCCGGTGCCCTGGGACCAGCGCGGCTCGATCGCCATCGCCCAGAACGGTCCGAGGCCCAGCATCACGAACGGGTTGCGCATGAAGCGGTAGCCGAGCCGCGCACGCAGCGGAGCCTCGGCGTACTCGCGCACGGTCCAGGTGTCCACGTCGCCGACGCCGCGCCGGTCGAGGTCCGACGATGTGGCGTGATGGATCGCGTGCTCGTGCTTCCAGGCGTGGAACGGCGAGAAGACGAAGACGCCCGCGATGACGCCGACCCAGGTGTTGCCCCGCCGCGACGGCAGGAACGACCCGTGGCCGCAGTCGTGGAAGACGATGAAGGTGCGGACGAGGAAGCCGGCGGTCGGGACGGCGAGCGCGAGCGTCAGGAGGTACGAGACGTCGAGCGCGAGGTACATGGCGGCGGTGAGCGCCACGTAGGGAACCATCGACGTGAGGACGTCGATGGTGCTGCGCCGCATGCTCGGCCGGCAATACGGCTCGAGTGCGTCCCGCCAGAATGGGCGCCCCGCCTCCGGCGTCGCGCTGGTGGTCCGTGCCGGTGCCAAGTGCGCACACTCTAGCCGCGGCGGCGGCGCGGGAGCGCGCGGCGTCCTAGAGCAGCTTCTCGATCCGGTAGCTGCGAGGCCCGCGCGGGGTCTGGACCGCCACGGTCTCGCCGGCCTCGCGGCCGAGCAGGGCGGCGGCCACCGGCGACTCGGCCGAGAGCCTCCCGTTCGAGATGTCGGCCTCGGTGGGACCGACGATCGTCCAGGTGTGCACCGTGCCCGTGGCCTCGTCCACGACCGTCGCCGTCCGCCCGAACCCGAACGCGCTCGCGCCGGTGTCGGCCTCCACTACCTCGGCGGCCAGGAGCCGCTCGCGCAGCCGCTTGATCTTGGTCTCGAGGTGCGCCTGGTCCTCCTTGGCGATGTGGTACTCGGCGTTCTCCTTGAGGTCGCCGATCTCGCGGGCGGCCTTGATCCGGTCCGCCATCGCCAGGCGGGCCGTCGTCTCGAGCTCGTGGAGCTCGGCCTCGAGTGCGGCGAGGCCCTCGGCGGTTATCGCTTCGCGGGTCACGGCGGAGAAAGGTAGACGTCGTCGCTCCTGACCCTCCATACGGTGTAGCCCGCCCCCTGCCAGCGCGCCGCCTTGCGGGCGTGCTCCTCGGGGAAGCCGTGGTACTGCGGACCGTCGATCTCGAGGATCTCCTTACGGTCGTCGAAGACGAGGTCCGCCTCCTTGCCCGCGATCCGCACGTTCACCCGCGGCCGCTCGGCTCGGGCGTCGAGCAGCCGCTCGAGGGCGTTGCCCTCGGCGTCGGAGCGGGTTCGGCTGTAGGGGACGTGCTCGTAGCGCTGCGCCAGCTCGAGGAGTCTCGCTGTGCCCCGGCCTCTACTGCTGCTGGTTGCGGCGGCCGCGATTTTCGGCGTGGTCGTCGTCTTCAGCCGGATCGACTCCCGGAACGCCCGTCGCAGCTGGGTGTCGTCCAGGTGCGCGGCGAGGTCGATCAGGGTGCGTTCGGGGGTGGTTATCGGGATGCCGTCCTTCGTGGTGGTGTGGCCGTCGAGCGTCGTGGAGCGGCAAACGAGCAGCGCGCCCATCCGCCTGCGGCCCCCGCTGCCGCACCGCGTGACCACCTCGAAGCTGCCGTCGAACGCGAAGAAGCCCTCACAGGCACCGGCGCTGGCGTGGCTCAGATACGTGCGCGGCGCCGTCAGGGTCGCGGCGAGCCAGCGCTGGTGGCGGGTCGGCTCGCCTTGGGCGAGCAGGTAGACGCCGCGGTGCACCCGGCGCCAGTTGCCCTGGCGCGAGTGGTGTCTCACCATCCGCTCGGTCCAGCCGGCCGCGATCAACTGCCAGCTGGCTACGAGGTCATCCTGCCGGGCGGCGATCTCCTGAAGTCGAACGTCCATTTACCGACCTCATAGGGTCGGTTTCTGGACGTTCGCCCCGCCTCGGCGTTAGGTGAGGCGCATTTCGTCCCGAAATTCCGACAGGAAGTCAGGGCCGGCCTGGCCCGTCAACAGCTGCTCGAAGAACGCCGCGGTTCGCAGCGCGGGCCGGACCTCCCAGTGCACGCGGGCGGGGCCGTCGCCGGTCATCTGGTGCGGCGTTCCGGCCGGGACGTCGAAGCTGTCGCCCCGCTCGTAGCGGCGCTCTGCGCCGTCCACGATCGCCCGGACCGCGCCCTCCACCACCTCGAATCGCTCGTCCTGCTGCGGGTGCAGGTGCTCCGGCGGCAGCTGGCCGTCGCCGCCGTAGCTCGCCTCCATCACGAGCACGTCGTCGTCGAGCTGTACGAACCGCAGGCGGAAGGCGTCAGAGCCGAGCTCCTGGCCTTCCCGGGGCACTACCAGTTGCCCGCCCGCGCTACCAATTGCTCTCGGAGTCCCGGGTGAAGGTCCGCTTCTTCGAGATCGCCGGGTACTCGCGGTTCCAGACCGCGATCGCTCCGCCGAGCGCGGCCATGACGATCACGGCGAACACCACCCAGCCGGCCCACCCCTTCGCGACCTTCACCACGGCGTATCCGAGCACGGCCGCGACGGCCAACAGGATCAACCACTGAACGACGAGCGTCCTACGCATTGTGCGATCGTATGGCCCGCGCGGCCCACTTGCAAGCGAGGGGAGACGAGATGGTCCAGACGATCGCCGTCGGCACCGACGGATCCGACACCGCCTCGAAGGCGGTTGAGTTCGCCATGGACATGGCGGACCGCTACGGCGCGCGCCTGGTGATCGCCAGCGCGTACACGCCCGTGTCCGAGGACAAGCTGCGCAAGGAGCAGAAGGACGCGCCGCAGGAGATCCAGTGGTCGATCAACCCGAGCGAGGCGGTCGACGCGACGCTTCGCGCCGTGGAGGAGCAGGCCAAGGAGCGCGGGCTCAAGTACGTGAGCGAGGCGCGCAACGGCGACCCGGCCGACATCCTGTGCGAGATCGCGGCGGACCACGATGCCGACGTCATCGTCGTCGGCAACAAGGGCATGCACCGCAAGATCCTGGGCAGCGTGCCCAACTCGGTGTCGCACAACGCGCCCTGCTCGGTGATGATCGTCAAGACCGCGTAGCCGCTCCCTATCCTGGCGGGCCGCCGTGCGACGACTGGCCCCGCTTCTGATGCTGCTGCTCGCGGCAGCGCCCGCACAGGCCGTTTCGATCCGGTCCGATCCCCCGATCTCGCCGGCGTTCAGCAAGGGGACGCCCGACTACACGGTCCGCTGCGCCGACCACGAGAAGGTCCGGTTCTCGATCGATCCCGGACGGGCGGAGCCGTACAAGAAGACCGTCAAGCTGGCGCCCGGCCGGCGGACGAGGATCGAGGTCGACGGCGGCCGCGCCTACAGCGTCCGCTGCCTCCCCGACGACTTCATGACCTGGCGGGTGATCCGCGGCCACTCGAAGCCACGCGCGCGCTGGTACGTCGTCACGCCGAGCAGCAACGACAGGCGCGGCGGCTACGTGGTCGTCTTCGACCACCATGGGGTCCCGGTCTGGTGGATGAAGGGCGACCCGCCGCCGTTCGACGGCAAGCTCCTACCCGACGGCAACCTCGCCTGGACCCGCTGGGTCTTCTCGCGCGCCCCCTCCGGCTACTTCGAGGAGCACGCGCTCGACGGCTCGCCCGTCAAGACATGGGACGCGGTCGGCATCCACTCGAACCCGCACGAGCTCCAGGTCCTCCCCGACGGCTCCTCGATGTACGCGGTCTACCGGCCGCGCGACCACGTTGACCTGAGCCGCTTCGGCGGCCCGAAGGACGCGACCGTGCTCGACGGCGAGGTCCAGGAGCTCGACCCGGCGGGGAACCTCGTCTGGTCGTGGAGCACCGCCGGCCATGTCGCCCTTTCCGAGACGGGGCACTGGTATCCGAAGCTGTTCAAGGACAGGCCCGTGCAGCTGGCCGACGGGCGCGGCGCGTACGACCTCGCCCACCTCAACTCGATCGAGCGCGTCTCGGCCAACCGCGTGGTGATCTCACTCCGCCACACCGACGCGGTGTACGAGATCGACCGAACCAGCGGCGACGTGGTCTGGAAGCTGGGCGGCACGAAGACGCCGCGCAGCCTGAAGATCCTCGACGACCCCTACAGGAGCAAGAACTTCGGCGGCCAGCACGACGCGCGCGTGCCGGGCCGGGGCCGCGTCACGATGTTCGACAACGGCAGCCTGCGGGACCGGCCTCCGCGTGCCGTCGAGTACCGGATCGACCGCACCAAGCGGACCGCGCGGCTCGTGAACGCCGTCGAGCTGAGCCGAATCGACAAGTCCACCTGCTGCGGCGGCGCCCGGCGCCTGCCCGGCGGCCACTGGGCGATCTCCTGGGGCAACAACGCCTACGCGGGCGAGCTGACCGCGCGCGGGCGCCACGTGCTGACGCTCCGCTTCAGCGGCGGCCGGCACTCCTACCGGATCGACCCGGTGCTCGCCGGGAGGCTCTCCCCCTCCGCGCTCCGCCGCGGCATGGACGCCATGGCGCCGTAGCGCCCGAGGAGCAGGTCCGAGCAGCGCTCGGCGATCGCCAGCGTCACCGCCTGCGTGTTGGCCGACACGACCCGCGGCTGCACGCTCGCGTCGGCCACTCGCAGGCCTTCCACGCCGTGCACGCGCAGCTCGGGGTCGACCACGCCCTCCTCGGGCGAGCCGATGCGGCAGGTGCAGCTCGGGTGGTACTCGTGCTCGCACGTCGCGCGCAGCCACGCGGTGAGCTCGTCGCGGCTCCTGATCGCGGCGCTCGGGTTGAGCTCCTCGCCGAGGAGCTCGCGCAGCGGCGGCCGCGAGGCGATCTCGCGGATCAGCTCGACCGCGCGCAGCATCGCGTCCACCTCGCCGTCGGACGTGAGCGCGTTGTTGACAACGCGCGGGTGGTCGCCGGGGTCGGCTGACCGCAGCGTGACCGCGCCACGGCTGTGCGGCCCGAGGTAGGCGGCGGCCATGGTGAGCGCGGGCGCCCCCGTCTTGCGGAAGCCGTGCTCCCAGAAGTACACCGGCGCCTGCGGGATCTGAAAGTCGGGCGCCGGCAGCGACGGGTCGCTGCGCCAGTGGACGACCGCCTCGGCGATGTGCGACGACAGCTTGCCGCGGCCCGCGAGCAGCCACGGCAGCAGGTTTCGCGGATCGTCGGCGTCGTCGAGCGTGTCGCCGGAGACGCGCCAGTTCACGAACGCCATCGGATGCTCCTGGAGGTGCTGGCCGACGTTCGGCTGGTCCACGAGCACCTCCACCCCATGCTCGCGCAGGTGGCCGGCCGGGCCGACCCCGGACAGCATCAGGAGCTGCGGCGACCCGTACGCGCCCGCGGACACGATCACCTCGCGCGCGGCGCGCGCGGTGCCGTTCGCGTGCTCTACCGCGACCGCGCGGCCGTTCTCGATCACGATCCGCCGCGCGTGCGCCCCCGTCTCGACCGTCAGGTTCGCCCGGCCGCGCGCCGGCTTCAGGAACGCGTCGGCGGCGCTGTGCCGGCGCCCGCGGCGGATGGTCGCCTGGAACAGGCTGGCGCCGGCCATCTCCGCCCCGTTGTAGTCGTCCACGCGCTCGATGCCGGCGGCGACAGCGGAGTCGACGAACGGCCGCCAGTAGCGGGAGAGCCAGCGCCGGCGGGTCACGTTCAGCTCGCCGGTCGCCCCGTGGAACTCGTCGCGGATCTCCTCGTTTCGCTCGGAGCGCTTGAACAGCGGCAGCAGCTCGTCGTAGCCCCAGCCGGTCGCCCCGAAGTCCTCCACCCAGCGGTCGAAGTCGCTGCGGTGCCCGCGCACGTAGAACATCGCGTTCATCGACGACGAGCCGCCGATCATGCGGCCGCGCGGGAGGTACCAGCGACGGCCGTGCAGGCCCGGCTCGGGCTCCGACAGCAGGTTCCAGTCGCGCGCGGTCTGAAAGAGCGTCGGGAACGCCGCCGGCGCCTTCACGCCGAGGTGCCGGTCGCTGCCGCCGGACTCGAGCAGGCACACGCTCGCGCCGCGCGCGCTGAGCCGGTTCGCCAGCACGCAGCCGGCGGCCCCGGCCCCGACGATCACGTACTCGTGCTCCGACACGACGCAACCGTACCCTGTGCGCGTGGTGCGGAGGGAGATCGTGGCGCTGGCGGCTTGCGTGGCGATCGCGCTCGCCGGTTGCGGCGGCGGGGACGGCGGCGGGGAGACGAAGCCGGGCGCGCGGGCACCTGCCCCGCCGGCGGCGAAGGAGCCGCTCGACGCGGCCGCGCGGCGGCTCGAGGCGGCGCTGCCGAAGGCCGACTGCGAGGAGCTGATCCACGTGATGCTGCACAGCATCGAGCGAGGTCTCACGAAGCCGGGCGCGCCGCCAAGGGCGAGCGAGTGCGAGCTGATGCGCGACGAGGCGCGTTCCGGGCTGCGCGGCTACCGCGTGACGAAGGTGAAGGAGATCGGCGTGGGCGGCTTCAGCGAGGGCACCGGGGCGGAGGCACGAGGCGACAGCACGGTCGGCGTCGTCTGGCTGCTCGACTCGGACGGCTCGTGGAAGGCGATCTTCAACGCGATCTTCCGTCCGCAGATCGAGCAGCCGCCGCAGCTCACCCGGCTCGCCGACGCGAACGTGCGCGCGTTCGTCAAGGCGCTCCGGGCCAGCGACTGCCCGACGGCCTGGCGCGGACTCCACGTCGGCTCGCGCTTCGTGCGCGGCAGCGGCGGCAAGCGCGAGCGCTACTGCGCGAGCATCGGGAAGGCGTACCGCGACCCGAAGTCCGCCTACTCGCAGATCAAGGCCGACGCGAGTGCGGCGCCGAAGCTGCTGGGCCGGACGCGTGACTTCTCGTTCTACGCGCTCGCGCTCGAGAACGGGCGCTACATGGCGATCGTCCTGGCGGGTCGCGTCGGCGGCATCGCCGAGAGCGAGCAGCGCGAGCACGTGAATCCCAGCGTGCTCGAGCTCGTCACGGTGCGCCAGCCCTAGCGGCGGCGGCCGGCTAGCCCGCGCAGGGCTTCTTCGTGACGACGAGGTCGGTGGTCCCGTCCTTCCACCAGAACCTGATCCGCGCCGTCCAGTGGCCCGACGCGGGGCACCTCGGCGGCGTCCTCATGTAGGCCCGCCCGTTCCTGACGTACCGCGGCGTCCTCATGTGCGACTCCACTTGGAGCGCGTTGTCGACCGGGCACGGCGCCGGGAGCAGCCACGGGTAGCACGTGGGCGCCTCGTAGGTGACGGTCTGGTCCTTCGCGATCCTGCCGCGCGAGACGCTGGCGAACACCGGCGAGCGGGCGAGGATGATCTGCTCGCCCGGTGCGTTGAAGAAGTCAGCCTCGAGCTCGTTCGGGAACTGGTCCATGAACCGCCCGACCACCTTCCCGCCGCCGAGCCGGCTGCCCGCCGGGCACGCCGCCGCGCCGCGGATGGCGAGCTCGGCGTCGCTCGCGGTGCATTGCGGGGCGGCGGTCGTGTCGTAGCGCTGGCCGCGCGCCGGGTAGAACGTCATCCGCCGCATGTACGGCGGCGCGCCCGTCGGATCGCCGGCGGCGTGGTAGACGCCGTCGTAGTTGAACCCCGACGCCGCGCCCGGCCTGGTCGTCGTGAAGCGGTCGTTCACCGAGCCGTGCCGCATCTTCACCGGCGCCGCGACCGCGGCGGACGCCAGCAGAAGCTGGACCACCACGGCGACCGCCACCATCGTCTTGACTCGCACCCGCGCCTCCTCCGGCTTCCCTTACCCGATCGGCTGCTCGAACATTCTCCGGTACGCGGCGGTGCCGTCGTCGCGCACCATCGTCAGCTCGAGGCGCGCCGCCCTCGCGTGCCGGCTGGCGCGCAGGAGGGCGAAGTGGCCGCGCTCGTCGTCCGCGTAGGCGACGCCGTCGGTCGCGCGCGCCTGCTCGGCGGCCTGGGGCTGGGTGAGCGTGATGTCGTTGGGAGCCGGGATCCCGAGCGGGCAGGGTCGCGCCTCGAACAGCCCGCCGCGGTCGTAGACCATCGTCCAGTGCGTGTCGCCGGTAACGAACAGCGTCCGGCCGCTGACGTGCCGGCGGACGTGCGCGAGCAGCAGGTCGCGCTCGGCCGTGAAGCCGGTGGCCCAGCTGCCGTCGCGCGCGTTCGCGCTGAGCGGCGCGAGCGTGCAGGGTGAGCAGACGACCTTGAACGGCGCGCGCGAGGCCGCGAGGGTTCGCAGGAGCCACCTCCGCTGCGCGGCTCCCAGCAGCGTCTTGCGGCTCGTGTCGGGCGCCTCGGGATCGGACTTGAAGCGCCGCTGGTCCAGCACCCAGAAGTCCGCGGGACCGGCCGAGAAGCGGTAGTGCAGGCGGCGCTCCATCAGCGCGGCCCACGGCGCGAGGCCCCTCCCCACCAGGTTCGTGGAGTTCGCGTCCTGCACGCCGTAGTCGTGGTCGTCGCGCTGCACCGCGAAGAGCGTCCGCGCGAGCAGCGGCTGCATCCGCGGGTTCGCGAGGAAGTCGCGCCAGATGCCGGCGTAGCCGGGAACGGTCTGCGCCAGCGGGCCGACCGTGTCCGGGTAGTTGAGGTCGCCCTGCCAGACGAAGACGTCGGGCCGGCGCGCGGCCAGCTCGTCGAAGATCGGGCCGAACTGCGAGGCGCACGAGGCGATGGCGACGGTCGCCGGCCCGGCAGCGCCGGGGCCCGGGGGCACCCGCAGGCTGCGGACCGGTCCCGCGGAGACGCGACCCCGGCGGTGGAGCCGCGCGCGCCAGTAGACCCGCTCGCCG
>DATENL010000281.1:0-18329 GCA_035275105.1 Thermoleophilaceae bacterium
CGCGCCGGCGCCGGCGCCGGCGGGATCGTCCACCAGCGGCTCGTGGAGCGCGTCGGCGGCCGTCTCGGTCGCACCGGGCGCCTCGATCTCGGCGGTTCCGGGCACGGCGCCCTCGGCCTCGACCGAGGCCGCGGCGGGGTCGCCGACCGCCTCGGCGTCGGCGTGGTCGAACTGCACCTCGCCGCCGTCGAGAGCCTCACTCTCGCGCGCGTCCTTCTTCTTTTTCCTGGCCATCACTCAGGCGGGTCCTCGTCGAACAACTTGACCCAGATCGCGGTCGCGATCCGGTTTGCCACGATCGTCGTGGCGGCACCCACCCCGGCGAGCAGGCCGCTCCACATCAGTCGCTTGGTCATGTCGTTGCCCAACGCAGGGCGAATCTAACCAGAGATGGCGCCCACGTCAGCGGCTTGAGTCTCGAGCCCGCCGCAGATCGCCTCGACGACCAGCGTCTTCGCCCGCTCGAACTCCTCCGCGGTCTGCGGGACGATGTCGAAGATCCACGCCGACAGGAGCTGCTCGATGGCTCCGTAGAAGCACATGGCGGCGAACTCGGCCGAGATGTCGGACTTGAACGAGCCGTCGCGGCGCGCCTCGTCGACGATCGCGGCGATCTGCTCGTACGCCTCGCGGATCTTCGGCAGGTGGAGGCGGCCGAACGTGTTGGCCGCACGCGTGACCTCGACGATGATCACCTTCATCAGCTCGGGCTCGTAGCGGTACGAGTCGATGATGAACGAGGCGACGCCGTAGAGCTTCTCGCGCGCGCCGATGTCGCGACGGGCGTCGATCTCGACGATCGCGTCGAGCATCAGCTGCCAGCGCTCGGTGAAGAGCCGGTTGAGGATCTCCTCCTTGGAATCGAAGTAGTGGTAGACGAGCCCGTAGGCGACGCCCGCCTCGTCGGCGACGTCCGACACCCGGCAGTGGTGGAACCCCTTGCGCGCGAACACGCGGATCGCGGCGTCGAGGATCAGGCGGCGCTTGTCGACGTCGCCGGCGCGGCCCGCCATCAGGCGTGCGCCTCCAGCGCGACGCCGGGCCAGCGGTAGGCCCCGGGGACGCGGTTCGCCAGGCTCGGGAGCTCGCCGCGGATCTCGTCCTGGCGGTCGAGGTCGAGGTCGGCGGCGACGAAGCACTCCTCGTCGGGAGCGCGCGCGAGGACGGCGCCCCACGGGTCGACGATCATCGAGCCGCCGAAGCTCTCCTTGCCGTCGGCGGCGACGCCGATCTGGTCGGCCGCGACGACGAACGCCTGGTTCTCGATCGCGCGGGCGCGGACCAGGACCTCCCAGTGGGCCGCGCCGGTGACCCTCGTGAACGCGGCCGGCAGCGCGACGACGCGCGCCCCGCGCACGGCGAGGATCCGGTAGAGCTCGGGGAAGCGCAGGTCGTAGCAGACGCTGAGCCCGAGCGGCACGCCGTCGGCGGTCTCGCTGAGGACCACCTCGTCGCCCGGGTCCTCGGTCGCGGACTCGCGGTACTCGACCCCGCCGACCACGACGTCGAACATGTGGATCTTGCGGTAGACGGCCCGGATCTCGCCGTCCGGCCCGACGTGGACCGACGTGTTCGACAGCTTGTCGTGACCGGCGCGCCGCTCGGCGATCGAGCCGGCGACGAGGTCGATGCCGAGCTCGCGCGCGGTCGCGCGCGCCCAGGCCGTGGCCTGCCCGTAGTCGAGCGACTCGGCCCCCGCCAGCAGCTCGTCGTCGGTCCCGAGCACGTTCCACTTCTCGGGGAGCACGACGATGTGCGCGCCGTCGGCGGCCGCCGCGCGCGTCAGGCGGTCCGCCGTCTCGAGGTTGCGCGCGGAATCCCCTGTCGAGTTGAGCTGTACCGCCGCTGCCCGCATCGGTCTCCCGCTGGTTGACTGACCAGTCGATCAGAGTTTATCCGCGGGCGCGGGCGCGCCCGCCGGCAGGGCGCCTTCGGTCCCGCGGACACAGCGTCCTGGCGCGGCGATGGCCGATGAACGCGTTCGGGTCGAAGTAGCCGTACTCGCCCGGCGGACCGGGGGCGTAGCCGTACGGCGGCCCGAAGCGCCCGCGAGCCTTGATCTCGAAGTGGAGCGAGACGTTCTCCGTGTCGCCCGTGTCCCCCTGTAGGCCGAGCCGGGCGCCGCGCTTCACGCAGCTGTCGACGCGGACCTTCGGCCTCCCGGCGAGGTGGCCGTAGACCGAGTACACCCGGCCGCCGCCGGGGCGGCGGTGCTCGAGGATCACCGCGTTGCCGAAGCCGTGACTCTCCCCCCTCGTGGCCGCGACCTTGACGACGCCGTCGGCGGTGGCCCGAACGACCTCGTGCGGCGGGTCGTCGCCGCGGTAGTCGATCCCCGCGTGGTAGCTCGGATAGGCGCAGTCGCGGCTCGCGTAGTCGCAGCCCGGGTCGATCGTCGGGGGGACGATCGGCGCGCGGAACGTCTGGTCCGCCGGCGCGGGCGGCGCCAGCGCCAGGACGACGGCCGCCGCGATCCACCAGCGCATCCCCGTAGTCTGGCGCTGTGAGCCGGCCGCCAGTGCCACCCGAGCGGATGCCGGCCTTCCGCCGCGGCCGCCCGCTCAAGCGCTGGCGCTACGTCGGCGCCTACGGCGCGGACGTGATGGCGTGCGTGTGCGAGGTCCGCATGGGCCGCGTGCCGCAGCGCTGGTGGGCGATCGCCGAGCGCGGGCGGCCCGTGGTGGCCGCGACCACCATCCGCGCCGGCGGCGTCCGGATCGACGGCCCGCGAGCGACCGTCGCCGCGGACGGGGTCCGCATCGAGCTCGAGGTCGAGGAGGACGGCGGCGTCGAGACGGTCCACCCGAGCGGCCGCTCGGGCTACGTGTGGACGCGCAAGCAGGCCGGCGTGCCGGTGCGCGGCTCGGTCGAGCTCGACGGCCGCCGTCACGCGATCGAGGCGCTCGGGGTGGTGGACGACACCGCCGGCTACCACCAGCGGCACACGACGTGGCGGTGGTGCGCGGGCGCCGGGCGGCTCCGCGACGGGCGTGTGGTGGGCTGGAACCTGGTGACGGGGGTCAACGACGCGCCGGCCGGATCGGAGCGCGCCGTGTGGGTCGACGGCGAGCCGTTCGAGCCGGGTCCGGTCGAGATCGCGGCGGACCTCTCGGCGGTGCGCTTCGCGGACGGCGAGGAGCTCGGCTTCGACCCGTGGGGCGAGCGCGCGGAGCGGACCAACCTGGTGCTTGTCCGCAGCTCCTACCGGCAGCCGTTCGGCGAGTTCTCGGGTAGCCTCCCGGGCGGTCTTGAGCTGGTCGAGGGGCGGGGGGTGATGGAGTGGCACGACGTGCGCTGGTGATCGCCGCGGCGGCGCTGTGCGGCGCCGCCGTCGTGGTCCCGCATGCCGATGCGTACCGCTCCAAGAAGGGCGCGCGGCCGACCGTCCGGATCCTCACGAAGGACCAGCGCGAGGCGCTCGGCGACAAGCGCATCCGGATCCGGGTGACTGTGCAGAAGCGCGCGCGGCTGCACCTCGAGCTGCTCGCGACCGACCTGCCCGGCGCTCCGAAGTTCCTCACGAACCGGCGCACGTTCTACCTCGCCTCCGACGGCGAGCGGACCTTCGAGGTCAAGCTCAAGCAGGCGGCGCGTCGCGCGCTCAGGCGCGCCAGGGCGTCGTGCCGCGCCGCGCGCATCACGGCGTTCGTCTCGGCGCGGCAGGTGTTCGGTGACCGGTCGGACTCGCGCCGCACCACGCTCGTGCGCCACTCGAAGACGCTGAAGCCGCGCCGCAAGGCGTGCGGCACTCCGCCGCCGGGGCTCCCGCCCGACCTGGGTGGACCCCCCAAGCCGGGGGGGACCCCCAAGCCGCGGGGCCCGATCGACATGAAGGCGGGCGCCGCCAGCGGCGACATCACCCCGCCGGTCGGGACGCCGATGTTCGCCTACACCGCGCGCTCGAACATCGCCGGGCCGAGCGTCGACCGTCCGCTCCAGATCATCGCCGACCCGGACGAGAACCTCTACGCGAAGACGTTCGTCCCGAGCCAGGGGATCCACACGCGGATCCGCGCACGCGCGATCGTGCTCGAGCGCGGGGGCAGGAAGTACGCGCTCGTGCAGGCGGATCTGGGCGGGCTCCCGTACGCCATGACGCAGGAGGTGGTCAAGCGGATCGCGGCGACCGGCATCCCGAAGGAGCGGCTGCTCTTGTCGGCGACGCACACGCACTCGTCGAGCGGCGCGATCTGGTCGGCCGACAACATGGGCTACGGGTTCCTGGGCGGAGACGTCTACGACCCGCGGATCTTCAACATCGTCGCGAGCGGCATCGCCGAGGCGATCCTCGCCGCCGACTCGCGGCGCGGGCCCGCCCGCGTCGGCGTCGGGACCGCGAGGCTCGAGGGTGCGTCGCGCAACCGCAACTTCGAGCCGTTCAGGCGCAACCCCGAGGTCCCCAAGGACGAGGAGGCGGCGCGGGCCGTGTCGTTCGACCCGCGCGTGACGGTCGTGCGCGTGGACGACGGCGCCGGCCGCCCGCTCGGGGTGTGGTCGAACTTCGCCATCCACCCGACCTCGTTCGGCGACGACAACCTCCTGCTCTCGGGCGACAACGCGGCCACCACCGAGCGGCTCGTCGAGCAGGAGGTCGCCCGCGAGGCGAGCGCGCTGGGACGGAGGCCGCAGCGGGCCCCCGTGAACGTGTGGACGAACGCCAACGAGGGCGACATCTCGCCTAACGGCGGGTCCGACGAGGACCCGTCGCTACCCGAGGACGACCCGCACGCGCACCTCGAGCACTCGACGAACGACTTCAGCGGCGCGAACCTCGCTGGCCGCCGGGTGGCGGCCGGCGTGCTCGAGGCGTGGCGCGCCGCGGGGCGCGCGATGACCGGCACGCCGGCGCTCGACGTCCGGCACACGTTCATGGCGCTCGACGGCACACCGGCCGACGGCGAGCCGGTCGGCCCCGTGCCGGTGCTCGGCTTCGGCGGCATCGTCGGACCCGACGGGACCTGCGCGCCCGTCGACGACGCCGCGGGGCCGGGGCAGGGCAGGAAGTTCCCGCTCTACCACGGCGCGGCGGCCGTGCCGATCGTGCACCCCGTCTCGCTCCTCCGGATCGGCCCGCTCGGGATCGCCGCGTTCCCGTCGGAGATCACCAAGACGATGGGCGCACGGATCAGGCGCGCAGCGGCCGCGCCGGCCGGCGCGAAGCTGCCGAAGGGCGTCGTCATCGCCGGCCTGACCAACAGCTACAACTCGTACACGGCGACGCCCGAGGAGTACGACGCCTGCCACTACGAGGGCAGCTTCACGCTCTGGGGCCGCCGCCAGGGGCCGCGCTACCGCGACCTCATGGGCGCGCTCTCGAACGCGATGTTCACGGGGGCGCCGCCACCGGCCTCGGCGGCCGAGCCGGCGCAGGTGTCGCCGGGGACCGCGCAGCCGCCGTCGGTCCGCCCGACGCCCGACGCGGGGACGGTCGTGACCGAGGTCCCGGCCGCCGTCGCGCGGCTCGGGCAGGTCCGGTTCAGGTGGAACGGCGGCGACCCGGCCGTCGACGCGCCGCGCGGGAAGGCGTTCGTCACGCTCGAGCGGCGGTCGGGGAGCGGGTGGGGGCCGGTCGCGACCGAGGACTCGGTCGCCGACACGACGCGCCACGCCGCCGACGACAGCTGGACCGAGACCTGGCAGTTCGCCGAGTGCGACGCGCTGGGCATGTACCGCTTCGTGGTCCGCGGGCGCGCGAACACGGGCGACTACCGGGTCGCGAGCGAGCCGTTCCAGCTGCGCCGGTTCACCGGGATCGAGGTCTTCTCGAAGACGATCGCCGGCGGGGTCGCGCACGTGCGGGCGGAGTACTCCGACTACCCGGCCGACCCGCTGCTCGCGCTGCCGCAGCGCGTGCGGACCGGCTACGCGCTGGTGCGGCTCCGGACGGCCTCGGGGGCGACGGTGGAGCGCATCGCGCGGCCGGACGCGGACGGCCTCGAGTTCACCGCGCGCGTGCCGGCGGGCGCGACGATCCGCTCAGTGTCCGTAGAGGACGGTTGCGGCAACACCGGCTAGAGGAGTAGCGTGCCGCCCAAGGCGCAAATCGACGTGAGGAGGCGGTGATGGCTGACATCGAGGTGAAGAGCTTCGACTCGCCGGACGAGACCCGGCCGTTCGAGGGCAACGGCCAGGCGAAGGTCGTGCAGGTCGCCGGTCAGACGATCGGGCGCGGCACGTTCGAGCCGGGCTGGAAGTGGTCCGACAACGTCAAGCCGATCGCCGGGACGGACTCGTGCCAGGTCTCGCACCTCGGCTACGTCCTGTCCGGGCGTATGAAGGTCTTCATGGACGACGGCTCCGAGACCGAGATCGGCCCCGGCGACGTCGTCGCGATCCCGCCCGGCCACGACGCCGAGGTGGTCGGCGACGAAGCGTGCGAGATGGTCGACTTCGGCGAGTTCGGGGACTACGCGAAGAAGGGCTAGCCGCCGCGCGCCGCGCCCTGGCGCTTCATCTCGGCCACGAGCAGCTTCTGGTGCAGCGCCGCGATCAGGTCGCGGAGCGGCTCGCTGCCGTCCTCGATCAGCTCGACGGCGCGGTCGGTGTCCATCTCGCCGAGGCGCTCCATCAGGACCTGGACCTCCTCCTCGACGAGCGCCTCGAGCGCGCGCTTGTAGCGCAGCGTGTCGTAGACGGTGAAGCCGATCCGCTCGTCGTAGCCGCCGGCCCGGAAGCGCGCGATCGCCTCCACGATCCGGACGTCCGACGGCGCGTAGCCGCGGCTCGACGGCGTGAGCACCTCCAGCTCGGCGAGCCGGTCGAGCACCTCCTTCGGCACGTCGTGGCGCCGCCGCAGCTCCGCGCCCGAGACCCGCGTCCGCTCCCCCTCCTCCGCCCTGTCGAGCACGCGCTTGATCGCGCGCAGCGGCATGAAGCGCTCCTCCTGGAGGCGCTTGATCGTGCGGATGCGGTCGACGAACTCCGGCGGGTAGTAGGCCATGTTGCGCGACGTCCGCACGGGCTCGGGCAGGAGGCCCTCGCGCAGGTAGTGCTTGATCGTGCCGGCGCTTACGCCGCTCGCCTCGGCGAGCTGGCTCATCTTGAGCAGCCCGTGGCGCCCGTTCGCGCCCGCCTCGTCGCCGTTCCGGCTCACGCCATGAAGCTTCCGCGGGCGCCGGACTCGGCCGGGCCCGCCACCGCGCCCGACTCCTTGAGCTCCGCGGCCTCCTCGGGCGAGTACCCGAGCGACGCGAGGACCTCGTCGGTGTGCTCGCCGAGCGCCGGGCCCGGTCCCTGGGGCCCGCCCGGGGTGCGGCTCATCTTGATCGGGACCCCGAGCTGCCGCACAGGCCGCTCGGCCCCCGGCTGGTCGAGCTCGATCACCATCTCTCGGGCGCGCACGAGCTCCGAGTCGAGCGCCTCGTCGAGCCCCAGCACCGGCTCGAGGCAGCAGTCGTGCTCCGAGGCGAACGCCTGCCAGTCGTCGCGCGTGCGCTCGAGGAAGATCCGCTCGACCTCGGCGTGGGCGTCGGACCCCGGCCGCTCGAACTGCTTCTCGATCAGGTCCTCGCGCCCGACCCCGCGGCACCACGCCTGCCAGAACTTCGGCTCGAGCGCGCCGAGGGTGACCCAGCCGTCGCTCGCCGCGTAGGGGCGGTAGCAGATGATCGCGCCCGCCAGCTCGAGGTCGCCGCGCTGCGGCGCGCGCTCCTCGGCGAAGTAGCGCCCCGCCACCATCCCGAGCCAGGACAGCGCGCCGTCGGACATCGACACGTCCACGAGCTGACCGGCCCCCGTGCGGTCGCGCTCGCGCAGCGCGGCCAGGATGCCGAACGCCGCCATCTGCGCGCCGCCGCCGATGTCCGCGATCTGCCCGGCCGCCTGGACGGGCGGCCCGTCGCGCTCGCCCGTCAGCCCGAGCAGCCCGACCAGCCCGAGGTAGTTCATGTCGTGCCCGGAGCGGTCGCGGAACGGACCGTCCTGCCCGTAGCCGGTGATCGCGCAGTACACGAGCCCCGGGTTCTCCTCGCGCAGCCGCTCATAGCCGACCCCGAGCCGGTCCAGGACCCCCGGCCGGAACGACTCGAGCAGGACGTCGTAGTCGCGCACCAGGCGCAGGAGCACCTCGCGGCCGCGCTCCTCCTTCAGGTTCACGCGTACCGAGCGCTTGCCGCGGTTGAGCGCGAGGTAGAGGGCCGACTTGGCCGAGTCGTCGGCGCCCTCGTAGTAAGGCGGCGCCCAGCGCACGTAGTCGCCCATCCCGGTGTCCTCGACCTTCAGGACCTCGGCGCCGAAGTCCGCGAGCAGCAGCGAGCAGAAGCCGCCCGGCAGCAGGCGCGAGAGGTCGAGGACGCGGACGCCCTCGAGAGCGCTCATGCCGACACCCGCTTCGGCACGCCGAGCAGCTCGCGCGCCTCGGCCACCGTCGCCGGCCGGCGCCCGACGTCCTCGGTCATCTGCCGCGCCTTCGCCACCAGGTCGCCGTTCGAGCGCGCCATCTCGCCGTCGGGCAGGTAGAAGTTGTCCTCGAGGCCCACGCGCACGTTGCCGCCCAGCGTGAGCGAGGCCGCGACCAGCATCCACTGCTCGCGGCTGATCCCGATCACGCCCCAGTTGTTCGGCCCGGCTGTGCCGCCGGGGATCTGGTCGGCCATGTGCGCGAGGTTCTTCGCGTTCGGCCGGATGCCGCCGGTGACGCCCATGACGCACGAGATCTGGAGCGGCTCCTCGAGCAGGCCCATGTCGAGCAGCGGGTCGAGGTTGGCCACGTGCCCGGAGTCGAAGCACTCGTGCTCGGGCTTGATGCCGAGCTCGCGCATCGCGGTGCAGAACTCGATGATCGTGTCGAACGAGTTCTCGAAGACGGCCTTGAACACGAAGTCCTTGCGCCGCCGCGAGTACTTCGCGTAGTTCATCGAGCCCATGTTCAGCGCGCCGATGTCGGGCCTGAGCGCGCGCAGGTACTCGATCCGCTTCTCGATCGGGATGCCGATCGCGCCGGTCGAGTAGTTGACGATCACGTCGTCGACCTCGGCCTGGATCGCCTCGGTGATCGCCTGGAAGTCCTCGATCTCGTAGCTGGGCGTGCCGTCCGGGCGACGCGCGTGGATGTGGATCATCGACGCGCCCTCGTCGACCACGCGGCGCGCCTCGGCCGCGTACTCCTCGGGCGTGTACGGGATCGCCGGGCACTGGTCGCGGTTGGCGACCGTCCCCGAGATCGAGTTGGTGATGATCACGGGGTCCTCGAAGCGGGTCATGCCGGCGTTACCTCCACGTAGCGCCCCTCGGGCGAGCCCGGCGCCGAGGTGAAGGCTCGCCGCATGGGGCCGTAGTTGGACTGGATGGTCGACTCGGCGTGCGCGTCGTGCGGGTCGTCCAGGTGGAGCAGCTTCGCCGAGACGTCGTACGTAAGCGGTTGCTGAGCTCGCCGATGGTCGTCACACCGGCATCACTCCATGCCGCTTCCACGGCCGCTCGACGCGCTTGCGCTCCGCCATCTCGAGCGCGCGGATCACCACGGGGCGCGTCTCGCGCGGGTCGATGATGTCGTCGATCATCGCGTTGCCGGCCGCAACGTAGGGGTCGATGATCTTGCGGAAGCCCTGCACCAGCTCCTCGCGCTTGGCGTCCGGGTCGTCGGCCGCCTGGATCTGCTTGCGCATGATGATGTTCACCGCTCCCTCGGCGCCCATCACCGAGATCTCCGCGGTGGGCCACGCGACTATCAGGTCGGGCTCGTACGCCTTGCCGCACATCACGTAGTAGCCGGCGCCGTAGGCCTTGCGGACGACGACCGTGATCTTCGGGACGGTCGCGCGCGAGACCGCGTAGAGCATCTTCGCGCCGTGCCGGATGATGCCCGCCTGCTCGACCTTGGTGCCGACCATGAAGCCCGGCACGTCCTGGAGGAACAGCAGAGGGATCCCGAACGCGTCGCAGAGGTTGATGAAGCGCGCCGACTTGTCGGCCGAGTCGTTCTCGAGGATGCCGCCGAGCTGCTTGGGCTGGCTCGCGACGATCCCGACCGGCCGGCCGCCCATGCGCGCGAAGCAGGTGATGATCGTCTTGGCGAACTGCGGCTTCATGTCGAAGATCTCGCCGTCGTCGACGATCCGCCGGATCAGGTCGTACATGTCGTACGGCTTGCGGTTCGAGTCGGGGAGCACCTCGAGCAGCTCCTCGTCCATGCGCTCGGTCGGGTCGTCCGGCTCGCGCCGCGGCGGCGGCTCCTCGCAGTGCGACGGGAAGAACGACAGGTAGTCCTTGATCGCCTGGATGCACTCCTCGTCGGAGCCGACCTCGAGGTCCGCGACGCCCGACTTGCGGCAGTGCACGCGCGAGCCGCCGAGCTCCTCCTGGGTCACGTCCTCGCCGGTCACGGCCTTCACGAGGTAGGGGCCCGCGAGCGCCATCGAGCCGCGGCCCTTGACCATCGGCACGAAGTCGGCGAGGCCCGGGATATACGCGGTGCCCGCGGCGCACGGCCCCATCAGGGCGGCGACCTGCGGGATCACGCCGCTCATCACGACCTCCTCGCGGAACAGGTGGCCGGAGCCGGCGAACAGCGAGCCGACCGCCTCCTGGATCCGCGCGCCCGCGGAGTCGAGCAGCCAGACGAGCGGCATGCGCTTCTGGAGCGCCATGTCGCGCAGGCGCGACACCTTCAGCTCGCCGGTCATGCCCATCGAGCCCGCCATCACGGTGAAGTCGTAGGCGGCCACGGCCACGAGCCGCCCGTCCACGCGGCCGTAGCCGGTCACGACGCCGTCGGCCGGCGCCTCGACGCCCTCCATCGCGCGCTGCGAGAAGTGCGGCCGGCCGTGGATGCCGAGCTCCACGAACGTGCCCTCGTCGATCAGCAGGTCGAGCCGCTCGCGCGCGGTCAGCTTCTCGCGCTCGTGCTGCTTGGCGATCTTCTCCTCGCCGCCGCCGAGGCGCGCGCGCTCGCGGCGCTCGTTGAGGTCGTCGAGGAGCGCCCGGAGCGGGGCGCCGACGGTGGTCTCGGGTGTCTCGGTGGCCATCGCCTCAGCGCCCCTTCCATTGCGGCTCGCGCTTCTCGAAGAACGCCGTCACGCCCTCGACCGCGTCCTCCGTCGAGAGCTCGATCGAGAGCTGCGCCTGGAGGAACTCGAGCGCGTCCTGGAGCGCCATGTCCTGCTGGCGGAACATCGCGTCCTTGCCCAGCCGCATCACCACGGGCGACTTGCCGGCGAGCTTGGCGGCCCAGTCGTCGACGGCGCCGTTGAAGTCGTCGGCGCCCACGACCCGGTTCACGATCCCGGCGGTGCGGGCCTCCTCCGCGCTCATGCGCTCGCCGAGCAGGAGCATCTGGTTGGCGGTCTTGCGCGGCACGTTGCGGTAGATCAGGGCCATGATCATGAACGGGAACAGGCCGAGGTTGATCTCGGGCGTCCCGAACTGCGCGCTCTCCTTCGCCACGATCAGGTCGCAGGCGAGGGCGAGGCCGAGGGCGCCGGCGAGCACGTGGCCGTTCGCGGCGCAGACGGTCGGCTTGCCCAGCTCGCCGATCAGGCGAAACAGGCGGACGAAGCGCTCGGTCGCGAAGTGCCGGTGGATCAACGGCGTGTCGGCGGCGAACTGCGCGACGTTCCCGCCCGACGAGAAGACCTTCTCGTGTGAGGACGCCAGCACCACGCAGCGCACGGAGTCGTCCTCGCGCGCGGCCTCGAACGCCTCGATCAGCTCGCCGAGGAGCTGGTTCGACAGCGAGTTGCGCGTGTCGGGGTCGTCGAGGGTCACGGTGGCGACGCCGGCGTCCGCGACCTCGTAGCGGATCTTCTCGTAGGCCATGGGTAGTGGGAAGTCCCACTGCCTACTCTGACGGATCGCGGGGGATGGCGTCGCGACGCCATCCGATAACGCTTGTATAGTTCCCGCCGCCGAATCGTCCGAGGCCACTTGGGCGAACGGGGGAACCACTGGTCGGCAAAGTGCCGGCCCGGGGCGAATCAGACGCATTGCCGCGTCCGTAGCGCACGTCGCGAGCCCGACAGCTCACCCCGTAGGCAAACGGACAAAGGAGATCTGCAACCTCACCGAGGGGGTACTCGATGGGTCGCATCCGCATGCTGCTGGCACTCGCGATCGCAATCTGCGCGATCGGAGCTACCGCGCTCGCCACGAGCGCGTTCGCCAAGAAGTCGCCCGAGGCGAACATGATGCACAAGGTCAACACCTACCGGAAGAGGCACGGCCTGAAGCGCGTCAAGTGGGCCGACAGCCTGAAGAACTCCGCCCGCCGGTACGCCTGGCACATGATGGACACGGGCTACTTCGGCCACGCGAAGCGCATCCACGCGAGCGATCGCTACAGCCGGCTCGGCGAGATCCTCGAGTACCAGCGGGGCACGAAGCCGAACGTCAAGCTCGCCTTCCGCACGTGGCTGGGATCGAGCTCCCACCGCGCGATCATCCTCGACTCCCAGTTCACCCGTGCGGGCGCCGGTCGCGCCTGGGGGCGGATGAGGGGCCACAAGTCGACTGTCTGGGTCATGCACTTCGGTCGTCCGTAGGTTCGAGCCGCGCCCCCATGGGTTGCGTGGGCGCGCTCGAGACCGGCGACGCCGGTGGTCGCCGCGTCGGCCGTCCCCCCCGCCGGCGCGGCGGCCGCCGATCCGTTGGCGGCGCAGGTCGAACCGCGGTGCCGTAGCCTGCGTAGGACAGGAGGCATGGGGGTGCGTTCGAGGTTTGTGTCCGTTGTGGTGGCGGGCGGGTCGCTCGCCCTCTTCGCCGTGCCCGCCGCGCAAGCCGACAGGACCGTGGAGGCGGACGGGAATCCCGCGCAGGGCGGCCTCCAGTTCGACCCGGCGGACATCAGGGTCGCGGTCGGCGACAAGGTGACCTGGGTCAACACCGACACCACGGTGCCGCACACCGCCACCGAGAATCACGGGCTCTGGGACCTCACGGGCACGTACGGCGTGCCCGGCAACTACGGCTTCGGTCCGGCCGAGAAGCGGTCACGGAAGTTCGAGGCCGGCACGCAGAGCTACTACTGCAAGGTGCACCCGACGCAGATGCGCGGCGTGGTACGGGTGCCCGTGAAGGCGCACGTCGAGAGCCTGCTCTACGGCAAGCGGAAGATCGTGATGCGCTGGACGACGAAGCCGCCCGCGACCGGTCAGGTCTACGACGTGCAGCTCAAGCGCGCCGGCGAGACCAACTGGCGGAAGTTCCGCACCGGCACGCGCGAGCAGCACGGCGCGCGGCAGACCGGCGGCCAGAAGGTGACCTGGTCGATCCGCGCGCGGCTCCGGAAGGCGAGCGACGCGTCGCAGGCGACCGGCTGGTCGCCCGTGGTCAGGGTCCAGGCCTAGCCGGGTCCTGCGCGCGGTCGGGCGCGCCGGCGGAAAGTAGGAAGTGCCACTGCCCACTTTCGGTTAGCCTCCACTCGTCAGCGAACGAGGAGAGCCCCGCCAGATGGCCAGCGCCGAGACGGTCCTGAAGCCCGACTTCCAGGCGAAGCGCAAGCACTTCATCTTCAACGACGAGCACGAGCAGCTGCGCGAGTCGGTGCGCTCGTTCGCGCAGAAGGAGCTCGCGCCGCACGCGGAGGAGTGGGAGGAGACGACGTTCCCCGACTGGGTCTTCACGCGGATGGGCGAGCTCGGCTTCCTCGGGCTCTCGTATCCCGAGGAGTACGGCGGGCAGGGCGGCGACTACTACTCGAACCTCGTGCTCGCGGAGGAGATCGGACACTCCAACTCGGGCGGGCTGGCGATGGGGGTAGCGGTCCACACCGACATGGCGACGCCGCCCATCTTCCTGTTCGGCACCGAGGAGCAGAAGCAGGGCTACCTCGCGCCCTGCATCCGCGGCGAGAAGATCTCGTGCCTCGGCATCACCGAGCCCGACGCGGGGTCCGACGTCTCAGGCATCCGCACGCACGCGGTACGCGAGGACGGCGGCGAGTGGGTGATCAACGGATCGAAGACGTACATCACCAACGGGCACCGCGCCGACTTCATCGTGCTCGTCACGAAGACCGACCCGGACGCCGGGTACGACGGCTTCACGCTGTTCCTGGTCGACATGGACCTGCCCGGCGTCGTGCGCGAGAAGAAGCTCGAGAAGCTGGGCATGCACGCGTCGGACACGGCGCTCCTGGCGTTCAACGACGTGCGCGTGACCGACGACGCGATCCTCGGCGAGGTCGGCAAGGGCTTCTACCACATCATGTGGGAGCTCCAGGGGGAGCGGCTGATCGGGGCGGCGGGCTGCGTCGCGGGCGCGCAGCGGTGCTTCGACAAGACGCTCCAGTACGCGATGGAGCGCAAGGCGTTCGGACGCGAGATCGGCCACTTCCAGGTGATCCGCCACAAGTTCGCCGACATGGCCACGAAGATCGAGGCGGCGCGGCAGCTCGTGTACACCACCGCGTGGCGGTTCCAGAACGGCGAGTACCCCGTGCGGGAGATCTCGATGGCCAAGCTGTACGCGTCGCGCGTGGCCGTCGAGGTTGCAGACGAGTGCATCCAGATCCACGGCGGCGCCGGCTACATGAAGGAATACGGGATCGAGCGCGCCTGGCGCGACCTGAGGCTGAACCGGATCGGCGCCGGGACCGACGAGATCATGCTGGACGTGATCGGCCGGTCGTACGGGCTGTAGGGCTGGCTAGGCGGGCGAGTCGCCGGGGTCGAGGCGATCGATGCGGTCGATCAGGCGGAAGAGCCCCTCCCGGTGGGCTTCGCGTTCGGCCCGCTCCTCGCGGGCATGCGCCCGTGATTCGGCGCGGTGCTCGAGAATCTGGTCGGTGAGCGCGCGCAGCGCGCGGACGGTCTCCCGGAACACGCCGTGAGTCTCCGCGGCGACCTCCTCGTACCGCTCGCGGTTGCGCCGAGACTCCTCGCGCACCTCGTCGAACAGCCTCTGCCACGTCCGATCGTCCATCGCACGTATTGTCGCAGCGCGCTTTTCCTGATGACAATCCCGCCAACGACCGGAGGGACCCACTGAATGGGTGAGCGACTCGACCACGTCCGCTCCTACTACGCGGCGCTGAACACCGGCGACCCGGACGAGGTCGCGCGGCACTTCACCGAGGACGCGGTGCACTACTACACGCGCCGGGCGCCGCACGAGGGCGCGCGGACGATCGGCGAGCACACGAAGTTCGCGGTCGAGAACATCGACGGCCAGTGGCAGATCGCGAACGGGATCGAGGAGGGCGACCAGGCCGTGATCGAGTGGTCGATGACCTGGCGCGATCCCGAGACCGGCGAGCGCAGGCTGGACCGCGGCAGCGAGTGGTTCCTGTTCCGCGACGGCCTGATCGCCGAGGTGCGCGCGTACTTCCACGGTGGCCGGCGCAACCGGTCGGGCGACCTGATCGGCTTCGACCACAAGGGCCGCGGCCACACGGTGCTGGAGTGAGCGCCACGGCGGACCGGTCGTTCGACAAGGGCGTGCCGGCAGCGGCACCGAAGCGTCCCCTGCCGCCGTTCGGCGACGAGCACATGGAGCTGCGCGAGAGCGTCCGCCGGTTCGTGGCCCGCGAGCTGCGGCCCCATGCCCAGCAGTGGGAGGACGAGCGCTGGTTCCCCCACGAGGTCTTCGAGAAGCTCGCCGCCGTGGGCTTCCTCGGCCTGAAGTACCCCGAGGAGTACGGCGGCCAGGGCGGCGACCACATGCACGACGCGATCCTCATCGAGGAGCTCCCGCGAGCGGGGTCCGGCGGCGTGAGCGCCGGGATCGGGGGCCACATCGGCATCGCCACGCCGCCGATCTGGAAGTTCGGGACCGAGGAGCAGAAGCAGCGGTTCCTCGTGCCCGCCATCCGCGGCGAGAAGATCGGCGCGCTCGGGATCACCGAGCCCGACGCGGGCTCCGACGTCGCCGGCCTGAAGACGCGGGCGAGGAAGGTGGACGGCGGCTGGGTCGTGAACGGCTCGAAGACCTTCATCACGAACGGCGTGCGGGCGGACTTCCTCGTCACCGCCGTGAAGACCACCGAGGAGGGCGGACACCAGGGCATCTCCTTCCTCATCCTCGAGAAGGGCATGGAGGGCTACTCCGTGGCGGGGAAGCTCGAGAAGATGGGCTGGCACGCCTCCGACACCGGCGAGCTGGCCTTCCAGGACGTGTTCGTGCCCGACGAGAACCTGCTCGGCGGGGAGAACCGCGGCTTCTACCTGATCATGGCCAACTTCCAGTGGGAGCGGCTGGCAATGGCGCTCGGGTCGGTCGGGTCGATGCAGGCGGTGCTGGAGCGCACGATCGAGTTCGCGCTCGAGCGGAACGCGTTCGGCCGCCCGATCGCCAAGCACCAGGCGATCCGCCACAAGATCGCGGAGATGGCGCTGAAGCTCGAGGCCGGCCGCGCCCTGACCTACGACGCCCTCCGGCGCTTCCACGAGGGCGAGAACGCGCTGCGCGAGGTGACGATGGCGAAGCTGAAGACCCAGCGCGACGCCTTCGACGTGGCCGACGAGGCGCTCCAGATCCACGGCGGCGCCGGCTACATGAAGGAGTACGAGATCGAGCGCGTGGTGCGCGACTGCCGGCTCGGCCCGATCGGCGGTGGAACCGACGAGATCATGAAGGAGATCCTCGGGAAGACGTACGGGCTGTAGCGCCCACCCCCGCATCTGACGCAGCGGCCTCGTAGCCCAGCGACGCCATCACCTCGCCGTGGTCGCGCTCGATGCGCGCCGCGAGCGCCGGCTCGAGTTCGTCGCGCCAGGCCCCCGCCTCCCCGCGGCGGAAGAACGGGCGTCCCGAGGCGGGGCGCTCCTCGAATCCCCGCCGCCGCTCGCGCTCTCGCAGCGCCGCGAAGCTCGTCGAGCGCACGGCGGCCTCGAGCCGTTCGCGCGGCGGGTCGAGCCCGGCGAGCTCGACCAGCCGCACCAGCTCCGCGAGCGGATCCGCGATCAGGTCCTCGTAGCGCACCACGACGACCGGGAACAGGTCGTGCTCGGTCCATTCGCGAACGTGGCCGCTCCAGGTGCCGAGGCGCTGGGGCATCTGCGGATAGTGCGCCTCGGGCCGCCTGACGATCGCCGCATCCGGATCCCCCAGCTCGGCCACCGCCCACTCCTGGTCCTTGCCGCCGTGGTACGCCAGGCTGACCGCCACGTCGCGCGGGTCGCGAACGACGTAGACGGCGCCGCGCGTCCGCTCGGGCGGCACGATCGGCGACCCGGCGGGCGCGGCGAGCAGCGCGTCGTGGATCTTCCGGAACCGCACCTCGTCGAGCATGCGGTCGAACGCGGCGTCGCACACCGGCCGCAGCAGCGCGAGCTCGGCGCGGGTCAGGTCGCCTGTCGGGAAGCCGATCATGCGCTCGATGTGCTCGCGGCTGCTGGCGATCGGCCCGCCGAGCAGGTCGTTCAGGCCGGCGTCCGGCTCGACCGCCTCCGAGGTGAGGTCGGCGAGCATCGCGCGCACCCACGTGTTCCCCGACTTCGGGTAGGACGCGATCCAGACCGTGCGTGGCCCCGTCATGCCACGAGCGCCTCGACGGCGTCGGCCACCGCGGGCAGGTCGCGGCGCTCCCGATCGGAGTCGACCCCGAACACCGGCACCGACGATGCGAGGCGGGTCAGCCACAGCCAGTGGGCGTGTCGCAGCCCGAGCGGGGCGACCAGCGGGGCCATCGCGGTTCGGTGCGACAGCACCCGGATGCTCTCGCGCCCCCGGAGGCGCGTCGCCTCCGGCTCGCCCTGATCGGTCGTCCGGTTGAGCACGACGACGGCCGCGAGCGGCGCGTTGGCCGCGGCCGGGAAGCGGTGCGCGCGCTTCGCCAGCCCGGGCCGGACGACGTCGCCGTCGTCGGGATCGAGGTCGAGCGAGATCGCCGCGTTGGGCCACAGCTCGAGCCGGCTGGAGGTGCCGCGCGCCGTCGCGCCCCCGTCTACGTCGACGTCGACGGGGAGCGTCGAGTCCGCCAGCACCCGGTGCCCGCGGATCGCGAGAGCGGCGGCGACGGCGGTAGTCGCGGCGAACCAGAGCAGCCGGCGCGGCCCCTCCGCCGGCGCGTAGAACCACGGCACGAGCGCCGCTCCGAGCGCCATCGTCCCGTAAGCGTAGTGCAGCTGCTCGGCCGCCCGGCGGTCGTCGGCGAGCAGCAGGAGCCCGACGCCGACCTGCGCGACGAGCAGCGTCTGTGCCAGCGAGAGCAGGTGCGTCGTGATCCGTCCCGCGCCCCGGCCCCGCCAGTAGAGATAGCCGCCGGCGAACGCCGCAGCCGCGCAGACCGCGATCACCGCCGCTCCCAGCCACGGATGGATCTCGGCCACGCGGCGAGCGTAGCGTCTGGTCGCACGGCGCGAAGGGCCGTGTCATCTAGGCTCGTCAGCGTCACCCTCGAGGAGGTCACGTATGGTCGAGCAAGGCGCCCCAGCCCCCGAGTTCTCGCTCACGTC
>DATENL010000282.1:0-13163 GCA_035275105.1 Thermoleophilaceae bacterium
GTGGACAGGACCTGGAGCCGTGCGCGCTCGACCGCCCGCTCGGGCACGTCGCCGAGCGCGAGGCCCGCTGCCCACTCGCCGGCGCGCGCGCAGAACGGTGGCGCCTCGATTGGCATGCGCACATGATCCCGCTGCCGCGCGGCGCGCGCCGTCACCGACGCGCGTGCGAGGCGAAACGATTACCTTTCAGCGTCGATGGCTCGGGGGATCAGGACCATGCTGCGCGTTGCGCTGCTTGCCGCGCTCGCCGCGATCGCGCTGCCAGCCATCGCGCAGGCGCACATCGAGCGCCCGTCCTACTGGCCCGACCCGGCCGTGGACAGGTCCGTCAGGGGCGGCACGGGCGGGCACGTGCCCAAGGCCCGCTCGCTCGCGTCGGCGCTCAACCGGAAGAAGCCGGGCAAGACCCTGGTCGTCTGCCAGAAGGGCTCGCTGGCGCGCGCGTTCAAGTCGATCGCTCGCGCGCGGAAGAACGGCTACGACGTCCGGCCCACCGACCACCGCAGGCTCTCCAGGAAGAGGGCGCGCCAGCTCCGCAACATCAACCGGCGCCTCGCCAAGCGCTGCAAGTACCGCGAGATCCAGCCGGCAGCCTTCGCCGCGCGCAACAACAGCCGCATCGTGATCATGCCCGGCGTCTACACAGAGCCGACCGCGCGCAAGCAGCCGACGCACGACCCGAAGTGCGACAAGTACGAGGTCAACACCGAGTTCGGCGACCCCGGCGCGCTCAGCTACGCCTACCAGTGGCACTGCCCCAACGACCAGAACCTGGTCGCGATCCTCGGCCGCAGGCTCGGAAAGGGCAAGGACCCCGACCCGCCGCACTACGACCGTCACGGCATCCCCAACCTCGGCTCCTGCATCCGCTGCAACGTGCAGATCGAGGGCTCGGGCGTGAGCGCCGACGACGTCGTGGTCGAGGCCGGCGACCCCAAGACGGGCAACAAGTTCCCGGCGAAGGGCGACAAGGACGTGGGGATCCGCGCCGACCGCGCCGACGGGTTCGTGCTGCGCAACCTCACGGCGAGGCACGTGAACGAGCACGCGATCTACGTGCTGGAGTCCGACGGCTACCAGCTCGACCACTTCAAGGTCTTCTACAACGGGCTCTACGGCGTGCTCGCGTTCGTCGAGGACCACGGTCTGATCCAGAACTGCGAGGCCGTCGGGCACGCCGACTCCGGCATCTACCCGGGAGCGGCGGCGGAGACCGGCGTGCAGCGGGCCGAGGGCACGCGCTTCCGCTACAACCAGGAGGTCCGCCGCTGCGACCTGCATCACAACCTGGCCGGGTACTCGGGCACCGACGGCAACGCTGTCCACGTGCACAACAACAACGTCTACGACAACGCGCTCGGCCTCCAGACGGACGTCGTCACGGCGGCCGGGCACCCCGGCTTCGCCGGCGACTCGATGCTCATCGAGGACAACCGGATCTACTCGAACAACTTCAACACCTACGACAAGGCCTCGGACGTCGACCCCGCGTTCCCGTTCCCCGTCGGCACCGGGTCCTGGATCGCCGGGGGCAACTGGCACCAGGTGCGCAATAACCACTACTGGGACAACTGGCGTCGCGGGACGATGATCTTCGCCGTGCCCGACGCGCTCGTCTGCGGCCCGGACAGCAACAACAACGCGCAGAAGGGCTGCGAGCCGCACCAGACCTCCACCTCGAACTACAACCGCACCTACGACAACACCATGGGGAAGACGCCGAACGGCAAGTTCGTCCCGAACGGCGTGGACTTCTGGTGGGACGACTTCGGTGGCAACCGCGGCAACTGCTGGTTCCGCAACAACCGGTCGGGGCGGTTGCCGACCTCGGATCCGTCGCCGCTGCCAGGTTGCTCCGACGGAAAGGACCCGGCGCTGTCACTCGGCAAGGGGAACGCCAAGAACGAGGGCGAGCTCCTCGGCTGCGCCGCCGCCTTTGAGACACGCAACTTCGAGCAGCCGTCGTCGTGCGTGTGGCTGAGCCCGCCGTCGAGGCCGAGCGCGTCGAAGAACTCCGGCCGGCTGAGCAAGGCGCAGGCGACCCGGACCGCGAAGGTCTACACGGACTTCTGTTCCGAGTTCCCCGAGAGCGGCACCTGCAATCCCGCGCTCGCGACGACCTTCAAGTTCCCGCGCGCGTTCGCGTACCCGCGGCCCGCGAAGCGGCCGGCGGGCATGAGGCCGAACCTGAGCCTGATGCTCTACAAGTGCACGGACTGGCAGAAGGCGGGCGAGGCCGAGCGGCGCTACGTGATCTACAGGCTGCGCCAGATCACGAGCGGCCAGGTGAGCGGCACCGGCGTCCGCGGCCGCGGCACGGTGGTCCCGGACGACAAGGCGCACGCGCTGTTCGACAACTACTGCGCAAACGACTTCGCCCGCGGCTTCACCCTCTACAAGCTCCACGCCTTCGCGTCCGTCTTCGTCGGCGGGACGCCCTAGCTCACCGCGGCCGCGCGCTCACTGGCGCGGGCTGTGAAGTCGAGGATCGTTCGCGCCACCAGCTCCGGGTCGTCGACCATCGCGGCGTGCCCGGCGCCGGGTAGGTCGACGACCTCGGCGTGCGGGATCCCGGCGACCAGGCGCTCGCCGTAGCGGCGGCGCGGCAGGATCCGGTCCTTCTCCGGGAACGCGAGCAACACCGGAGGGGGAATCTCGTCGAGGCCGCGGGCGCCGCCGTGCTCGTTGTCCCAGGCGATCCCCGCCTCCATCGAGTCGAACCCGGCCGCGCCGGCGATCATGTAGGCGAAGTCCCCGGCGTCCATCCGCTCCGGATGGGCGAAGTGGTGCCATGCCGCAAGGCGGCGCAGCCGCGGGCGGCTGGCGAGCGCATGCGGCCAGCGCGCGAACAGCCGCGACCCGGCCATCACGATGCGGTAGGTCCAGACCAGCTGCCGCCACTCGGCGCTGCCCTTCTCCCAGCCGCCGGCGGGCGCGATCGCGACCACAGAGCGCGCGCGGCCGCGCCGGGCGAGCTCGAGCGCCACCCACCCCCCGAGCGACCCACCGGCCACGTGCGCGGTGTCGAACCCGGCCGCGTCCATGTCGCGCTCCACCCCCAGGGCGAGGGTCTCGACGCTCGCCTCGGTCGCGGGCGGGATCGGCCGGCCACCGAAGTGACCGTCGAGCGTGACCGCGAGGACGTCGTGGTGCGGCTCGAGCAGCGGAATCGTGGTCCGCCACAGCCGCGGCGTGCCGCCTCCGCCGTGGATCAGCACGAGCGGCTCGCCGCTTCCGCCGCGGTGGGTCGGAGGGTCCGGCTCGATCCGGCGTGCACCGCTCATCTGGCTGACCGGAGCCTATGCGAGCATGCGCCCATGAAGATCCTCCTGCGTGCGCTCGCCGTCCTCTGCGTCCTGATCGGCGCCTTCCTGATCTACGCCGTCATCAACGCCCTCACATCCGAGAACGGCGCCCGCGCCGGGGTGGCAGTGCTCTACGTCGCCATCTCGATCGCGCTCGGCTTCAGCGCCGTCTGGCTCTGGCGCCGCCCGGCCGGCACGTCGCCGGCGCCGTAACGCATCGAGAGGTCACTTATGCCGGCTATAGCCGGCATAAGTGACGAGTGAACGCCGGGGGTCGCCGTCATTGGCCGCTGTTTGCGGTGACGCGAGCGCGCGGATGGCGGAGACCACGGACCGCGGAGACCGCTACCGCGCGTGCCGCTGCTTCGCCCACACCCGCACGGCCCCGCCGACGGTGCGACGGTGGCCCGCCGGGTCGGTGACCACGAGCTGGAGGCGGCCGCCGAGGTGACCCAGCCGCCGGATCTGCTTGGCCTTCTTGTTCCCGAGGCGTAGCGTCAGGGTCGCCCGACCGCGGCCCGGCAGCAGCGCGTCGGTGCGAGCCGCCGGGCTCAGCCTGGCGGTCGTCAGGCCCTTGCGGAGCCGCAGCGTGGCGCTCGCCGGCACGTCGAAGCGGTTGCCGTTGAGCACCCTCAGCTCGACGGTCCTGCCGCGCACCCGCGCCCGCTTGGTCACGACGCTCACCTTCGTGGCGGCCCCGAAGTGCGGCAGCGTCACGGGCGGGTCGGGCGGGTCGCTGCCCGGCGGCGGCTCCTCCACGTGCACCCAGCGCGCGACCGACGGGACGTCGTCGGCGTTGAGCACGAACAGCATGTACCAACCGGGAGGCGCGACGCCTCCGGACGGCGGCGCCAGGACGTCCAGGCCGCCGGGGCCGCGGTGCGTGACCGCGAGCTCCACGTGGCGAGCCTGCATCTCGGTGCCGTGCGTCGTCACGCCGGGCGCCATCAGGACGGCGCGCGTGGCGCCCCCGCTCGCGCCGACGTGGAAGCCCAGGCCGTAACCGACCTTCTGCGGGGCTGCGCCGATGAGCGGGCGATCGCCGCGGAAGAGGTACGGCGGCGAGTAGATCTCGCCGGTGTCCGAGGTGCGGGAGCCCGAGCGGTCGTCGCCGCCCGAGAGGATGCGACCGTCCGGCAGCAGGACCGCGGTCGAGTGGTAGGCGCGGTCCTCCTGCTGCGCGGGGCCGAGCCGCCACTCCTTCGTCTTCCGATCGCGGATCTCGACCTGGCGTGAGCGGTTGTCGTCCCAGGGCGTGTACAGGCCGCCTCCGTACTTCTTGATGCCGTTGCTCCCGCCCATCGCCACCACCGAGCCGTCGGGCAGCGTGACGGTGTTGAAGTTCGCCCGCGGCACGTGCATCGACGGGCCCGCCTTCCAGCCGTCGCTCGCGTGCTGGGCGTCGATCGTCTCGGTCGTCGCGCGCGCGGGGGTCTCCGTCTTGTCCGCGTTCGCCTCGTCGGGGTTCATGCCGCCCACGAGCGTCACGCGCGTCGACCCGGCCGGGGAGCCCGGCTCCAGGAAGGCGGTGCCGAGCGTGCGCCACTGGGAGTCCCTCATGTTGGTCCAGCCGAAGTGGTCCTTGTCGACCGAGAGCAGCGCGTTCTCGTACGACGTCGGGCCGGCCATCAGCACGTTGCCGTCGGGCAGCGTGAACAGGTGCGGGTAGATCGTCACCAGGTCGAACGCGGCGTCGGGGTAGCGGTCGAGCTTGCCCACGCCGTGCGGGTCGGGCGACGGCGTGAAGACCTCGAGGTCGGTGTTCACGTCCTGCTGCCCGTGCTCGTCGTAGCCGCCGAGGATCACGGTGCGTCCGTCGGCCAGCTCGGTCTGCGTCGGGTACCAGCGGCCCACGCGCGTGTCGGGCTGGCGCGTCCAGGTCTCGGTCCACGGGTCGAAGGTCCAGACGTCCTTGATCCCCGCCCAGTGCTCCTTGCCGGGCACGGACGTGTCGGGCCAGTAGAGCGTGCCGCCGGTGGTGAGCAGCCGGCCGTCCTCGAGGAGCGAGCCGCCGCCGCAGAAGATCATGGCGTGCTTCGCGGTCTCGTCGCCGGGCGGGCTCACCTCGTGGAACGCGCCGGCGCCGTAGCCCTGCGACGGGTCCCAGATGTACGCGTGCGTCTCGAGCAGTCGCGGAGAGTCGTTGGTGGCCTGGAACGGGGAGCTCCAGATCATCACCTTGCCGGTCGGCAGCACGGCCGAGTGGATCGCGTGGACCGGAAGCTGGAACGGGGTCGGGTCCCAGCTCCCGACCTCGGACTTGGGCGTGTCGCTGGCCGCGTGGAGGGTGGCCCGGCGCATGCGCCGGAAGCGGGCGCGCTGTCGCGACGACAGGGCGCGCCAGCGGCGGATCGCCCGGCGCTGCATCCGGCGCTCCGCGGCGTGCTCGCGCGCGTGCGCGGGCCCGATCGTCTGCGTCTCGAGCGTGCGGGCGGTGCTCTCGCTGACGCGATGGCTGCGTGCGTCGGCCGCCGGTGCGGCTGCCGTGAGTGCCACGGCGAGCGCCGCGAGGACCAGGGCCCCTCGGCGCGTACGGCCGCGCGGGGCGTTGATTGCTGCGTGCGAGTCCATCCTTCTCCCCTCCTCCGGTGGAATCCGTTCCCTCCGGTGGAACCACCTTAAGCACGATTACGCCAAAGCGCAACGGGTCAGGGCAAACCGCCAGAATGGGGACATGCGGATCTCCGCCAAGGCCGACTACGCGGTTCGCGCCGCCCTGGAGCTGGCCGCGGCCGAGGACCCGCCGATCAAGGCGGAGCGCGTGGCCGAGGCCCAGGGCGTCCCGCTCAAGTTCCTCGAGAACATCCTCGTCGACCTCAGGCACGAGGGGCTCGTCACGAGCCAGCGCGGGCCGGCCGGCGGCTACCGGCTCGACCGGCCGGCGAACGAGATCACGCTCGCCGACGTCGTGCGGGCGGTCGACGGACCGCTCGCCAGCATCCACGGGGACCGCCCCGAGGCCACCGAGTACCGCGGGCCCGCGGAGGAGCTCCAGACCGTGTGGGTCGCCCTGCGCGCGAGCATGCGGTTCGTGCTCGAGGGCGTGACACTTGCGGACGTGGTCGAGCGGGAGGTCCCGGCGGAGGTCCTAAGCCTCGCCCGGGACCCCGACGCGTGGCTGCGCCGCTGACGCAACCGCGCCGTTCCTCCCGAGCTCGCGCACCGGGCGCACGTGCAGGATCTGGCCCTCGACCACCTCGAGCTGCTCGGCCTCGGCGCGCGTGAGCTGCGCCCACAGGTCCGCCCCGTCGCCCGACGTGAGCTCGACCCGCACCTCGAACCCGAGGTGGATGACACGCTCGACCATCGCCTGCGTGCTGCCCGGCACCGGGTCGACCGTGACCTCGAGGTCGTGCGGCCGCACGACCGCGTCCTGGAGGTGGGTGACCGGGCCGATGAAGCTCATGACGAAGTCGCTCGCCGGCGACTCGTAGATGTCGCGCGGAGACCCGACCTGCTCGATCCGGCCCTCGTGCATCACCACGATCTGCTGGGCGACCTCCATCGCCTCCTCCTGGTCGTGCGTCACGAACAGCGTGGTCACGTGCATCTCGTCGTGCAGGCGCCGCAGCCAGGCACGGAGCTCCTTGCGGACCGTCGCGTCGAGCGCGCCGAACGGCTCGTCGAGCAGGAGCACGCTGGGCTTGACGGCAAGCGCCCGGGCAAGCGACATGCGCTGCCGCTGGCCGCCAGAGAGCTGGCCCGGCACGCGGTCGGCGAAGCCCTCGAGGTGCACGAGCTCGAGCAGCTCGTCCACGCGCGAGCGGACCTCGTCCTTCGGCGTCTTGCGCACCCGCAGGCCGAATCCCACGTTGTCGCGGACCGTCATGTGGCGGAACGCCGCGTAGTGCTGGAACACGAAGCCGATCCCGCGCTCGCGAGCGGGCGCGTCCGTGCGGTCGTCGCCGTCGATCTCCACGCGGCCGGAGTCCGCGTGCTCCAGCCCGGCGATCGTCCGCAGCAGCGTGGACTTGCCGCTCCCGCTCGGCCCGAGCAGGGCCGTGAGCGACCCCGACGGCACGTCGAGCGACACGCCGTCGAGAGCGAGGAAGTCGCCGTAGTGCTTGGTGACGTCCCTTACGAGGATGCCCATCCGACGTCCCCCCTTCGCCGCCGCAGCAGCGTCATCGATGCGAGCGTCGCGACCGCGATCAGCGCAAGCAGCGCCGCCGCGACATACGCCCCGGTCAGGTCGAAAGCTTCGTATCTCTCCTCGACGTGAAGCGTCAGGGTCTCGGTGCTCCCGGCCAGGTGTCCCGACACGACGCTCACGGCACCGAACTCGCCTAGGGCGCGCGCGGTGGTGAGGATCACGCCGTAGGCCACGCCCCAGCGGATCGCGGGCAGCGTCACGCGCCAGAAGGTCTGCCAGCCGTTGGCCCCGAGCGTCTCGGCCGCCTCCTCCTGCTCGGTGCCGATCTCACGCAGCACCGGCACGGTCTCGCGGACCACGAACGGCAGCGAGACGAAGATCGTGGCCAGCAGCAGGCCGGGGAACGAGAAGATCACCTGGATCCCGTTGTTCAGGAGCCACTCGCCGAACCAGCCCTTGGTGCCCCAGACGAGGATCAGGGCCAGGCCGATGACGACCGGGGACAGCGCCAGCGGGAGGTCGATCAGAGCGCTGACGATCGCGCGCCCGCGCCAGCGGCCGCGCACCAGCGCGATCGCCATGACGATCCCGAAGACCGTGTTGACCGGGACCGCGATCGCCACCAGCTCGATCGTGAGCCAGAACGCGTGGATCGCGGACGGCGTGGTGGCGGCGTCGAGCGCGGCGCCGATCCCGTGCTGGAACGTCCGGTAGAAGACGAACCCCACCGGCACGACCAGCAGGATCGCCAGGTAGCCGAGCGCCAGCGAGCGGAGGCCGAGCCTATTCAGCATCCTTCACCGCCCTCTTGCCGAAGACCGTGATCGCCAAGAGGACGGCCAGCGACACGAGCAGCAGCACGACCGAGACGGCGGCGGCGCCGGTGATGTCGTCCGACTGGATCCGCCCGTAGATGAACACCGAGGCGACCTCCGTCTTGAACGGCTTGTTGCCCGAGATCAGGACGATCGAGCCGAACTCTCCGACCGCCCGCGCGAACGCGAGGGCGGCGCCCGACAGGATCGCCGGCGTGATGCTCGGCAGCACCACGCGCGAGAACACCTGCCGCGGCTTCGCCCCCAGCGACGCCGCCGCCTCCTCAGCGTCCGGGTCGAGCGTGAGCAGGACGGGCTGCACCGACCTGACGACGAACGGCAGCGTGATGAACAGGAGCGCCATCGTGATCCCGACGCGCGAGAAGCTCACGTCGACGGGCAGCGGAGAGCGCGGCCCGTAGAGAGCGAGCAGGGTCAGGCCGGCGACGATCGTCGGCAGCGCGAACGGCAGGTCGATCAGCGCGCTGACCATGTTCTTCCCGCGGAACTCGTCTCGCACGAGCACCCACGCGATCAGCGTCCCGGTGACGGCGTTGATGACCGCCACCACGAGCGACAGCATCACCGTGAGCTTGAGCGCGGCGACGGCCTCGGGGCTCGAGACCGCGTCCCAGAACCCGGCCAGGCCGTCGTCGAACGCGCGCGTGGCGACCGCCGCGATGGGCAGCAGCACGACCACGCTGAGGAAGCCCATCGCGACCCCGCGCGCGAGGCCGCCGCCGCTCGGTCGGCGGAGCCTGCGCGCGGGGAGCGCGAGTGCTGTCGGACTAGCCGCCAGTCGAGACCCCCAGGTCCTCCTCGATCTTCGCCATCACGCCGTCGGACGGATCGAAGAACTTGTCGCTGACCGTGTCCCAGCCGCCGAACTTGGTGATGTCGAACAGCTGGCTCGGGGTCGGGAACCGCTTCTCGTCGACCAGGCTCTTGTCGACCGGCCGGTAGCCCTTCGAGGCGAAGATCTTCTGCCCCTCGGGCGACTCGACGAAGTCCACGAACGCCTTCGCCTTCTCCGGGTCCTTGGCCCGCTTGGTGATCGCGATCGGGTTCTCGATCAGGATCGTCTGGTCGGGGATCACGTACTCGAGCTCGATGCCCTTCTGCTTGGCGGCGATCGCCTCGTTCTCGTACGCGATCAGCACGTCGCCCTTGCCGCCGGCGAACGTCTGGAGCGAGTCGCGCGCTGCCTTGTCCTGGACCTCGACGTTCTTGAACACGGAGGCGAGGAAGTCCTCCGCCTGCTTCTCGGTCTTGCCCTGGACGATCTGGCTTCCGTAGATGGCCATCACGTTCCAGCGCGCGCCGCCCGAGGTGAACGGGTTAGGCGTGATCACGCTCACTCCCGGCTTGGCGAGGTCCTCGAAGGTCTTGATGCCCTTCGGGTTGCCCTTGCGGACGGCCAGCGCGACGACCGAGTTGGTGACCATGCCCTTTGTGGGGCTGGCACTCCAGCTCGCATCCACCTGGCCGGCGTCCACGAGCCGCTTCACGTCGGGCTCGAGCGAGAACGCGACGATGTCGGCCGGAAGGCCGCTCTCGACCGCGCGGCTCTGGTCGCCGGAGGCGCCGTAGGACTGCTGGAAGGTCACGCCCTTGCCCTCCGGCGTCTTGTTGAACGCGGGGATAAGGGCCTCGTAGGCCTCCTTGGGCGTCGAGTACGCGACCAGGTTGAGCTTGCCGCCGCCGCCGCCGGAGTCGGACCCGCCGCAGGCGGCGAGCACCGCGCAGGCGGCGAGGAGGGTCAGGAAGCTGATGGTTCGAATCTTCATTTAATTGGTTTTCTCGATCGGGTTTATGGAGAATAGGAAGGGCGGGAGAGTAGCACGGCGCCCCGGCGGTACTGCCCCGTTGGCCCAATGGGGGCACGCCGTCACGCTTGCGAAGCTTCCGGGGTGCTCGACGCCGGCGTGATCATCCTGCTGCTCACGGCGACGACCGTCCTGGCCGGCATCGCGGCGAGAACGGGCGTCCCGTATCCGATCGTGCTGGTGCTGGGCGGGCTGGTGCTCGGGATCGCCCCCGGCCCCACCACGAACCTCGACCCCGACCTGGTCCTGGTGCTGTTCCTGCCGCCGCTCGTGTACGCGCCGGCGTTCTACGCGTCGATCGACGAGGTCCGGGCCGGCGCGCGGCCGATCCTCGAGCTCGCCACCGGCCTGGTGCTGATCACCGGGCTGGCGGTCGCCCTCGTGGCGCACCACGTGGTCGGGCTGCCGTGGGAGGTCGCCGCGGTGCTGGGCGCGATCCTCGGCCCGACGGATCCGATCGCCGCCACGAGCATCGTCCGGCGGATCGGCGCGCCGGAGCGCCTGGTCACGATCCTCGAGGGCGAGTCGCTCGTGAACGACGGGACCGCGATCACGATCTACGCGATCGCGGTGCACACGGTCACGCACGGCGACTTCTCCGCGCTTGACGCCGTCGGGTCGTTCTGCCTCGACGTGGCGGGCGGCGCCGCCATCGGCCTGGTGGTCGCCTGGACGCTCGTGCACGCCCGCCGGCTGGTCGACGACCCGGGCGCGGAGCTCGCGATCTCGCTGCTGATCCCGTTCGGCGCGTACGTGCCGGCGCAGGAGATCGGGTGGTCGGGGGTCATCGCGGCCGTCGCCGCCGGGCTCTACGCGGGCGCGCGGGCGGTCGACGTCTCGGCGGCGGACACGCGGCTCCAGCTAAGGGCGTTCTGGGACCTGCTCGTGTTCCTGCTGAACGCCCTGCTGTTCCTGCTCATCGGGCTCCAGCTCCCGAACATCGTGGACGACCTGGAGGGCGGCGTGACGTCGACCCTGGTCGCCCAGGTGCTCGCCCTGACGGCGACCATCTTCGCTATCCGGATGCTCTGGATGTTCACCGTGCCCGCGCTGGTGGGCCTGTTCACGAGCCGCGACGACCCCGACAAGCCGGAGGAGCGGCGCGCCGCCCGGCTGGTGTTGGGCTGGAGCGCGATGCGCGGCGGGCTCTCGCTGGCGCTCGCGCTCGCGCTGCCGCTGATGGCGATGGGACACGCGTTCCCGGACCGGGCGACGATCGTGTTCCTCGCCTACGGCGTCGTCCTCCTGACGCTGGTCGTCCCGGGGCTCACCCTCGGACCGCTGGTCCGGCTCGTCGGGCTCGAGCGCGGTCGCGAGCTGCGACGCCAGCTTGCGGAGGCCCGGTCGTCGATGGCCCACGCGGCGATCGCGCGGATCGAGGAGCTCGCGGCGCTCGACGAGGTGGACGACGACTCCGCGGATCGCCTTCGGTCGGTCTACGAGACGCGTCTGAGCCGCCACAGCGCCACCCTCGGCGACGACGCGGATGCTCGCTCGCACGCGAAGCGAGCGCGCGAGCTCCGCCATGCGGTGATCGAGGCGCAGCGCGAGGAGCTGGACGACCTGCGCGGGCGGCGGGAGTTCCCGGCCGAGGTGCTGCTCGAGGTCGAGCACGAGCTCGACCTGGACGAGGCGCGGATCCGCTAGCGCAGGAGACCCACCTCCCGTCTGGCATCGTTGCCGGATGGCTGACGGTCACCTGATCCTGATCGGCGGCGCGCTGCTGGCTGCCGGCCTCGCGGCTTCACTGGCCGCGGCGCGGCTGCGCGTGCCCGGGCTGGTGCTGTTCCTCGCGCTCGGGATGGCCGTCGGCTCCGACGGGGTCGGCTGGATCGAGTTCGACGACTACGAGCTGGCTCGCACGATCGGCGTGATCGCGCTCGCGCTGATCCTCTTCGAGGGCGGCCTGGCGAGCGGTTGGGGGGAGATCCGCCCCGTGCTCGGGCCCGGGATCGCGCTCGCGACGCTCGGCACCGCCCTCACCGCGGTCGTCGCCGGCCTCGCGGCCGCCTGGCTGTTCGAGCTCACGACCACCGAGGGTCTCCTGCTCGGTTCGATCGTGGCGGCCACCGACGGCGCGGCGATCTTCGCGCTGCTGCGCGGGTCGACCCTGCGCCGGAAGCTCGCGCGCACGCTCGAGGCGGAGTCGGGGCTGAACGACCCGGTCGCGGTGCTGCTCGTGCTCGCGTTCATCGAGTTCGTAACCGATCCCAGCTACGACGTCGGCGACATGGCGTGGCTGTTCGCGCGCCAGCTCGCGGTCGGCGCGGCGGTGGGCGCGCTGGTCGGGTTCGCCGCGGTGAGTGGCTTCAGGCGCGCGCGGCTCGCGACCACCGGGCTCTACCCGGTCGCGTCGCTCGCCACGGTCGCGCTGGCGTTCGGCGGCGCGGACTCGCTGCACGGCTCCGGCTTCCTCGCCGTGTACATCGCCGGCCTCGCGCTGGGATCGGCCACCATCCCCGCCAAGCAGACGATCACCGCCTTCCACGACGGACTCGCCTGGGTCGCCCAGCTCACGATGTTCCTCGCGCTCGGGCTGCTCGTGTTCCCCGGGCAGCTCGACGACGTCTGGCTCGAGGGCACCGTGCTCGCGCTGGTGGTCGTCTTCGTCGCCCGGCCGCTGGCGACGCTGGTGGCCACGGGCACGGCCCACTACTCGCTCGTGGAGCGCGGCCTGCTCGGCTGGGCCGGCCTGCGCGGCGCCGTGCCTGTCGTGCTCGCCACGTTCCCGGTCATCGAGAACGTGCCGCACAGCGTCGAGTTCTTCAACATCGTCTTCTTCGCCGTGGTCCTGTCGACGCTCCTCCAGGGCGGCACGTTCGAGCCGCTCGCGCAGCGACTGGGCCTCACGACCGACGAGCCGGCGCTGCCGCGGCCGCTCACGGAGGCCGGCACGATCCGCCGGCTCGGCGCGGAGGTGCTCGAGTACCCGGTCGGCGCAGACGACGCGATCGCCGGCGCGCGCGTACGCGACCTCGGGCTCCCGCGCGACGCGGTGGTCAACGTGATCGTGCGCGAGGGCCAGGCGATCCCGCCGCGCGGATCCACGCGGCTGCGCGCCGGCGACCGGCTGCACCTACTGCTGCGGCACGAGGCGGCAGACCGCACGCGCCAGCTCACCGAG
>DATENL010000283.1:0-6578 GCA_035275105.1 Thermoleophilaceae bacterium
CCCGCGAGCGCGGCGACCGCGGCGAGGCCGAGCGCCTGCTCGAGCGCGGGCTCGAGCTGCTCGGGCCCGACGGCTTCCCGGCCGAGCGCGAGCGACTGACGGGCGCGGGCTAGCCCGCGCGCCAGACGACCTCGTACCGGAGCGGGGTCGGGTCCTCGAGGAGCGGCCCGAACGCGCGCTCCAGGAGCCCGATCTGGCTGCGGTACTCGCGCAGCGCGCCCAGCTTGCGCTCGAGCGCCGCCGGGCCGAGGTCGTGCGGCTCCGGTGCGAGCTCCCCGAGCGCGGGGGCGGACTCGGGCCAGCCGTTCGCCCGGGTGAAGCTCGCGTGGGGGAGGTCCGCGTACAGGGCGGTCGCGTAGCCCTCCGCGCGAAGGGCGGCGCCGGCGTCTCGGAGCGCCGCGTGGTCGGGGTGCGGTACGTCACTGCGGAGCGGGAAGCGCTGCTCGCCACCGCCGCCGGCGTACGCCGCCGGTACGTAGACGAGCGCCGATGGCGGAACGTGCTCGCGCAGGGCGGCCCGAAGCTCCGCGCCGTCGGGCTCGCCGTCGCGGTACTGCGCGTCGAGGAAGTCGAGGTTCACTGGCTCCCGGCCGGCGACGGCGAGGGCCGCGCGGTCCTCGTCGATCCGCTCGCGCGCCGCGAGCGCGGAGTCGCCGCTGCCGCTCTCGCGGTCCCACCAGCCGGTGACCGTGCCGGCGGGCGGGACTCCGGCGAACACGTTCACCACGCGCACGTCGCCGGGCCCGTCGAGCAGGTGCCAGCACGACAGCACCGCGTCGTCGAGGTGCGGCGACAGGATCACGGTCGGCCGGCCCATGATCCCATCGTTCCCGAGCCGCGTTGAGTCAGCGTGAAAGCCGCGCGAAACGTGGGCGCGCCGGCCGAGCACCGATACTGCAGGGCGTGAACGCATGGGTCGAGACCGAGGCGGCGCGGATCGCGCGCGGCGCCGAGCGCGAGCTGGAGGCGCTCGTGGGGATCTCGACGCCGTCGGGCGACACGAGCGGCGCCGAGGAGGCGGTCGCGATCTGCGCCGCGCTGCTGCCGGCCGAGGCGGACGCGCGACGGCTGCCGTGCTCGACAGAGGGCTATGCCGACGACCTGCTCGCCACCGTCCGCGGGACCGGCGAGGGGCGCCTGCTGCTGCTCGGACACGTCGACACGGTGGTCGGGCACGACACCTTCCGCCCGCTCGAGCGCGTGGGCGACCGGCTGGTCGGCTCGGGCGCCGTCGACATGAAGGGCGGGGTGGTGATCTCCCTCGGCGTGCTCGAGTCGCTGGCCGCGCGGCCGGAGGCGTTCGAGGAGGTGGCGTTGCTGCTCGTTACCGACGAGGAGTGGCGCGTGGGCCGCCTCCATCACTCCGAGCGCTTCGCCGGCTACGACGCCTGCCTCTGTTTCGAGGCCGGGCAGGGGGGCCCGAACGGCGAGGAGGGCGTGGTCGTCAAGCGCAAGGCGGCGGCCACCCTGCGCGTCACGGCCGCGGGCGTGTCGGCCCACAGCGGGTCGGCGCCGGACCGCGGGCGCAACGCCCTGCTGGCGCTCGCCGCGGCGGCGCAGCGCGTGGCGGAGCTGCACGACCCGGGCGGGCCCGAGCGGCTCACCGTCGTGCCGACGATCATCAACAGCGGGGAGGCGTTCAACGTCGTGCCGTCGGGGGGCGAGCTCTTCTGCGACATGCGCGCCGAGCGGGCGTCGGCGTTCGACGCCGTGCGCGAGGCGGTGCCCGACGAGATCGGCGGCGCCAAGCTGGAGCCCGAGATCGTGCGCCTCTGGCCCGGGATGGACGCGCGCGAGGCCACCGCGGGGCTGCTCGAGCGGGCGAGCAGGCAGCTCGGCCGGCCGGTGTTCGGGGTGGAGCGTGGCGGCGCCAGCGACGCCAGTCACATGGCCGGCGTGGTGCCGGTCACCGTCGACGGGCTCGGCCCGCGCGGCGGCGGCGCGCACAACCCGGGCGAGTACGTGCTCGCGAAGACGCTCCACTCGCGGGCCGAGGTGGCCCTGGCGCTGGTGGCGGCGCTGCTCGACGTCAGCTAGCTCGCCGCCCCGCGGCGGCGCGACCGCAAACAGCGGCCAATTACGGTGGCCCCCACGAAGGTGGTTCGGATTCCGTCAACCATGTTGACGCTTTTCGACCCACCTGCCGATAACAGGCGTAATGGGTCGCCGCCCCGTTCGCTCCCTCCTGCGTAATTGCGTCCTCTCGGTGGCGCTGCTGCTCGCCCTCGCGCCGGCGGCGAGCGCCGGCGACATCGACGACTACGCCTACGACCACGCGCACGGCTGCCGCAAGCACCCGCAGCCCGGGATGCTCGCGATGGAGCGCTGGCTCGAGCATCACGCGAAGGGCGAGTCGTGGGGCATCATGCGCTGCGAGAAGCTCTCCGGCGACAGCTACAGCCTCCACGCGGAGGGCCGCGCGCTGGACTGGCGGCTCAACGCGCACGACAGCTCCGAGCGCAGGGAGGCGCAGCGGCTGATCAGGCTGTTCCTGAAGCGTGACCGGCACGGAAACAACCACGCCCGGGCGCGCCGGATGGGGATCCAGGAGCTGATCTTCAACTGCCGCTCGTGGTGGGCGGGCGACGGCGGGATGGAGCCGTACTCCGCCTGCGAGCACGGTCACGTGGACGACTCGACCGCGCACCGCAACCACATCCACATCGGCCTGAACTGGCGCGGCGCGAGGATGAAGACGACCTTCTGGCGCGGCCGCCGCTAGGCGGGCGAGCAGCCGAGCGCTGGGGAGCGGCCCGGCCGCCGGGTACGCTCCCGCGATCCGCAACCCCACGCTCCATGCCCGCGGGGCCTTCCCGCCGATCGCCGACTACGCGTTCCTATCGGACGGCGAGGTCGCGGCGCTGGTCGCGCCGAGCGGGAACGTGGAGTGGCTGTGCCTGCCCCAGTTCGACTCGCCGAGCGTGCTCGCCGCGATGCTCGATCGCGACGCGGGCCGCTTCCGGCTCGGCCCGTCCGACGTGCAGGTGCCGGCGGGCCGCCGCTACCTGCCGGGCAGCATGGTGCTCGAGACGACCTGGAAGACCCGCACCGGCTGGATGGTCGTCCGCGACGCGCTGACGGTCGGCCCGTGGCACCACGTCGGTGAGCGGGCGCACCGCCAGAGCCGGCCGCCGTCGGACTGGGAGGCCGACCACGTGCTGGTGCGCACCGCGCGCTGCTCCCAGGGCATCGTCGAGCTGACGCTCGAGTGCGAGCCCGCGTTCGACTACGGACGCCAGCGCGCGCAGTGGGAGTACGCGGCGCAGGACTACCACCACGCGGTGGCGACCGGAGACGACCCGGAGCCCGCTCTCCAGCTCGACAGCGACCTCAACGTCGGCTTCGAGGGCCCGCGCGCCACCGCCCGGACGACGCTGCGCGAGGGCGACGTCGCCTTCGTGGCCGTCTCGTGGTCCGAGCACGGCGGCCCGAAGACCTTCCACGACGCCTTCGAGCGGCTGGACAAGACCAACGCCTACTGGCGCGAGTGGCTGGCCCACGGGGAGTTCCCCGACCACCCCTGGCGCGGCCAGCTCGAGCGCTCGGCGCTCACGCTGCGCGGGCTCACGTACTCGCCCAGCGGGGCGATCGCCGCGGCGCCGACCACGTCGCTGCCGCGCGTGACCGGCGCCGACCGCAACTACGACTACCGCTTCAACTTCGTGCGCGACGCCTCCTTCGCGCTCTGGAGCGGCTACAGCCTCGGGTTCGAGTGGGAGGCCGACGACCACTTCTACTTCCTGGCCGAGCTGGCCGGCGACGACGGCGGCCGGCTCCAGAACATCTACGGCGTGAGCGGCGAGACCGACATCGAGGAGTCGACGCTCGACCACCTGTCGGGCTACGACAACTCGCGCCCCGTGAGGATCGGCAACGCGGCCGCGGACTACGTGCAGCACGACATCTGGGGCGGGCTGCTCGACGCCGCCTACCTGCACGCCAAGTCGCGCGACAAGCTGCCCGAGCGGATCTGGCCCGTGGTGAAGCACCAGGCCGAGCGGGCCGCGGAGTGCTGGGGCGAGCCCGACCGGGGGATCTGGGCCGCGCGCGGCGAGCCGCGGCACTACGTCTCGTCGAAGGTCATGTGCTGGGTGGCGGTGGACCGCGGCGCCCGCCTGGCGGAGCTGCGCGACGAGCACGACCTCGCGGCCGAGTGGGAGCGCGTGGCGGACGAGATCCGCAAGGACGTCTGCGCGAAGGGCATCAGCGAGCGCGGCGTCTTCAGGCAGCACTACGAGACCGACGCGCTCGACGCGTCGCTCCTCCTGATGCCGCTCGTCCGCTTCCTGCCGCCCGACGACGAGCGCCTGCGCGCGACCGTCGAGGCGATCGCCGACGAGCTGGTGGAGGACGGCCTGGTGCTGCGGATGCGTCCCGAGGAGGAGGACTTCGCCGTGGAGGGCGAGACCTTCACCGTCTGCTCGTTCTGGCTCGTCTCGGCGCTGGCCGAGATCGGCGAGATCGAGCGCGCGCGCGAGGGCTGCGAGCGGCTGCTCGCGCTGGCGAGCCCGCTGGGCCTGTACGCCGAGCACCTCGACCCCGACTCGGGCCGGCACCTGGGCAACTTCCCGCACGCGTTCACGCACCTGGCGCTCGTGAACGCGGCGCTGCACGTGATCGCCGCGGAGGGCGAGCCGGTCAGCGACCCGCGGATGCAGCGCGCGCCGGCCTAGGCGGGCGACGGGGCGTAGTACGGGTTCTCGCCCGACGCGTGGTCGGTGACGTCGACCACCCGGGTGACCTCGGGCACGGCCGCCACGATCGCCGACTCGATCCCCTGGTCGAGCGTGACGCCGGCCATGCCGCAGCCCTGGCAGCCGCCGCCCAGCCGGACGTAGGCCGTGCCGTCCTCGACGCCCACGAGCTGCGCCATGCCGCCGTGCATCGCGATCGCGGGGTTGATGTGCTGCTCGAGCACCTGCGCGACGCGCTCCGCCACGTCGCCCTCGAGCCCGTCCGTCGACGGTGGCTCCACGACCGGGCTCGGCTTGTTGGGGTTGCTGACGACGAGCCCGCCGCGCATGAGGTCGTCGGACCAGTCGATCTCGGCCCCGCGCACCGCCTCGGCGTCGCGGGCCGGCACGACGACCGGGAGCTCGCCCACGGACTCGATCGAGTCGCCGTCCGCGGCGGCGGCCAGCGGCTTGAGCGACAGGTCGTAGGTGAACTCGCCGCGGTGCACGCCCGTGACCTCGACCCACATCGCCTGCGAATCGGGATCGTCGACGCCGGCACGGAACTCACGCACCTTCTCGATCGCCCTCTCGGTCAGCTCTACGAGCATCGCCTTCGAGGATAGGGGGGCGCGCCCCTCACGGCGCCCTCCAGACGAACAGCTCGCCCTCCACCTCGCCGTCGAGCGCGAGCTCGCGGATCGCCTCGCCGACCCCCGGGTAGTCCGGGTTCTCGTAGTCGTGGAACGCGACGACCGCTCCGTCGGCGAGCGCCGGGCGCCAGGCGCGGAAGGTCGCGATCGTCAGGTCGCGCTCGTGCGAGCCGTCGACGAACAGCATGTCGGGCCGCCACGGCCGGTCGCCGGGGCCCTGCTCGCCGCCCGCCTGCACGAGCTCGAGCCGCGAGGTCGCGGAGGCGGGCGCGAGCGAGAGGTAGCGATCCCGCTGCGGCCAGACGCGCGGGTCGAAGCTCAGCACGTGACGCCGCCGGTCGGCGATCAGGAGCGCCGCGGTCGTCCAGCCGCTGCCCGTCCCGATCTCGACGACCCGCGTCCGTCCACGGGCCAGCCGCAACAGCCGCGTGAGCGACTCCGGGCCGGTGGCCGACCGCAGCGACCACTCGTCGTCCTCCCGCGCCGCCGCGCGGCGCGCGCGGGAGTAGAACAGCGCGACCCTGGGCGGCAGCCGCAGGAGCACGGCGTTCCGCCGCAGCCTCTCCGTGGTTACGCTGCTGCTCATCGCGGGAGACGCTAGAGAAATCGCTGGGCGCGCCCGCGCGGACGGACGCATCGCGCTCGACACGGAGTTCGTGTCCGAGGGCCGCTACCGGCCGCTGCTCTGCCTCGTCCAGGTGGCCGTCCAGCCGCGCGGGGCCGACGGGAAGGCGGACGTCACGGTGTTCGACCCGATCGAGGGCTTCGACCACGCGCCCCTGGCCGAGGTCGTGGCCGACCCCGACGTCGAGGTCGTGGTGCACGCCGGAGCCCAGGACGTCGCGATCCTCAGGCGCGCGTGGGCGATCGGGCCGCGGAGCCTGTTCGACACCCAGATCGCCGCCGGGTTCGCCGGCTACAGCGCCCAGACCGGCTACGGCAACCTGCTCTCGCGGGTGACCGGCGTGCGGCTGAACAAGTCGGCCGGCTTCACGCGCTGGGACCGCCGGCCGCTGACGAGCGAGCAGGTGGAGTACGCCCGCAGCGACGTCGAGGACCTGCTGAGGCTCGCCGACACGCTGGAGGAGCGGCTCACCGGTGCCGGCCGCCTCGGCTGGGCGCGCGAGGAGTGCCGCCGCCTCGAGGCCATCTCCGACGAGCGCGATCCCGACGAGGCGTGGCGGCGCCTGCCGCGCGTAGCGCAGCTCCGGCCGCGCGCGCGGGCGGTCGCTCGTGAGCTCGCCGCGTGGCG
>DATENL010000284.1:0-33119 GCA_035275105.1 Thermoleophilaceae bacterium
AACGCCCAGGTGATGGCGTGGATGATGGACGAGTACGGCAAGCTCCACGGCCACACGCCGGCGATCGTGACCGGCAAGCCGATCTCGCTCGAGGGCTCCTACGGCCGCGAGGCCGCCACCGGGCGCGGCATCGTCCACATATTCCGCGAGGCGGCGCCGTCTCTCGGCCTGCAGCCCGCCGACTGCCGCGTGGTGGTGCAGGGCTTCGGCAACGTCGGCTCGTGGGCGGCCCGCATCATCGCCCAGCTCGGCGCGACCGTGATCGCGGTCTCCGACGCCCACGGCGCGATCCACGCCGAGGACGGGCTCGACCCGGGGGCGCTCGCCCTGCACGTCAAGGAGAGCGGCAAGGTCGCCGAGTACGAGGGCGACGGCGCCGAGCCGATCAGCCCCGAGGAGCTGCTGGCGCTCGAATGCGAGGTCTTCATCCCCGCGGCGCTCGGCGGCATGATCCACGCCGGCAACGCCGACGCCCTGAACGCCCGCATGGTGGTCGAGGGCGCGAACTCCCCCACCACCCCGAAGGCCGACGAGATCCTCGCGGACAAGGGCGTGCACGTGATCCCCGACGTGATGGCGAACGCCGGCGGCGTGATCGTGTCGTACCTGGAGTGGGTCCAGAACCTCCAGCACTTCCGCTGGGAGGAGGACGAGGTGAACGACCGCCTGCGCAAGATCATGCGGCGCGCGTACGACGAGGTGAGGGAGAAGGCGCGCGAGGCCGACCTTGCCATGCGCCCCGCCGCCTACGAACTGGGCATCGAGCGGGTCCTCGAGGCGGCGACCACGCGCGGGTACATACACGCGGACTAGGGCGGGAACCGGCCCCTGGAAAGGCCGAAGGGGGCCGGTCTATGGACCGACCCCCCGCGAGCGGCCTTCGTGCCGCACCAACCGACGGAACCCTCCATGCCGTCGTGTGCGGTCTATCGGCCCGGTCGCGCGCCGAGCCCAAGGGAAGCGGCCGCTACTCGGACAACCGTCCAGGGCCGGCGTCGGCGGGCTCGTCGGATTCTGCGCCGGCCGGCTCGTCGGTCTCGTCACCGGTCGCCTCGTCGTCCTCGTCCGCGTGATCGAACGGGAGGTCGGCCTGGGCCCGCGGCTGGTCCTCCGCGTGATCGAAGGGAAGGTCGGCGTTGGCGCGCGGCTCGTCGTCCGCGTCCTCGTCGGCGTCGAACGGAAGCCGAGCCGGGGCCGGGTGCTCGACCGTGTCCTGATCCAGCGGCGACACGTCGAGGTCGGGGCGGTCTACGCGGTCGACCGGCGCGGGCGGCGCCAGCGGGTCCTCGTCGATGTCGTGCACGACCCGCGTGACCGCCTCCGGAGGCGGGGCGGGGTCGCGGGCGGGCGGGACCAGGATCGTCTCGGCGCCCCCCAGTCCCTCCTCGTCGCCCTCGTCGTCGGGCGACGGCGCGCGGCGCGCGGGGCCGAGCGCCTCGGCCTCGGCGCGTGCAATCTCGTCGTCCGTCGCTCCGCGGCGGCGCTTCAGATCCAGGTGCTCGCGGATGGCGTCGTCAAGGACCCCCATCGCCGCGAAGGTTAAATCAACTCGCCGGCTCGGAGCGGCTCAACCCTCGGCGGCCACCGGCTCACCGCGCACGACGCGGTTCTTGCCGGCGCGCTTGGCGCGGTAGAGCGCCGCGTCCGCCTCCGCGATCAGCGACTCGCGATCGTTCGCGCACGCCGGCAGCGACGCGACGCCGAAGCTGGCGGTCACCTGCAGCTCGCCGCCGCCGTCGGTGCGCTTGATCTGGAGGTCGGCGATCGCGGAGCGCATGCGCTCGGCCAGCAGCTCCGCGCCGTTCAGATCGGTCTGCGGCAGGATCACGGCGAGCTCCTCGCCGCCGTAGCGGGCGGGCTCGTCGATGTCGCGCGAGAGCTCCCGCAGGACGCGGCCGACCTCGACCAGCACGATGTCGCCCTGGGGGTGGCCGTAGGTGTCGTTGACCTGCTTGAAGTCGTCGATGTCGAGCATGACGACGCCGACGTCGGTCCCGAAGCGGCGGCTGCGCTCGATCTCCGAGTCGAGCGTGTCCTGGAAGTGGTTGCGGTTGTAGAGGCCGGTGAGCTCGTCCGTCACGGCCTGGAGGCGGACGGTCTCGTGCAGGTCGACGTTCTCGATCGACACCGCGGCCTGTCCGGTCAGGTAGGCGAAGAGCTCGTACTCCTGCTCGTCGAACGGGCGCTCCGCTCGGGCGATCGAGACGACGCCCACCTGCTCGATCGTGCTGCTCGTGCCGAGCCGGCCCACCAGCGGAGCGGCCAGCGCGTAGACGTCGTCCACGACGGCCTTCGACGGCCGGTGCTGCTCGGTCGGCGAGTCGTCGCCGGTGCTGCCCTCCAGCGAGGCGAGCCAGTTCGGGCCGGTCTGCGGGTCGACCGCGAACGCCGCGCGCTCGGCCGCCTCGAGGGCCGCCTCGAGCTCCGGCGTCGAGTCCCCGACGCGGGCGCTGCGCATCCGGCGGGCGTCGATCGGAAGCGCGCGGCCGGTCTCGGCCTCACACGCCTCGACCGCCGTGCGGAGGGTCAGGTTCACGATGCCCTCGCGGTCGAGTCCGGCGGCGAACGCGTCGCCGACCCGGCGGATCGTCTCCTCGAGCTCGCCTCGCTTGCGCTCGACCTCGTCGATCTTCGACGCGAGCTGGCGCGACATCAGGTTGAACTCGGTGCCCAGCGCCGCGAACTCGTCCGCGCCCTCGACCGGCACGGGCTCGCTGAAGTCGCCGTGCGCTAGGCGGCGCGCCGCGTGGAGGAACTGCTCGACCTGACCCTGGAGCGCGCGCACGACCACCACCGACGACGCGAGCGCCAGGAGCAGGAAGGCGGCCAGGATCGAGCCGATCAAGAGGCGGCTGTTGCGGATCGCGGTGTCGATGTCGGCGCCCTTCTCGAAGACCGCGAGCTGGATCGGCGGACCGACGACCTGCGGGAGGGTCGCGACGCGGCCGCGGTACTGCTCGCCCGCGATCGTGGTGTCGCCCGACTCGAGCTCCGCGCTCCCGCGGCGCCTGCCCACGGTCGACGCGATCAGCCGCCCGTCGGCCGTCATCCGGACGTCGAACGAGGTCAGGCGCTTGACCTCCCTCGCGTAGTCGCGCGCGTGGGTGGTCGACACCGCCACGAAGCCGAGCCGCTTGCCCTTGGCGGTCGACGGGCTGGCAACCTCGCTCGCCACGGCATCGCGCGCGCCCGTGCGCGCGAGCTGTTCCCTGTCCGCGCCGTAGGCGCCGATGGCGACGACCGTCGGGTGCTCGCGCGCGAGCTCGCGGAGGCGGTGCTTGATGGCCGCCGGCTTGCTCGGGTGGGCGAGCAGCCGGCCGAGCTCGGCGTCGCCGGCGACCGCGTCGAGGGGGTCGCGGGCGTCGTCCCGCTTGTCGTCGTAGATCGCGAACGCCGAGCGCATGCCCTGGGCGATCTCGGCGTCGGCCTTGCCGGTCTCGCTGTCGCCGGTCAGGTGGAAGAGCACGACCGCGACCGCGATCATCGGGATGACCACGATGATCGTGAAGAACAGCAGCAGTCTGCCGCGGAAGCTCATGTGTATGTGGTTGTACCGGAGGGGCGTCGCCCTGACGCCTCTTTCGGGCCTCCGGACATCGTCTATTCGCCGAGTCGGGCGCTATTCCCGCCCTGTGAACAGGCGCCTGCGCGGGGCTCGCGCGCCGCTACCATCCGGGACGCGGGGCTATAGCTCAGCTGGAAGAGCGCCTGGATCGCACCCAGGAGGTCGTCGGTTCGAGTCCGACTAGCTCCATTGCCGAGAGCCCGAGCGGCGCTAATCGAACCCCGCTCGCCGCTCCTTCTTCTCGCGCAAAGCGGCAGCAAGTGCCCACAGGGGGCCCCGGCGTGCGGTGGCGAAGCGTCCGCTAAGAGCGGTTTACTGTTCGCGTGAGCAGCAGCGAGCTGGAAATCCTGCAACGCATCGACGCAAAGCTCGGCGCGCTTCTCGCGCTCGCGCTGCTCGACCATCTGCCTGAGAACGCCCCGGCCCGCAAGCGCAGCATAGATCAGGGCCTGAAGGCCGCCGGCCTGGAAGTCGGCGAGATCGCCGCCTTGCTCGGGAAGAGCCGGCAGGCGGTGTACCAGCTGCTCGATGAACCAAACGCTAAGGCCAAGAAGCCCAAATCAAAGGCGGCCGAGTGAGTTCCGAGTGGGTGGAGCAGAAGCTCGATCTGCTCATCGCCCTGACCCGAGTTGGCGTGCGCCATCAGCTCGAAGCGGAGCTCAAGGAGATCGAGTCCGACCCTGTCGGCAAGGCCATCTTGCAGAAGGCGCGCGACGAGATCGCCGCTGGCCCGCTGAAGACGGCCGTCATGAAAGCCACAAAGCAGTCCGAGCCAACAGTCAAGCGCCGGCTCGGCGAGCTGGTCGCCCGGGGCGCGCTGTCTCGCACCGGAGCCGGCCGCAACGTCACGTACCGGAACACGGGTCTGTTCGACCTCTAGCCGCTGCTGCGCCGCCGCGACGTCCTTGACCGGGCGGCTTTCCGAAAGGAGACGCAGTGCCACAGCCTAAGAAGCAACAGACCCAGCCCATCCGTACGGAGGCGGCCCTGAGCGGCATCCTGGCCGTGATCGCAGCCGAGCGCGAGGAGAGCGAGGGCGCGACCCGTCGCAAGACCGAAGTTGTGCTCGCCGAGGCCGGCCTCAACAACCAAGAGATTGGGCAGATGGTCGGCAAGGGCGCGGATGCCGTCCGCAAGGTCATCGAGCGCGACCGCAGATAGGACTAGGTGGCCACCGAGTTGAATAACGCTTTCTTCCAATTAGTGCGCGCGTATGACCACCAATCTTCACACAAAAGTCCCGCTATTTACGTCAAATCTCTCCGGAGTGTCGAGCCTGGCTTGACGAACTTGGCAAGTTAGCTGCTACCGTCACAGCCATGATTTCGAGGGAATGCTCATCGTGAACGCCGCCCGTGCTTCCAGGATGGCGCCCGAGGAGGAGCTGGTGCGGATGGCCGCTCTGCTTCTGCGGCGCACCATCGGTACGCAGAGTGAGACGGTCGTCGAGCTGTCTCGCGCGGGCTTTCAGCCCGCTCGCATCGCCGAGTTGCTCGGCACAACGGCCGGTACGGTCAGCCAGGCGCTGGTGAAGAGCAAGAAGAAAGGGGCCAAGTGAGCCAGCTCACGCTGGAGGGGACCATGGCCGGCCTGCTGCGCCTGGCTGTTGCTGACCGCGAGGAGCGCATCGCCACCGACCCCAACGCCAAGAAGACCGAGGTCTTGCTCGACGAGGCCGGGCTCACCCACGGCCAGATCGCCGAAGCCACCGGCAAGAAGGCCGACGCCGTCCGCATGGCCATCAGCCGTGCCACAGCCCAGAAGTCCGCCACGGAAAAGCCCGCCCGCGCGTCGACGCCCGCGAGCTCACGGAGGAAGAGGTGACCGATCCCGACATGCTGGAGATGTTCAACCAGGTCCGGACGATCCGCTCGCGGATCGAGGGGATCGAGAGCACGCAGCAGATCCTTGTTCGGGCCGAGATTGAGCGCATAGTCCCGCCGCTGCTAGATCGCATGCGCAAGGACCCGACACTGGCCAAGGTCTACCTCAAGGTCAACGGGAAGCTCTCCCAGAAGGAGCTCGCCAAGGCGCTGAAGATCAGCGAGATGACCGTCTCCCGCAAGATCGACTCGCTGCACCAGGACGAGCACGTCATCGTCCTCGTCGACCGCACTGGCGCGGGCAAGATCTATAACAAGGCGCCGGTCGAGCAGGTCCTCAACCTGTCGCGCAAGATCAGCAAGGAACTCAAGCTCTGAGCCGAGACCTGTCGGCCGCGGCGCTCGTGAGGACGCTTGCCGACGCGCTGGACGAGGCTGGCACCCGCGATGACACCCAGGCGGCGATGGCGGCGACCGAGGCCATGCTCTCGGCCGGCCGGCTTGACCCGGCCCTCGGGGCGCAGGCCATCGCGCCGAGATTCTTCGGCAAGCGCGACACCACGCCCGAGCGAGTAGAAGCGGTCTTCGCCGCGGCGCTGCGGGGCGCGCAGTTGGCGCCCGACCTGCCGCCCATCATCGCCATCGACGAGATCGACAGCTTCGCCTCGGTCGCCTCGGTCACGCGTGAGCAGGTGGCTAAGCTCACCTACCCGCTCAAGGTGGCCGAGGACGACATCAAGGCGGCCATCAACAAGATCCTGGCCGAGCCCTTCGTGACCGCGCACTCGCCGGCGGAGCTCAGCGACATCTTCACCTCGGCCACCGAATTGGGCGGCAAGCGCGTCCTCGGCGGCTTCCTGCTCAAGGGCCCGGGCCTAGGGCGCAACGTCATGCGTGTGGCCGATCTGGGCACCAACGGGAACCAGATCATCAAGCTCACCCGCTCGGAGGCCGAGCTGCTCATCGTGCAGTTCGTCGGCCAGATCGACGAGGACGTCCACAGCCATTTGCGCCAGGCCGTGGTCCACGAACGAACCGCCGGCAAGCGCGCCGTCGGCAGCATCTGGGACGGCGTGGACACCGCTCGCGTGCTGGCCGCCCATGGCTGGCTCGATACGACAACGGGCGTCTACAGCGGGCCGCGCACGAAGGCCTAAGCGAACACTCGGTCAGCATCGCGTGTCCGGTGCATACTTGCCCTGAGAACTTCCCGCCGGCGCATGGCTGCACGTCCTTCCCAGACCCTCACCGCCCTTCCCAGCTCGATGCTGTTGCGCCGCTTGGTCGGCGAGTTCGAGCGTCACGGATGGCGAGACGACGGAGAGACCGCCCTGGCCATCGTCATCGAGGCGCAGCGGCGCGGACGCTGTCCGTCGAGCGCCGCGCTGCGAGAGATCGTTCCCTCGTCGTTCTTGGCAGTGAACTCGACGTCGCGGCCGAAGGTGCATGATGCGTGCCGGGCAGCATTCGCTACCGAGATCCGCTGACATGCGCAGTGGTCTAGCGTGACCTGCATGGCGACTGACCCAGACATCCTCGACCGGCTCGATCGCATCCAGGCCACGCTGCAACTGGCCTACTCAGAGCAACTCCGGGCAGCCTCTGAGCGACTGCGCTCCGATCCAGTGACAGCGACGATTCTCGACTTGGCCGAGGACTGGGTCCCCAGTTCTGAGCTGCAGGCGCAAGTCGCGAAAAAGCTCAAGGTCTCAGCCCGCACGGTTCGCAATCGGCTGGTCGAGCTGACCGACGCGCGGGCCTTGATAGTCCGCGGGGGCGGGCGCCCCCAGTACCGGGCCAGCGGTCTCGTCTGAGTTCCGGACCACCTAGCCGGTGCGGGGCAGCCTGATAGCACCGAGCGCGAGGATTCGAGGCCACCTCCGCTTCCATACAAAGCAGCAGCGCGAAGCGGACTGGGCGGCGCTGCCGCTACCGCGTGATTGGCTCGCCTCGGCCAGCAAAGCCCCTAGGCGGGCGCGAACCTAAGCGGTAGCGCCGACCGGGGCCGGGCCGTCTCGAACGACCGTCAGCGTTGGCTTCGACGTGCTGAGGTGCTTGCTCTGCAGGTCGCGGAGCGCCTGCACGTTGGAGAGGATTGCCGATGTCGCAGGGTTCACGGATTCGTCCTCGTGTGACCCGCGGTTCCCGAACTTGCGCAGGCGGTGGAGCGTTCCTACCTCGATGTCGTCCACGACCTTGTGCTCGTGCAGCCTGTCAATCATGTCCTCGACGGAGAGGCCCTTCTTCAACGCCATTGCGCGCAAACGGCCATGCTCGCGGCAAAATCGCTCGACGGCCTTGCGAACGGCCCCCGCACATGATTCGCGGCGAGCAAGCTCGCCGGCGGCGTTCGCCTCGGCATAGCTGAGGAGCTCGGTCAGACGGCCGGCGGCTAGCTCGATCTGGGGGTCCGGTCCGGTCCCACGCTCGAAGACGTACTTGGTGAACGAGGAGACCGCGGCGAACTGCGCTTCGACCTGCTGCTCGAACCGCTTCGCGTGGGTCATCACGATGATCTGGCGATCTCGGCTGACGCGCGCGAGGAGGTTGATGAGGCCCTCCTCGTGACCCTGGTCCATCGACTGGACGGGGTCGTCGAGCATGATCATCGCCCAGCCTTCGTTCCGGTCGACGCGCTGCGAGAAGTAGAGGCTGAGGCCCAGGCAGTTGCCCTCAGCTTCGCTGAACATCGTTACGGGGTTTACGTCTCGGCCGTGTGACGTTGCGGCCAGCGCCGCCTGTCGGCGGCGCGTGTCCCTGACCGTCACTCCAGTGATCTTGATGTGGTGACCTGGACTTAACTCCTCGTAGTACCGACCGATGTCGTCACTGAGCGTGTCCAGCGATGCCGCCATGCGTGCCTTCTCGGCCTTCTCGAGCTGGACGACGAACTCTCGAAGGCTCTCCTGGTAATGGCGTATGCGCCAAGCCGCTTCAATGGCCCTCCCGTTCTCCGCCAGCAGCACGGCCTTCTGGAGGGCCGCGAGCCGCTGCTTGTCAGGCTCGGCAAGCCCACTGAACCGCCTGGTCAGGCTCAGGTTCAAGGCTTCGACGTGGGCGCGCAGGGACGCATGGTGAGCGCCGATCCCCTCCGCGACGGGCACGAACTCGTCGACGAGCCCGACGAGGACTGCGTCGTCGGCCCCCGGGCGGGACGCGGTCTCATACGCCGACAACGCAGCATCCGCGAGCCGGCGGCCTCGCTGCTTCAGGTCGTCGAGCGCCGCCTGCTCCTCGAGCGCCTGGGCGAGTGCGTCGGCCTCGGGCGCGCTCCGCAGCGATTCGGTCAGCGCGGGCACGTGGTCTGTTCCGAGGGGTCCGGGCGCGAGCAGAGTGCTCACGACGTTCCGGAAGTCGGCCCGAACATCGCTCGGCGCTGGGTCAGCCGCGGCGGTCGCCTCGGAACGAAGCGTGTCGGTTCGCACGACGGTCAACGTCGCCTGCGCACAGAATGGGCAGCGGGTTGGACAACTCGGATCAACGAGATCGAGCCCCAAGCTTGCGAAGCTCGCGCGCTGGTGCGCTTCATGCCACTCGCGGTGCGCGCGCGCCTCCGCGACAAGGCGCTGTCCCATCGACACTCCCTGAGTCGCGCTCGCCGGCACATCGCTAGGGCCGACGAGCAAGCCATCGAGGCCGTTCGGACGACGGTCACGGGCTAGTAGGGCGTCGACCTCTGACTGCGCCGCTGTCTGGATCTGTGCCCACGCAGCATCAGGCTGAAGACCAAGAAAGGCCGCGGCGCGTGCGCGCAGCTCATCGGGCGACTGTTCCAACGGGTCGGCGCCTGCCGCCGTGAGCGGCTGGACTGCTCGGGTGACACGTTCGCGCAGCGCCCGCACGCGGTCATCGTGGTCGGTGTCCGTCCGAAGCCGCTGGAGACGCTCGCGGAGCTGGCCGAACCCCGCGAACCCGAGGATCGCGCTGAGCTGTTCCCAACGGCTCTGCTGCTCGCTATCGATGAGGGCCTGGATCTCGCACTGACCGAGGAAGGGTCGGAAGGCTTCCTCTGTGCGCAATCCGAGCTGCCAAACATCGCTAGCCGGCTTGCCATCGATTGTGAGCTCAGTCGAGTTGCCGACGAGCCTCCGGCGGATCACGTGGCGACGCCCTCGATTCGTGAGGGTGACCTCGACATACGTCTCCGCGTCGGGATGGGCGTGGACGCTCCGGATCCACGACCACCCCTGGTACTCGCCGCGAGTCTTCGAGCGCTCCTTGCGAACGATGCTGTTGAAGAGCGCCCACTCGAAGGCTTCGGTGAGGCTCGTCTTCCCAGTCCCGTTCTCGCCGGCGAGGAGTACAAAGTCGCCCGACAGCACAACCTCGGTGCGTGTCGGGTATCCGCGAAAGGCCTGGACGATGATGCGCTCAAGCCTCATCGAGAACTCCCTGCAGCAGCGCCTGCCAGGCATCCTCGATCGGCTCGGCGGTTAGGAGGGCCTGAACGAGCGGATCAAGGGCAGGCTCAAGAGTCGGCCTGATCTCCTCAATCGTCTCCGTCAGAGGATCACTCTCCATCGGGCGATCGTACCTCTGGGATCGGCTCGAACCGGGGGCGCGCTAGCGCGAAGAGCACGGCCCCCGGCTCGGATCAGTGTCCGCGGTAGGAACGGCGCGGACCCGCAGGCGCGAGCGCTCGCGATTATGCGACTGGCTTCCACCGCGATCCCGCCGCCCACGCGCGCCGATCGCGTTCTCGACGAGTCCGAGGGCGACGCACGTCCTCCCCATTGTTCTCAGTCCCCGCTCTCAGTCGTCCGCCGCAGAACCTGGCTTCGGCGGATTGCGGTTGCGCCATTGCTCTGCGTAAGTGTCCGTGCCGATGGTGCGGGCGAACTCGCGTGCCGCAGCAAAGTCATTGGTCGGAGACATGACCAATCGGTACGCCATGAACACTTGGCCCATGTTCTCGCTGTCCACCATGTCCGCCGTAAGCGAGACCGGCGAGACACCACTGAACGCCGCGACCTTTGACCACGGCCCCTCGCGCGGATGACAGTACATCACGACGTCGGGCGCCAACGGATAGACGGCATAGGTTCCTGGGCCGAGCACACCGACCTTCACCCACATCGAGTTGTCGGCGGAACGGAACGCCACCGGGTTATCAGACGTGACGAACGGCACCTCCGTCATGTTGCGCGCGAAGATCCACTCCGCGGAACGGATGCGGCTGGTAAAACCGCTGACTAGCTCGTCGTCCCAGAGCGCCTCGATGTGTAGCGACCGTTGCTCAGCTTTCCCCAGCGAGCCCTCGGTTGACGCCGAGGCGAGCCGCGCCAGGATGTCCCGAGCATCTGCGGTCCGAAGGAACTGCAGGCTCAGGAAGAGCGCAACGAGATCGCGGTTCGGCTCCGGAATTGGTATCGGGTCCCCCGGCTTGGCCACCCGGATCCAGTCCAGCCACTGGCTGGTGATGCACGCAACCTGCCCCTCGAGGTCTGCGAATTGCTTTTCCATCGTCAGTGGGTCGTGTCCAAGCTCTGCAACGGCGTCGAGGTAGTAGAAGGCGTTCTCGGCCGCCACCGATCCCGGCGTCGTCACGAACATGCGATCACCGTCGCGCTCCCACGCCCACAGACGACCTGACGCATCACAGAAGCGGCGCAGGTAGAACTGCGGCACGTAGTGATGCAGCTTAGGATCGCCCACTGCCCTCGCGTCAGGGCGGGTCGCCAACGGGGTTGTCGACGAGGCAGAGCCCGTTTACCTGCAGCCAGTGCCGATCGTGGTCGTCACCGGCCGCTGTGAAGGCGCGGGAGAGCCCGAGCATCATGTAGGTGTCGACGCCGCGACGGAGCCGCGCATCCACGTCGGATGCGACATCTCGCCGAACGGTTTCGTGGTCAGGTTCGGTGAACCGTACGTCGCTTACGCTAAGCGACACGCTCTCACCTCGATAGGCAAACGAGACGCGCAACCGGCCCCAGCTATTGACTGCCAGGCGCGGGCGGTCCTCGGCGCGAACAACCGCGAGCGACCGGGTTCCGCGCCCGGCGTCGATAGCAAAGCCACGGCCTCGTCGCTCAAGGTCGGACCCGAAGGCCTCTTCGAGACTCTCGGCCTGTACCTCGCCGAGGACGCTCCAGTAATCCTCCGGAGTCAGCATTCTGACGAAGCGTGCATCGAGGGTACGGAAGCGGTGATCCTCCGTCTCGGGCGGGTTGGGCTGGGGAACTGCAGCGCCAAGATCAACCACGGCACCGACCGCAAACGGCCCGCCATTCTCGCGCAGCAGGTCGCGCGTAATCAGGTCGCCGGGCGGCGTGACGGGACGCACGTGCGCGTACGTCTCTGTGTCGATTCCCGCGACGCAGATGCGGGATTGCGTCCTCATCCGCGTAAGGTGATTGACGACGATTCGCATCGCCTAGAGGTGGCGGATCGCAACGTCGGGCCAGTGCTCGGCGAGGAACTCGCAGACCAGCCGCCGGTGGCAGTGCTCCGCCGTCGCCTCACTGCAGAGCAGCGACGTGCGCCGCTCGAAGTCCTCGGGCGATAGCACCTCTTGGACGCGCCGGCGCCTCATAAGCGCCTGGAAGCTCTGCTCGTACGCAGCCCAGTCGCCCTTCTGCTTCTTGTAGCTCTCGAGGAGCTCAGGCGTGGGCGCTAGCAGCGGCTGATGCTCGTACGTCGCGCCCACAAGCTCGCGCAGGAAGTAGGGAAGATCCTTCGCCTTCGCGAACCCCGCGAGCTGAGAAGAGTTGTTGAGGCGAACGTCGAGAAGTCGCTCGACTCGGGCGTCGGCTAGCCGGGAGAAGAAATGCTCAGCCGTCGTCTGTGTGAAACCGATCGTGCAGATCTCCATTGGGTGTCCTCTGCAAAGAGCGGATGCTGTTCGCGATTGATGCCCAGCTCGACCGTGCGTTCGTTCTCAACGCGGCCATCTGGGAGGATGTGCCGGAGCTCTGCGCCGTGCTCGCACAAGACCTTGCCGACGAGCAGCCGCCGGTGGCAGCCGCGTGGCTGGCCACAGCTACACATCAACGCGAGGCGATGATCCCGCGCACCGCGGAGGACGCGACCGATTGCGTGCTGGAAATCAGGCTCGCGCGCCATCCGGTCATAGAGGGCGTGGCCCTCGGCGTCGTAGTACCGGTCGTTTCGGGGGCGGCCGCCCAACGCGCCACCGAGGAAGACATAGCTGATGCCGTGCTCGGTGATTGCGTCTTGTAGCTCCTCACGGTTGAACCACGCGAAGCGCGAATACGGATACGACCGTACATCCAGAAGGAAGTCGATCTCGTCCAGAAGCAGTAGCTCGATGAATCGAGCCAGCTTCAGGTTGGAGTGCCCGATGGTCCACAGAGCCGGCGGCGTTGCCATCGAGTCCATGGTAGGGCCCCGGGGCGACGATTGCGGGTGCGCGATGCACGTTCCTGAGCGATCCCCGTCTTGCTCGACGGCGAAGCTTCAGCAAGTGCCCCCCACGTCGATTGAGGGGACGGCTGCGAGCGCCCGTTAGGGTCGGCCGGCTCGTCCGGCCCGACGCAGTCCGATCAGCGAGGCCTCGAGTTCGGGGTTCGATAGAACTCCGCTTAGCTCCATTGCCGCCCTGCAGCGCAGGATCCTTGCTAAGTGAGACCCACCGCGAGGCGCGCTCCGAGCAGGAGGGCGAGTCGCGGGCGCTCGAGCCGGCGCGGCGCATGGGGGTCGACGCCGAGGACCTTCAGGTGCTCGACTGATCTCCGCCTCGGTCGCCCTTTAGTCCCCGCCGCCCTATCGCCGAAGGAAGGGGAGTGTTCGATCTCCACTCGGCAGCCACCTCACTGACGGCGGCCGGGGCCTCGGACCTGCATCTGGCGGCGGGTTCGCCCCCGACCATGCGCGTTTCCGGCGAGCTGTGCCCGGTGCCCGATGCCGCTCCGCTCAGCCGTTCCGACACCGAGGCCGCGCTCAGCGCGATGGTCAAGGACCCCGCCAAGCTCGCGGAGTTCGAGGGCGAGGGCGAGGTGGACTTCTCCTGCGAGATCGAGGGGCTCGCGCGCCTTCGCGTGAACGCGTTCCGCCAGCGCGGATCGGTCGCGCTCGTCTGCCGCTGATCGCGAGCTCCGTGCCGACGCTCGCGTAACCGGCGCCACGGGCTCGGGCAAGTCGACGACGCTCGGCGCCATGGTCGACCACGTCAACCAAACCAAGGCACGGCACATCGTCACGATCGAGGACCCGATCGAGTTCGTTCACTCGAGCAGTCGCTCGATCGTCAACTAGCGTGAGATCGGGCCAGACACGGCTTCGTTCGGTCGCGCGCTGCGGCGAGTGCTGCGCCAGGACCCCGACGTGATCATGATCGGCGAGATGCGCGACGAGGAGACGGACTTCGCGCCGCAGTCCGCGGTGGCGATGAGCTGAGCTCTGGCGCTCGGTTCGAGTCCGTTTAGCGTGCCGGTTGCGAAGCTGCTTGCCAGTGAGACTGGTGCAGCCTCGGTGCAGATTGGTGGTGGGCCCGGAGGCTAGGCCCCGCGGCTACCTCTATGCCGCGCCGCAGCGGTCACGGCACCTGCGCAGAGCGCGGCTCCCCGTCGTGCGTCCAGTAGAGCGTGTGACCTGAACGCGCCAGTGAAGTTGGGTCAACCGCCGGGCCGGCGTCGACGACATGCTCGCCAGCCGTATCGAGCGTATGTACTTCATTCGTGCTCTCCTTGCGGCGAATCCAGGCGAGCGACCCTGAGGGGAACGCCAACGGTCGGACGTCAAACGCAGGACCCGGCGTCGGGCTCCCGCGGCGGTCCTTGTTCGAAACCACATTTCGCGTGTGCGGTTCGCCAACACACGGTCCTGACTCGTAGCAGAACCGACGGATGTACGCAACGTACTTACCGGCGAGATTGAAGCTCGAGACGCCACCGTAGCCCGGTTCGTGGTAACCGAGTTTTCGCGTTGTTCCGTTCTTCTGAACGCAGACAAATATGTTCGTGAGGACGACGGGATCGCCCTTGCGATAGATAACGGCGGCGCTGTCCGCGGTGATTACGCGGCCTTGAATCTCGCACCGTCCACCCGACTTCGCAAGCGGATCCGCACTCGGGCCGATCAAAAGCGCGACGACGGCCGCCGCAGCGATACTGGGTATGCCGCCTCTGCGCAGCCTCATGATCGGTTAAGCACCGACGATCGGCAGTAGGAGCGCTAGCTCAAGGCCCGGAGGACCCTCCTCGAGGCAACCTTCGAAAACCTCCGGAGGAGCGACGGTGCGGTCGTTCGGGTCGTTGGCACCGGACGCGGCCCGCAGGTGATCTTGGTGCGCCGAGATGGCACACGCCTCCGTGCTCGCTGGACCAAGCGGTTCAAGATCACGCATCGCGGCCGAGTGAGGGTGCGGAATCTGCCGCAGACGCCCGGGAAGATTCAGCCACACCAGGAGCGACGGCAAGCGTCCGCAACGACAGCGACCAACGAAGGGGCAGTGCGACAGAGCGCTCGGTCGCTCGGGTTGCGGCCGTGACCGGACGCAGAGAGGCTCTAGCGCGGTGCTTCGCAGCGTTCATGGCGATGCTCGCGCTGTCGGCATATGCCGGCTGCGCCAAGCGCGAGCCGGTGGCAAAGTTTCATGAGCATGTAGCCGTACAGCCGCACGTGGCACGGACGAACCCGATCGCGCGCAAGCGGCCGCGCGCGGGGCGCCCGCTCCCGACCGATGCTGCGCTTCGTGCCGTCCGACGATCGGCGCGAGTCACGCGTGTACCACGATCCGGCCGCTCTGGACACGCTCCGCCCGCGCAGGGGGCAGCTCGTGCGGCGGCGCAGTTCGCCCGCCAGTTCGCCGCGTACCTGGATGGCGCCGGGCACTCCCCCCAACCGGCCGCCCGCCCGCTTGCGCAGCAGCTCGCGAAGACGCCACTTCGTGGATCGGCGAGAGGGAGGCGGACGCTTGTGCGTACGGTCGAAGTCTTCGACGCCGATCAGAGCGACGCGACCGCGCAGGCCAGCCTCACCACGGGATCGATGTCCAGACGACTTGCACTTGTGCTCCGAAGGGGAGCACGGGGATGGGCCGTGACGCGCCTGACCCTTCCCTAACCTGGCGTCGTGCGGTCCGCGGCGGTTGCAGGACTATTGCTCGGTGGCCTGTTAGGGCTCGGGTCGGCGTTGACCGGCGCGTTCTGGGGTGCCCTGGCGTGCACGGGGGAGACGTCGAATTGCGTGCGGGGCGGAGCCGATGTGCGCTGGCGCGGCCGGGTATTCAACCTCCGCGGACATGCGTTGGTCGCGGTGCCAATCGCGGTCGACTTCGGTGTTGCCCCCTCTCCGGTCCGGCTCCGCACCGATACGGAGGGTCGGTTCTGCTTCCGCTGGCCGCGCGTGCTTGTTACGGGCAGCGTCGGACTCGGGGCGGTCGGCACCGTCGCGCCTAAGCGCGACGCGCGCGCTGCCAGAGTGGCCGCCCGTGGGCCCGCGGGCGCACGGGCGATCCTCATCACGCCCAATCGCTACCTCCGGAGTGGCCCCGACCTCGCCGTCGACCACGCGGACTGGCGTCCGGCCGACGAACCCGCCGAGTGCGCGAGGGTCCCAGAGCCATCGTGGTACCAGCGCGAGGGCGCGCTCGGAAACTGGCGGTCGATCCTCGTAATCGCGATAGGCCTGCTCGCTTTCGTGGTGAGCATTGCGGGTCTCGTGCTTTCGCGGCGAGGGCTCTCCGGCCGGCTGCCTTTCGTGGCCGTCGTCCTCGGCGTAGCCGCCGTAGTCGCATTCGGAGTCGTCTGGGGGCCGCACGTGTAGCGCCGTCCGCGCTGCTCCGTCGCTCGGGGTATCGCTCATATGTCGCGATCGCCGTCGCACCGCGATGCGCGCTAGCTGTAGTCCCTGACCACGTTGTTCATCCGGGCCCCCTTGGAGGCTGGAGGTGTCTAGGCCACCAGTCCCAAGGAGGACACCGGATGAAGCTCCACGCTAACGCCGCGCTCAGCCTGAACAAGCGCCGCCAGCTCGTCAGGCGGATCATCGAGGACGAGTGGTCGCTGAGCGAGGCGGCCGCGGCCGCCGAGGTCAGCGAGCGCACCGCCGGCAAGTGGGCCCGCCGCTACCGCCAAGCAGGCGAGGCAGGCCTGCTCGATCGCTACTCGGCACCGCACGCGCTCGCCAACCGCACGCCGGAGGACCGCATCCAGGCGATCGCCGCGATCCGCCGCCTGCGCTTCACCGGCGCCCAGATCGCCGAGCTGTTCGAGATGCCGGAGACGACCGTCTCGGGCATCCTGACGCGGATCGGGCTCGGCCTGGGGCGGCTCGGGCTCGAGCCCGCCGTCCGCTACGAGCGCCGCCGCCCCGGCGAGCTCGTCCACGTCGACGTCAAGAAGCTCGGCCGGATCGAGCGCGGGGCGGGCCACCGCGCGACAGGTCGCAAGCACTACAACCCCCGGCGCGGACCAGCCGGCCGCCAGCGCCCCAGGTGGATCGTCCGCAGGAGCCTGACCGGACTGCTGCGATCATCCTGTCAGACGAGAACGCCTGTCTCGGCTCAGTGAGCGCAATGCGAAGGAACTCGGGGTTCGAGAGTCGTCCGGCCAGCTCCCTCAGTAGGCCGTCGCCACGGTGAGGCCGTTGACGTTCGATCCCAGGGCGCCGTAGCCACTGCCCTCGTTGCCATTCTCGATCCCCACCAGCTCGTAGTCGGAGGGGTTCGTCGAGTAGTTCTTTCCAAGGGCAATCGCGTCTTTGGCGACGAGAGCAAGCTGCGAGCGAGAGATGGTGACCGCATAGCTGCGGCTGCCGAAGGCGCTGTTCAAGGTCGTGTCGCTCGAGCTCAGGGGGCACATGGCGGTCACCGTGCACTTGGTCGCATAGGCAGTTCCGGGTGCGGCCCGCGTCCACGAGATCACCCATTGGTCGCCCGGGGGTCCGGCCAGGGTCGTGCTCTCGTTGAAGTTTGCAGCGGCGTCGGCGCGCTGGACGCCGCCGGTCGCAACGCTCGTCACGGCCCTGTCTCGCCACGTCTCGACGCAGTACTCGAGCCTCGGGTGCGGCGTCTTCGAGGCGTCCTGCAGCCACATGCACATGTAGGCGTGGTAGTCGCCGCCTGGGTGGCCAGGAGAGCTGGGGCAGTAACTGACCACGGTGCAGGCCGTGTAGGCGTTGTAGTTGCTGGCCAGGATCACCCGCGCCGACGTGCCGAACTTCGACGCCGACCACGGCCTGCAGTTGAAGCGCGCATCCTGGTTACAGGTGTCGAAGCTGACCGAGTGCTGCATGTTGCACTCGGTGGCGCAGGTGTTGGGTGGGTCCCCAGGCGGTTGGCCCATGTAGAAGCCCCATGCCGAGCCCTTGGCTTGGCACACCGGGTTGTTCGCGTTCTGGTTGTTGGTCGTGATCCCGTACGAAGAGGAGGGCACCGCGAGGCCGGTGGAGAAGCCATCGACCCCGAACGCGGAATAGGTCTCCATCCGACCGGTCCCGTTAGTGGTGCACCTATCAGGGCTGGAAGTGGGCGCGTCAACGCCGTTCCGCCCTTGAACATAGGTCGAGGGCAGCAGATAGAAGGCGCCCGGCGATGTAGTGGTGTAGTTGCCGTCGGGGTCGTTCGCGATCCGGCCGCCGGTGCTCGTGGACTGGTACCAGAAGTAGTTCGACGGCTGCCCGGTGGTGAACTGCCCGTATGAGTTCTCGGTGCCATCCGGGCCATAGCACTTCTGCCATGCACCCTGTGCGTAACCGCAGATCTGGTAGTCGTACGCAGTCGCCGGCTCGAGCCCGCTCGCCGTATACGAGACGCTGCCCGACCAGTTGACCGGTACGGTGCCCATCGACCCGGTTTGAGCCGTGTATCCAGAGCCGTGGGGCCCCCATCGCCAGTACCACTGGCAGGGAGTGGAGCTGCCGTTGCAGTCGCCGGACGCGGTCAGCGTGGCGGACTGCGAGGTGATGTTGGTAGCGCCCGTGGTGCGGGCGGAGCAACCTGCCAGCAGAAGCGCGACGACGGCCAACACGACGACGCCGAGTCGGTGTCGGGTCACAGTCGTGTGTCGTACGCCTGCTGCCATCGAAATAGTCTCCAGTGTGCGACCCTATTCCTCCGGCGGTGGTCGGGTCAAGGGGAACCACTTCACCTGGCAGGCACTCCCCCTAGCGCTGCCGCGACCGCGCGGCGTCTAGGCTCACCGCATGCCCCCGCTCGAAGGCGAGTACGAGCCCAGCCCCTACGACTGGGTGCGCGAGCAGGTGGCCGAGTACGAGGCCTCCGGTGGACGGCGGGCGAACACGTTGGGCGACACCGGCCTGCCGATCGTCGTCGTGACGACGCGCGGCAACAAGACCGGCAAGCTGCGCAAGACGCCACTCATGCGCGTCGAGCACGACGGCGAGTACGCGCTCGTCGCGTCGCAGGGCGGTCTCCCTCGGCACCCCGTCTGGTACCACAACCTCAAGGCCGACCCCGAGGCGGTGACGATCCAGGACGGCCCGGAGCCCTTCGACGCACGCGTCCGCGAGGTCACGGGAGACGAGCGAGCCGAGTGGTGGAACCGCGCGGTCGCGGCCTATCCGCCGTACGCCGATTACCAGGAACGCACGGAGCGCCAGATTCCCGTGTTCGTCGCGACGCCGAGGTGACGCAGCACCACCGGCCTCACTCCGCCCTGCGGTAGCGAATGTGGGTGGCCAGCGGCGAATGCAGTACCTCGACGGGCTCCAGTCCGAGGGACTCGACGCCGTCGAAGATCCGCTCGCCGGACCCGAGCAGGACCGGAGCGATGTCGAGCGTTAGCTCGTCGACGACTCCCGCAGCGAGCGCCTGCCGTACGGTCGAAGCGCCCCCCGCGATGTCCACGCCGTCCTCGCCGGCCGTCTCACGCGCCTGTGCGTAGGCGGCGTCGAAACCGTCGGTGACGAAGTGGAACGTCGTCCCGCCCTCCATCTCGATGGGCTCGTGGGCGTGATGGGTGAGCACGAACACCGGCGCGTGGTAGGGCGGCTCGGCTCCCCACCACCCGCGCCAGTCCTCGTCCCACTCGCCGCGTATCGGCCCGAACATGTTGCGACCCATGACGTAGGCGCCGCGCGGGCGCATCAGCCACCCGGCCGCGATCTCGTCGGCCTCGTTGGCGCGCTCGTCGCCGAGGTGCCAGGCGTGGAGCTCCCTCCCGCGCTTGCCGAGCGGGTGCTCGCGACTCTGCTCTGGTCCGGCGACGAAGCCGTCGAGCGAGATCGACATGTGGCAGGTGGTATCCGGCATCGGCGGCCTCCGACGGTTGCGATTTGCACAACGCACGGTAGGGGGGTCGTGCGCTCCTCACGTTCCTCGGGAACGTGGGCCACGACCACTTCAAAGGTGTATGGGAGCGGCTAAGAGCGTCGCCCTCAGTACGCCGTGGCGACGAGGAGGCCGTTGACGTTCGATCCCAGGTGGCCGATGATGCCGTAACCACCCTCGTTGCCATCCTGAATCCCCGTCAGCTCGTAGTCGGAGGGGTTGGTCGAGTAGAACAGTCCATACTTGCTGTTGACGTCCTGCACGGCGCGAGTCAGCTGGGACGCGGAGATGGTGACCGCATAGGTACGGCTGCCCAGGGTGTTGTTCGTGGTCGTGTCGCTCGAATTCAGGGGGCAGACGGCGGTCACGGTGCACTTCGTCGCATAGACGGTTCCGGGTAGGGCCCGAGTCCACGCCTCCACCCCGCCGTCTCCGGTGACAACGAACTCGGGGGGATTGGTGGTCGGCGAGTTTCGCCACGTCTCGACGCAGTACTCCAGCTGCGGGTGTCCATTGCCGAGCGGATGTATGTCCTGCAGCCACATGCACATGTAGGCGTGGTAGTCCGTGTTGCAACTGTTGCCGTTGGCCTTCGTGCAGTCGTTGTAGGGGTTGTAGTTGCTGGCCAGAATGACCCTCGGGTCCCCGCCGAACTTCGACGCCGACCACGGCCGGCAGTTGAACGTCGCGGGGTTGTTACAGGTGTCGAGGCTGACCGAGTGCTGCATGTTGCAGTACTGCCGGCAGTTGCTGTCGGGCGGCGCGACGCCGCCGGTGCCCGACCCGCCTTCTCCACCCGAATCCATGTAGAAGCCCCAGTTCGAGCCGTTGGCCTGGCACAGCGGATTGCGCGTGGTCGTCTCGCTGCTCGTGATCGCGTACTGAGAGCCCGGCACCGAGAGCCCCGTGAGCGCGCCGCCGCTCCCCCTGCTCGTCCAGGTCGACATCGGGCCGGTCCCGTTGGTCGTGCACTTGTCGGCGCCCGACCCGGCATCGATCCCGTTCCGCACCTGCACGTAGTTCGACGGCGTCAGATAGTTCGCGCCGACCGTCGTGTCGGTGTATCCCCCGTTGGGATCGTTCGCGATGTGACCGCCGGTCGCCGTGGACTGGTACCAGATGTAGTTCTGCCACGACTGGGTGGTAAATTCTTGGTGGGTGTTCTCCGTGCCGTCAGGCCCGTAGCACTTTTGCCACGCACCCTGTGCGTAACCGCAGATCTGGAAGTCGTACGTGGTGGCCGGCTGAAGTCCGCTGATGGCGGCCGAGACATTGCCGGACCAGCCGCTGGGGACGGGCCCGTACGTCTGCGTGCGGGAGGGGTACCCCGAGCCGTGGGGTCCCCATTGCCAGTACCAGTAGCAGGACGAGGAGCTGCCGTTGCAGTCGCCCGCCGCGTTGAGCGTTGCAGATCGCTTGGCGACGTCGGTCGCCGGGTTGGTGTGGGCGGAGCAACCCGCGAGCACCAGCGAGAGGACGGAAATGATGCCGACGCAAATCCGGCGTCGAGTGACGGTCCAGGACACGATTCCTCCCGGTGCTGCAAGTGGGTGTGCCGGCGGCGGACCGGACCAGCGGGCCGCGCTTCCTTGCCTCATCACGGCGCTTCCTTGCGCGTGTGTCGACCCTACGCCCCCCGAACCGGGTGTGTCAAGCCCCCGGTAGCGCTACTTAATATTTTGGCGCTCAGGGGTGCCTAGTCCCACTGAATAAATCTTCGGGTGAGCGACCCTGGTTCTGGCGCGGCGCTCAGGTCAAGCGATCCGTCGCTCTCCGGCGGTCGCCGCGGAACGCTTGTGCGCCCTCGGCCTCGGGAGTAGAGTCGCCGCACAAGGAATCGGAATGCATCTCCCCCTCAGACCGGGCGCGCTCCTCGGGCTCGCGGGAGCGATTTGCCTGGCGCCGGCCGCTCCCGCTCTCGCGGCGACGATCGGTGTCAACACGACCGCCGACCAGGTGGCCACCGACGGCAGCTGCTCGCTGCGCGAGGCGCTCACCGCCGCCAACAAGGATTCGAAGGGTCCCGGTGGCGACTGCGCGAAGGGGAACGGCGCGGACACGGTGAAGCTTGGGAAGGGCCGCTTCACCCTTAGCATCCCCGGTGTCCGCGAGGACAACAGCGAGCTCGGCGACCTAGACGCCCGCAGCAACGTGACGATCGCGGGCGCCGGTGCGCGCGCGACGACGATCGACGCCGGCGGGATCGACCGCGTCCTGGAGGTGCTGCCGGGCAGGATCGCGACGATCACCGGCGTGACGGTCACGGGTGGTCGCGCCCCGGATGGATTCAATGGTCTCGACAACGCGCGCTCAGGAGGCGGCAACAGCTTCGGCGGCGAGGCCGAGGCGGGCGAGTCCGGCGGCGGGATCTTCAACGACAGCGGCAATCTGACGGTCGTGGACAGCACGGTCACCGGCAACGTCGCGGGCACCGGGGGAAAGGGTGGCGCGGGGCGGGCCGCCGACGGGTCCAGTCCAGCCAGCGGCGACGCCGGCGATGCCCATATCGGGTTCGGGGGCGTCGGCGGGAGCGGCGGCGACGGCGGCGGGATCTTCACGACCGGGGTCTTGACGCTGACCCGCGCGCGCGTGACGGGCAACAGCGCCGGCGCCGGGGGGTTGGGCGGCGTCGGGACGGGGGGCGATGGCGGCTCGACCCCTGGCGGCAACGGCGGGAAGGGCGGCGACGGGGCGGCCGGGATAGGGGGCACCGGCGGCTCGGGCGGCGGCATCGCGGAGAGATCCGGCGGCGAGGTGGTGGTCGGCCAGAGCACGATCGCCGGCAACCAGGCGGGGGCGGGTGGCACCGTGGGCTTCGGTCAGGGCGGGACCGGCGGCGGAAGCGGCCCGAACGTCGCGGGCCGGTCCGGGGGCGTGGGTGGGTCCGGCTCCAGCGGCATCGGGGGGTCCGGCGGGACGGGCGGAGGCCTCGACACCCAGGACCCGGTGGTCGTCGTGCGGAGCCTCATACGCGGCAACGTCTCAGGCGCGGGAGGCGCGACCGGCAGCGCCACCGGCGGCGTCGGGGGTCCCAGCACCGGTTCAGGCGGCCATGGCGGAAACGGCGGGGCCGGGCGCGCGGGGATCGCGGGGGACGGCGGGTTCGGCGCCGGGTTGGCGGTGCCCCCGGGGTCGACCATCGTCAACGACACCTTCGACGGAAATCGCACGGGCGCGGGCGGACCCACCGCGACCGCGACCGGCGGCAAGGGTGGCGCCGCGATCGAAACGGGCGGAAACGGGGGCGACGGCGGCGGCGGGATCGCCGGGGGTGGAGGAAGGGGCGGCGCCATCTGGGCGCAGTCCGGCACCCTGACGGTCCGCCACGCGACGATCGTCTCGAACGCCCTCGGCACTGCGGGCGCCATCGGCACCGGCGTCGCCGGAGCGGGCGGCGGCGGCGCCACGCCCGGCACCCCGGGCTCGGTCGTTCCGGGAGCGCCGGGATTCGCGAGCACTGGCGGCGCCGTGTTCAGCAGCGGAAGCACCGGCAGCGACCCCCTGACCATCCTGAATACGATCGTGGTCGCCAATGATGCGCCGGGCTGCAGCTCCTCCTTCCCCGGCCTGATCGCCGGCGCTCGCGACATCTCGCTTGGCGACGCGACCTGCCCCGGGGCAGACGTCGACCCCAAGCTCGGGGCCCTGGCAGCAAACGGCGGCCCCACGCTGACGCGGGCGCTCGGCACCGGCAGCCCCGCGATCGACGCCGTCCCGGCGGGCGGTGCCGGATGTGCGACCACTGACCAGCGCGGGGTGGGGCGCCCGAACGGTCCCGCGTGCGAGATCGGCGCCTACGAGCGCGCGGCGCCCACCGTGGCGACCGGCCGGGCCAGCAACATCGCGCCCACTCACGCAAAGCTCCACGGCCGCGTCAACCCGAGCGCACGGTCGACGGCGTACCACTTCGAGTTCGGCAGGACCGCCGCCTACGGCCGCTCGACACGCGTCAAGAAGCTGCCACCGGGCACCCGCAGCGTCGGAGTCTCCGCCCTTGCCGGCCGTCTCAAGCCCCGAACGACCTACCACTACCGGCTCGTCGCCACAAACGCGGACGGCACCCGCCGCGGCGCCGACCACACGTTCAAGACACCCAGGACCTAGATCGCCTGCGAGGCCGTCGGTCGACGCGGGGATGCGATGATCGGCGCGTGGCAAGCCAACGCGAGAAGGCGGAGGCGTTCCGGGCGCTCCACGAGGGCGACGCCTTCCTGATCCCGAACGCCTGGGATGCCGGTTCCGCGAGGATGTTCGCGGGGCTCGGCTTCAAGGCGATCGCCACCACCAGCAGCGGCTTCGCATTCACGCTCGGCCGGCTCGACGGGAACGTCGGCCTCGACGAGGTCGCCGCCCACATCGCGGGCCTCAGCGGTGCGACCGATCTGCCCGTGTCCGCGGATCTCGAGAACGGCTACGGACCGGCGCCCGAGGACGCCGCGCGCGCGATCGCCCGAGCGGGCGAGGCGGGTGCCGTCGGCGGCTCGATCGAGGACTGGGATCGAGGCGAGGGCAGGATCTACGGGCTCGACGAGGCCACGGAGCGAATCGCGGCCGCCGCCGAGGCCGCGAGAGCACACGACTTCCCGTTCGTCCTCACCGCACGCGCCGAGAACTTCCTCCACGACAACCCCGACCTCGACGACACCATCGCGCGGCTACGGGCCTACGGGGAGGTCGGGGCCGACGTGTTGTATGCGCCCGGCCTGCACGCGGCAGACCAGATCGAAGCCGTCTGCGGCGCGGTGTCGAAGCCCGTCAACGTCCTCGCCTTCGGCCGGCTCGGCCTGGGCTTCGGCGAGATCGCCGCGGCGGGCGCACAGCGGGTGAGCGTCGGCGGTGGCCTGGCGTGGAGTGCGGCGAACGCGGCGCTGGAGGCCGCCCGGCGCATGCGGGACAGCGACTTCTCGGGACTCGGCTCCCCGAGCAGGATCCGCGAATACCTCAGCTAGCGCGCTTCCAAGCCCGGGAGGGATACTGACGCCATGTCGGCGCGAGAGGAGATCGTCCTTCGCCTCTACAACGAGGGCTGGCGCGAGGGCGCCTTCGACGTGGTCTTCGAGCTCGTCGATCCGGGAATCGTGTGGACGGCCATCGAGGGTGCTCCGGACGCCGGGACGTATCGCGGTCACGAGGGCGTCCGCGGCTATATGCAGGACTGGCTCGACGACTTCGATCTCGGCGGCTGGCGGATCGAGGAGTCGATTGAAGTGGGCGACCGGCTCGTCTGCGTGCAGCGCGCCGAGGCGACCGGCAAGGGCAGCGGGGTGGCCAGCGACATTCACTACGCCTGCGTGTACCGCTTCGGCGAGGACGGCCGGATCGTGGAGCTCAGCGAATTCGCGACGCGCGACGCAGCGCTCGAAGCGGCTGGGCGTGCGTCTTGAACGTGCGGTCGCGGCCGCGCGTGGTTCCGTCGGCATTGGTGGCCACCAGGCGATAGTGGAAGGTCGTTCGGGCGCTTAGCCCGGTTACGGCAGCCGAGACAGCAACCGCGGTCGTGCCGGGCGGCCGGCGTTTGACGGGCGTCGAGGCGGCGAGCGTCTCGTCCACCGTCGTGGTCACGCCGATCGTCGCGCCCCACGCGGTTATTCGAGCGGCGCCGGCCTACCGCGACGACTCCTCCGCGCGGTACCACGACACGATCGAGAGCCGCTCGCCGTGGGTGATCGGGGTCACCTCGTGCGTCGTCTCGGAGGGGAACGCCACGAGAGTCGCCGGGGCGGGTGCCAGCGGTATCCGGACCTCGGGCCCGGGGAACGGTCCGTGGAGGACCAGCGAACCGCCGCCGTACGCATCGGGACCCGGATGCTCGGACTGCTCGCTTAGGAGGATCACGACCGAGATCCTGCGAAAGCGCGTGTGGTCGCGGATGAGCGGGGTGTTCCCGTCCTGGTGGGCGACGAAATAGTCGCCCGACCCGTAGCGCAGGAACTGCGGCTCCTCGCATCCGTCCAGCGGTCGGCCGAAGTGGGCCTCGATCCGTGGCCGCTGCCCTTCGAGCAGCCGCGTGACCGCGGCGCGGCTGGCGTCGGACACCTCGACCTGCGTGGCCTTGCGCATGCTTGGGGTCGCCGCCTCCTCCGGTCCCACGCCGGTGACCCTCGCCGCGCTGCCGTCCGCTCCGCGCATCTCGCGGCGGATCTGCTCGAGCGTCGCACCGTCGAGGGCGTCCTCGATCTCGAGGTGCTCGACCACGCGTGCATCCTGCCAGCCCATCGTGGTTGGCATCCTGCTCTTCGTCCTCGGGGCCAACCAGGACAACTGGTTCGTGAGCGCCGTGATGGACGCCGGCAGGTGGCTGGTGCACCCGTTCGACAACCTGTTCTCGATCGACAACGCCAAGGCGGAGCGCGCTGTCAACTGGGGCATCGTCGCAGCGGCGTACTTCCTGGTTGGAGCGCTCATCGCTGGCCTGCTTGCCCGCGCGGCGGTCGGCGGGGGCCGCACGCACTCCTGGCGCTGGCGCCGGGGCGCGCACGTCTGACGCGGACGTCTCGGGGCGCGGCACTTCCGGGGTGACGATCGGGCCCTAGGCGATCCCGCCGCCCCTAGTCGGGTATCTCGTGGGCGAACTGCTCGTGGTTGACGGCTATTCGCCAGCGGTCCGACTCCAGCCGCAACGCCAGCTTCCAGATCCGTTGGTCCTGGTCGCCGTGCCACTTGCCGTTGCGCTTGACCTCCACGGCGCCGCGCAGCATCGCTCGCGCGCGGTCCGGGTCGTCGGGGTCGATCCGAACGCCCTGCCAGCGATCGACTCGCAGCCGCGCTCGGACGCAGCTGTGGGGCTCGTCCTCGAACACCTGCCGGTTGGTCTCGACCGAGTTGATGTAGGGCCGCCGCCCCGGAGGGGCATGGACGTAGTAATAGACCCACAGCGCCGCCTTGGGGATCGGCTTGCAGGTGAGCGCGACCTTGCGAAGGAAGATGTCGCGCGCCACCTGACGCTTGACGCGCGCCACGTCGTCCGCCGGGCCCACGTCGGGTCCCGGGTGGACGCGCTGGTTGATCCTCCCCTCGCGCTGCATCTGCCTGTTGAGCTGCCGCTCGGTGACCGGCTTCGCGTCCGGGATGCGGCCCGGCGGATGAACCTCGGTCTCGGTCGGAAGCACGGTCCCGATCCGTCCGATTCCGGGGACGGACGCGTGGTCGACCCGGTAGAACGCGCTCGCCGAGGGAGGCCCGAGAACGATCGCGCTCGCGGTGACCGAGAGGATTGCTGCCGCTCGCCGTCTCATGGCTACCTCAACACCGGACAAAACACTTTGATTCGAGGGTACCGATGCCTCATCGCCGCTTTGCGCGCGAGTGTCGAAGGGCCCACGCGGCCGCCCCGACCGCGCATCCTCCGATGGCTATCCAGAGCCACGGGACGCCGGCTCCGGACGGGGGACTCGTGGCCGCAAACGAGAGCTCGCCCGATGCGCGCTCGCGTCCGCTGCCAGCCGCCAGCCGGATGACATGGCGTCCTGCCGTGCGCGCTACGACCCTCATCCGTCGCTCGACGGCCCGCCCGACGGGGATGAGCCCCATGGGGTGGTCGGCGCCGCGCTCGACGATGCGCGCGCCCGCGTCGGTCGCTACCGACAGCGGGACGTCCCTCACCGCGGTTCGCCCCACGTTCGCCACGCGGACCGCCACCGTGACCGGGGTGCCCACTCGGGGCGACGTCCTGGCCAGGGGCCGTGCGGTGACCTTCAGCTGCGCGGGAAACGGGGACTTCTTCGTCAGCGCGATCCCGCTGCGCGGACTGATCGTGACGCGCTCGAAGCGAAACCCCTCATACGACGTGAGCTCGAATCGCAGCGTTCGCTTCCCGGGCCGAGCGTCGTCGAACAGCATGTAGTTCGGGTAGTCGACGCGCATCGTTCGATCCGTGGTGTGGTGGCTCGTCTGACCCTTCACGTCCACGGTGTTCCAGTCGACCGCGAGCCGCCCGCGCTTGCGCTTCGCCAGGAACTCGGCCGACGCCGAGGAGCCGCTCCCGGTCACCATCTCGACGTAGCCGCCACCATGGGTGGTCCGCGGCGAGAGTGTGACCGTGCAGCGCAGGAACACCTTCACGTACGGATACCTCCGGAGGGCGGAGGGCGTGAGCCGGTAGGAGATCGCCCCGCTCCTCGGATGCTCCCGCGTCAGGACGATCGGGGCGGGGTGCCCGAGCGCTGCGAGGTCGTGCAGCCCCGGGTCGTGTACGGCGAGCACTACTTGTTGACGGTGATGACGTGCGCCAGTCCGTCGCTCTGCCAGATGTGGGCTTCGTTTCCGGCCTGCCCGTCCGGACGTCCCTCGTTGTCGGGACGCGGGGCGCGGGGATTGTTCTTGGTGCCCTCCCGGTTCTTGGTCGGGTACTGATTGGGCTTGATCGGACCGAACGGGTCGTTCGTGTTCCGCTGGAGCAGGTCCACGAGCTGATCCGTCGCCTTCTCGGAGTACCCACCCCACTTCGTGGTGCCCTCGCAGATATGCGGTGCCCGCTCGGGGTGGATGTCCTCGCCGTAGTCGTAGTGGACCGAGGAGACCACGAACCAGTTCCAGCCCTTGTCCTTGCCAGTGGACGGGTCCTTGCCGGTCGGGTCGTAGAAGCGCTGCTCCGTCTGACTCTTGCGGCTCTCGCCGTAGAACCGAACGTGGATGTCGCGCGGTGAGTTCGCGGGGTTGGGGTACTCGCCGCAGTCGTCCTTCATCCCTCTGCTGCCGTTGTAGCGGACGTTCGTCTTCCCGTCGCTGCGGATCTGATAGGGCTCGTAGTTGATGTGACCGCGGGTGGAGAAGGTGAGCTGCGCGTTGGTGTTGGGATTCCTGAGATTCCGGAGGCCCTGCTTGACGCGGTACTTCGAGGCCTCGCCGCGCCAGATGATCATGATCGGCCAATCGCGATGCCTGCGAAGCCGGTCCTTGTAACCGCGATCTTCGTCCTTGATTCCCTGCGTGTCGTAGTTGAAGAACCAATCGGACATGCCGTCGGCGGTCTGCCGGTAGATCCACGTGGGTTTCTGCCCGGAGTACGCGCCGAACGCCACCGAGCCCGCGGCGCTGATGCCCGTCGCCGCCACGAGGAGAGCTACCAGGAGTCGCGTCAGTCGCTTCATGCGTATCAGTCCCCGTCTTCCTCGTAGGGCGGCAGTGTGGGAGTGCCGGGCTCGGGCGCGTAGGTGGACGCGACGGAATCCGGCCCGGGCTGGATCGCCGCGATCGGTGCGTCGCCGCGCGGGAGGTCGATGTAGAGCGCGAGGTCCGTGACCCCCGTCCCCACGAAGTGCGCGCGGTAGCGAATCACGTCCGGGGGCCGCCCGGCCAGTGCGGGCACGACGGCGTCGACGGTCCGGGGTGCCCCCAGCTTCAGGATGACGAAGGCCCCGATCAGGGTGTCGTTGCCAGTCACCGGGTCGTCGCCCGTCCGCGGCGCGATCGAGTCGATCGAGTAGCTGGACAACCCGACGACCTTGTTCAGGTCGCTCGTCGCGTCGTTCACCTCGGTGCCGATGAAGGTGGTCAGATCGCTCTCCTGCACCAGCGACAGCTGGGGGATCAGGCCGTCGTCCGGATCGATGGCGGCGGGCGGGTCGTCCTCGCCGATGGACGAGGACAGCTGGGCCGCCACGGTCTGGTCCTTGTCGACATACACGTCGAAGGTCTCCGTCCAGACGTGCGTTCCGGCCGTCGTCGCGGTGGGCGAGGCCAGCTGGTCACGGACCACGATCGTGACCTTGTGGTCACCCGACGTGGAGAAGTCGCCGGGGTGCAGGGTGAACGTCTTTACGGGCGGTCCGTCGAACGGGCAGCCAGTCGCGGAGCACGTCGCGTCCTGCCGATCCTCGGGGTGGCGTCGCTGACCGTCGACCAGCATCTCGATGCTCGCGATGCCTGACCGCTTCGCGGAAGCGGCGCCCGTGGGGCCGACGCCGTCGGTCGCTGTGACGGTCACGGACTCGTCGGTCTGAATCGAGCCGCTGTCGTCGACGTCGGTGGCCACGCCCTCTCCGTCCTGCTCGAACATGGTCCGATCGTCATAGAGCGCACCGCTCAGGGAAGCCGCGGGCGGGGACTTGTCGATCTTCACGGTCCACGGCTCGGTGTCGGTGTTCCCCACGAGGTCCGTCGCCGTGACGTTGTAGCTGTTGATCCCCTCCTGGGTGGTCGTGTAGGTCGTGCTGCTCGAGGCCGGGAGGGTCTGGGTCAGGGTGCAGTTGTCGTAGTAGTTCGAGGCCTTGGCAAGGCTCACGTTGGACGGCGCGCCGTTCTGCCAGCAGGCCGTGACCCACGACCCGGTCGTGGGAACGCCGGGGCCGTTCAACTTGGTCGTGCCCATTCCGAGGCCGTGCTCCACGACGGACGCTCCGACCGTGTCGGTATGGCTCTCGACCCACCCGGTGGGAGCGGCCTTGGTGTGCGTCACCGCCGTGATCGCCGGCGGATAGGTCTCCGACGAGTAGGTCGCGCCGCCGCCGACCGCTGCGTATGGAACGGGCGTGCCGGTGGCTCCCGCCGCCATGTCCAGCATGACGACCGCCACGTTGCCCGGCGCGATCGGCGTGGCCGGCGTGGGCATTCCGCCGTGCACATAGACGTAACGTGTCGCGCTGCTGATCGCCGTGTTGAGCGGCGTCTCGTACGCGGCCTTGCCCGCGAGCGCAGCCACGCCGTTGGACGTGCTGCCGTTGCCCCAGACCACGTTCCCGGATTCCCAGGCGCCGCCCGCGGTCTGGACTCCCACCGCGACCTGGGCATGGGCCTCGCCCTCGTTGCTCAGCGCCGTGGTGTCGAACTGGTAGATGTAGGCGTTGCTCTGACCGTTGGGCTCGACGCGCGCCTTCTTTGTCCATGCCCCCCACTGGGAGCCGAGGTAGCTCTGCGTCGGTGACCCGTTGGCCTTTACGTAGAGCGGCCCGCCGTCGAAGTTCGTCCCGCCGAGCGTCCCCTGACAGAAGTAGAACTTCTTGTTCGGGTTGCTTCCCTGGTTGTTGCAGTAGGACCAGGTGTTGGTCGTCGTATCGGGGAGCTCGGCGTAGGTCGCCGGCTTCCAGTCCGGCCAGGTCCAGCCGGTCGGCTTCGGCTTGGTGGGATCGCATCCCCCCGTCGGGCAGACGCTCGTGCCGTTGTTGTCGTAGACACCGATGATTGGGTCGACGAGCACCGGCCAGCTCACCTCACCGGTCGGGTCGACGTTCATGATCACGCGCCGGCCGTCGAGCTCGTAGTGCACCGGCACATCCCTGCCATCGGCGTCGACCGCGACCGCCGGGGAGACGGACGCAAGGCGTCGGCTGCCGTCCACGACCTCGATCGCGCCGGACGGCAGCGGTTCGCTGCCGGTGCCAGCCGCCATCCGCAAAGCTGCTCCGGCCGGTAGCTCGAACCGCAACGGGATCTCCGTCGGTGCGGCTGGCGAGCGAAGCAGCACGGACAGCTCGGCGCCCTCAGGCTGCGGCTCGAGAACGAGGTCTCCGTCCTCGATCACGTTCGCGTAGAACGCGGAGTTCGACTGCACGCTCGCCGCCTGTGAGGCGGCTCCCTCCAGCTCGACGCCGACGGACACCTCGGGGAACCGCAGCGGCTCGGTGGACTCGTCCGGAATCCGGACCTCGGCGGCGGCGCTCTTCGGCGCGAACGCCGAATCCCCAACGTCGACCAGGCCGAGGTCGATGGGCGCCGTATCGCCTCCAGGGGTTTCCCCTCGGAGCGGGATCGTGCTCTCGACCAGCCCGAGGGCCCCGGACGGCTCGGAGACGACTGCCGTGTCCTCGCTCAGATAACCGCGCAGGTCCTCGCCGGCGTGTACGGGCGGCCACTTCAACGGCGGGGTGTCGAGCAGCCCCTCGAATTCCTCGTGCGCCGTGGAGAGCGCCTCGGCGTCGGACTGGTCGCTGTACGCCTGCGCCGAGTCGTCGGGCGGCGGCGAAGAGGATTGACCGATCGCGCCTCCGCTGAGGGCCGCGGTCACGCAGAGCGCCAGGGCAACCGACCGCGCCAGCCGCCAGCGCAAGCCATGCGTCGTTCGCGCGAATGCGTCTGCGAGCGCGCGCGCCCGCGCTGTTGCCTCCCGGAACAAGGCGCCTCTTCCCCTGCAAATCGACTCTTGGCGGCGGCGGGCCGGACCAGCGGCCAGCACTTCCTTGCCCTCGGAGCACGCGTCCTGCGTACCCAGACGACCCTAAGGGCGACTTCTCGAAATTGCAAGCGCGAGCTTGTGCGCTTAATGACCATGGCTCGCTGGAGCACGCCGTCCCCGGCGCGCCGGGGAGATCTGGATGGCCTCAAACTGCAGCCATGACGAGCAACAGGCGACGCCGCGGGATCTTCGAGGGGCTTCCGCGCGCCGGGTACCGCCTCACCGGGGCGCGCTACTTCGACGCCGCCGCGGCGGGGGCCGTGTTGAACGGCGTGGTCGTGGCGGGCTTCAGCGTGCTCACGCTCGTGCTCTACGTGGACGTGCACGCAGGCGAGGTCGTGCCGTTCGCCGCCTGCCTGGCCGCCGTCTACGTGGTCGAGGGACTCGCGGCCGGCGCCTATCTGCGCCGCGCGGCGGAACCCGCACGCCGCTGGCTCGCCGGCGAGCGCGACGACAGGACCACCGTGCGGGCCTGGTCGGCCACGGCGTCGCTCCCCCTGACCATGTTCCGGCGGCCTGCGCTGTGGGCGATCGGCGCCGTGGGGCTGGGGGCCGCCGACCTGCTGCTCGCCGAGCGGCTGGACCTTCCCGCGCACGAGGCCGCGCTCCTGTTTCCCGCGTCGTACCTGCTCTACGTGTCGTCGGTGATCCTCCGCTACACGGCGCTCGAGCTCGGGATGCGCCCGGTGCTCGAGGACGTCGGCCGGAGCCTGCCGGCGACCTCGCCCTCGGGCCCCGCGCGAGTCTCCCTGCACGGCCGGCTCGTGGTCACGGTTCCGATGGTCACCTGGGGCGCGAGCATCCTCGTCACCGGCCTGCTCACGGAGAACCGGCGCGACTTCGACACCATCGCCCTTGCGGGCATCGTCGCGTTCGGCGTGACCGCGGCGATCTCGATCTGGCTCAGCCTGGTCCTGGCCGACGCGGTCTCGGCGCCGCTCGTCGACCTTCGCGACGCGACTCGCCGGGTGGGCGGCGGCGACCTCTCGGTTCGCGTCCCCGTCGTATCCACCGACGAGACGGGCGAGCTGGCCGCGTCGTTCAACGCGATGGTCGCCGGCCTCGGCGAGCGCGAGCGGCTGCGCGAGGCCTTCGGCGCCTTCGTGGATCCCGCGCTGACAGAGCGGGTGCTGGCCGAGGGGGCCGACCTCCAGGGCGAGCTGGTCGAGGTCTCGCTCGTCTTCCTCGACGTGCGCGGGTTCACGGCCATCGCCGAGCGGTACGAGGCGTCCGAGGTCGTCGCCCGGCTGAACGCGCTCTACGAGGCGGTGGTGCCGGTGATCCTGGGTCACGGCGGGCACGCCAACAAGTTCATCGGCGACGGGCTGCTCGCGGTGTTCGGCGCGCCGGACCGCAAGCCCGACCACGCTGACCGCGCGGTCGCGGCCGCGCTCGACATCGCCGCGCTGGTGCGCGAGCGCTACGGCGACG
>DATENL010000285.1:0-6063 GCA_035275105.1 Thermoleophilaceae bacterium
CGGGCCAGCCGGGGTCTGGCGCTGGCGCGGAGGGGGCGCCGCGCTCGCCTCCGCCGGCAGCACCACGACGCTCGCGATCGCGCCGACCGCCGAGATCGCCGTGGCGACGGCGGGCGGGCCCTAGCGGAGCTTCGGCAGCCCGAGACGCTGCCCGTCCGCGACGACCCGGCCGCGGTGCTGCAACAGGTGGCCTGGCCCCTGTTGCGCATGGCCCCTGTTGCGCAACAGGTGGCCTGGCCCCTGTTGCGGGTTCAGCCTTCGGGCAGCGGGCGGGGCGGCCTGAACCGCGGTACGACCTCGACGGCGACGATCGCGGCCATGATCAGCGCCGCGCCGCTCCAGGCCAGGGCGGAGAGGTGCTCGCCGCCCAGGAGCCAGCCGAACAGGCCTGCGAACGCCGGCTCCGAGGCGAGGATGAGCGCGGTGCGGGCCGGCGGCGCGTGGCGCTGCGCGTAGGTCTGCACGAAGAAGCCGAGCGCGCTCGCCACGAGCGAGGTGACGATCAGGGCCGACCAGACCTCGCCGCCGCGCGGCGCCTCGAGGTCGCCGGCGACCGCTGCCACCGCGAGGCAGAAGACGCCGCAGACCCCGAGCTGGACCACCAGCAGCGCGCCGACGTCATGGCGGCCGGCGGCCGCGCCGGTCACGACGATGTGCGCCGAGAACGCGACGGCGCAGAGCAGCACGAGCCCGTCGCCGTAGCCGAGCCCGTCGCTGCCGGACAGGAGGTAGAGCCCCACCGCCGAGACGATCGCCGCGGCCCACGCGGCCGCTCCGATCCGCTGCCGCAGGACCACGGCGACGATCACGGGCGTGATCACCACGAACAGTCCGGTGATGAAGCCGGCGTTCGACGCGCTCGTGTGCTCCAGGCCGAGCGTCTGGAGCACGTACCCGGCCGTGAGGAAGGCGCCCATCGCCAGGCCGGCGATCCACCCGTCGCGCGACAGCGAGCGCAGGCCGCGGCGGAACACCAGCGCGACCAGCAGCGCGGCCGGCACGAAGCGGTAGCCGAGGAACGTCATGACCGGGAGCTGCTTGACGGCGTCCTGGACCATCACGAACGTGAGGCCCCAGACCGCCGCGATGCCGACGAGCCCGGCCTCGGCGAGCGTCCGGTCGCTCATGTGCGCACGGCCGCGCGGCCGTACGGGCACAGCGAGAGCAGCGGGCACTCCCGGCAGCGCGGCGAGCGCGCCGTGCAGGTCCGTCGCCCGTGCCGGATCAGCGCCACGTGCGCCTCGTAGGGGTCGGAGCCGCGCGCCAGCCGCAGCATCTCGTCGTGGGCCTCGTCGAGCGGGGCGTTCGGCCGCCACAGGCCCAGCCGGGAGCCGACGCGGTAGACGTGCGTGTCGACGGGCACGTCCGGCCGTCCGTAGGAGAACAGCAGCACGCACGCCGCGGTCTTGCGGCCGACGCCGGGGAGCTCGCACAGGTAGTCCCGCGCCTCCGCGAGCTGCGCGTCCTCGAGCCAGGTGAGGTCGTCGTCGCCCAGCGCCCGCAGGATCTGCTGGATCCTGACCGCCTTCGTCGGCGCCAGCCCGCCCGGGCGTATCGCCTCCTCGACGTCGGCGGCCGGCGCGTCCCGCACCTCCGCCCACGACCCGAACCGCTCGCGCAGCCGTGCGTAGGCGACGTCGCGGTTGCGGTCGTTGGTGTTCTGCGACAGCACCGTGAGGATCAGCTCGTCGACCGGAGCCCGGTGGGGCCGCAGCAGGGGACGGCCGTAGACCTCGCGGAGCCGCTCGAGGATCGTGCGCAGCCGACGAGGCGGGGGCGGCTTCCAGTCGGGCACGCGGCGAACGTTAGGCGCGCGCTGATAGACAGGGGGTCGTGGACGAGCGGCGGGCGGAGATCGCTGGAACGGAGGTGCGCTGGCACGAGGCCGAGTCGCGGACGGCCGCCCCGACGCTCTACGTGCACGGCGTGCCCAACAACGGCGCCGAGTGGCGGCCGTTCCTCGAGCGCACCGGCGGGATCGCGCTCGACCTGCCCGGCTTCGGCCGGTCGGGCAAGTCCGCCGGATTCGACTACTCGATCACGGGCTACGGGGACTTCCTGGAGGCGTTCGTGGACCACCTGGGCCTCGACCGCTTCCAGCTCGTGATGCACGACTGGGGATCGGTGGGCCTCGAGCTCGCCCAGCGGCGCCCCGCGTCCGTCGAGCGGCTGGTCCTGATCGACGTCGTCCCGTTCGTGCCCGGCTACCGCTGGCACCCCACCGCTCGCATCTGGCGCACCCCCGTGGCCGGCGAGCTCTTCATGGGGACGTCGAACAAGTTCGTCGCGAAGCTCATGCTCCGCCGGCTCCGCGCGCTCCCGCCGGACGTCATCGACGCGGAGGTCGACACGGCGTTCGAGGACTTCGACCACGGCACCCAGCGCGCGATCCTGCGCCTCTATCGCTCGGCGCCCTCCGAGGTGCTCGCCCGCGCCGGCGATCGCCTCGGCGATGTCGTCGCGCCGGCGCTCGTGGTGTGGGGCAGGCGCGAGCCGTTCCTGCCCACGCGCTTCGCGCACGCCCTGGGCGACGCGCTCGGCGGGCCGGCCGAGGTGGACATCGTCGAGGGCGCCGGCCACTGGCCCTGGCTGGACAAGCCGGAGGTCGTGGACCGCGTCGCCGCGTTCCTGGGCGGGTAGCCTTTCGAGGGTGGGCACCCCGGTACCGGCAGCACCGCCGGCGCCGGCGGCGACGAGGGGTAGCCGCGCACGCAAAGCCACGCGGCTACGCGCCCCGGCGCGTGCACGACCGCGGGCCGCCTTCTGGTGGCGCGTCGCTCCCGCGATCGCGGCCCTGGTCATCTCGATCGTCTACCTGATCGTCGAGCCGCGGACGGTCGACCTCGCCGCGGCCGTCTACCGCGCCCGGCTGTTCGATCACGCGGGCTTCACGATCTGGGACGGCAACTGGTACGGCGGCCACTACACGCTCGGCTACAGCCTGCTGTTCCCCCCGCTCGCCTGGCTCTTGACGCCGCTCGGGCTCGGCGCCGTCGCGGCCGTCGCCTCGGCCGCGCTCTTCGAGCCGCTCGTCCATGCCCACTTCGGCCCGTCGGCGCGCTGGGGCGCGCTGTGGTTCGGCGTGGGCGCTACGACGCCGCTGATCTCCGGGCGTATCGCGTTCGGGCTGGGGGTGGCGCTGGGGCTCGGCGCGCTCCTCGCGCGCCAGCGCGACCGGCCGGTGCTCGCAATCGCGCTCGCCGTCGGGTGCGCGCTGGCAAGCCCGGTCGCCGGCGCCTTCCTCGCGCTCGCGGCGATCGCGTACGCGCTGGCGGGCCACCTGAAGGCTGGCCTGGCGCTGGCGCTCGCCGCCCTGACGCCGATCGTCCTCCTGGCGCTGATGTTCCCGGCCGGCGGCCGCGAGCCGTTCGCCAAGACCGCCTTCATGCCGATCCCGATCCTCGCGCTGCTGTTCGCGTACGTCATGCCGCGGCGCGAGCGGGCGCTGCGGATCGGAGCGCTTCTCTACGCGGTCGCGGGCTGCGCCGCGCTCCTGATCCACTCGCCGATGGGCGGCAACGCGGTGCGGCTCGGCTCGCTGGTGGCCGGCCCGATCGTCGCCGCCGCGCTGCTCGGCCGTGGCCGCCGCGTGGGAGCCCTGCCGGTGATTCTGATGGTGGCTTTCGCCGTGTGGCAGCTGTCGGCGCCGGCGCGCGACGTGAACAAGGCGCTCGAGGACCCGTCGGTCAACGCGTCGTACTACCGCCCGCTGCTCGACCACCTCTCGGTGGCCGACCACGACCGCGCCCGGATCGAGATCCCGTTCACCCGCAGCCACTGGGAGGCGGCCGAGGTCGGTCCGCACTTCCCGCTCGCGCGCGGCTGGGAGCGACAGGCCGACATCGAGCGAAACGGGCTCTTCTACGACGGCGTCCTCAACGCCGTCACCTACGCGACCTGGCTCACCGAGCACGGCGTGCGCTTCGTGGCCCTGCCCGACGCCAAGCCCGACTACAGCGCATACACCGAGCGTGCCCTGATCGAGAGCGGCCTGCCGTACCTCAAGCTGACCTGGCGCTCCGAGCACTGGCGCGTCTACAAGGTCACGCTCCCGCACCCGATGGTCGTCCCGCGCGGCGACGCCCGGATGACGCTCGGCCGGGCCGGCCTCGACTACGTCAAGCTGCTCGTGGCCCGCCCCGGCGAGGCGACGGTGCGGGTCACCTGGTCCCCGTACTGGCGCGCGCCGAAGGGCGCCTGCGTGGAGCGGGCAGGCGACTGGACGCGCGTCATCGCCCGCCGGCCGGGCCCGCTGCGCCTGACGATCGACTTCGACCCCGCCCGTGTCGTGTCTCACGGACGACGCTGCTCGTGATCGGGTCTTGCGATTTCGTGAGGGCCCGTATTAGGCTCTTCTCGCCTTGACTCGCACGCTCGACTGGAGCAGTCGCTGGCTACCCCAGGGGTGGTTCGACGCCCTGCGACAGCTCACGCTGTTCGCGGGGGCGTACTACGCCTACCGGATCGTCCGCGGCTTCACCGACGGCAGCGCCGCCGCCGCGTTCGACAACGCCCGCACCCTGGTCCACGCCGAGCGCGGGCTCGGGCTGTTCTTCGAGCCGAGCTTCCAGCACTGGGCGATGGGGATGCCCTGGCTGGTAGACATCGGGAACTGGGCGTACGTGAACACGCACTTCGTCGTGACCACGTCGTTCCTGATCTGGCTCTACCTCGCCCGCAACAGCGCCTTCTACTTCGTGCGCAACATGTTCGTGATCGCGATGGCGCTGGCGCTGGTGGGCTACACGCTCTATCCGGCCGCCCCGCCGCGGCTGCTGCCCGACCTGGGCTTCACCGACACCGTGAGCGCCGCCGTCGGCCACAACCAGGCTCATGCCGCCTCGGTGCTGTTCAACCCGTACGCGGCGATGCCGAGCATGCACGTCGGCTTCGCGCTGATGATCGCGATCCCCGCGATCCGGCTGGTGCGCACCCGCGCGCTGCGCGCCGTATGGGCGGTCTACCCGGCGTTCGTGACCTTCGTCGTCGTCGTCACCGCCAACCACTTCTGGATCGACGGCGCGTTCGGCGCGCTCGTCGCCGGCGTCTCCGCCTACGGCGCCTACCTGCTGGGGCGGGCGCGCCCCGCGGCCTGGGCCTGGCGAACCCCCGAGCCGGAAGAGCCCGCGCGGCCCGGCCTCGGCGCCGAGGCGCCGGCTTGAGCCCGGACCGGGCCCCCGCGCAAGCCCCCGAGCCCGTTACGCGACCCGGCCCGACCCGGGCGTCCGAGGTCCGCACCGCCGCCGACGTGCGAAGCCTCGCGCGCAACCGGCTGATCGAGTCGCGGCTCACGCCCAACGCGATCTCGCTGACCGGGTTCGTCTTGAACGTGGTGGCCGCCGTGCTCGTGACGCAGCGGCTGTTCTTCCTCGCCGGCGTCGCCTTCATCGTCGGCTCGGTGATGGACACGCTCGACGGTCGCTACTCGCGCATGTCCGGCAAGGGAACGCCGTTCGGCGCGTTCCTCGACTCGACGCTCGACCGGGTCGAGGAGGGGATCGTGCTCGCGGCGGTGGCCGCGTACTTCTCGGCGCGCGGCGACGACGTGGCCGTGGCGGCCGTCGTGATCACCGTCCTGGGCTCGCTGATGGTCAGCTACACCCGCGCTCGCGCCGAGGCGCTGGGGGTCGAATGCAAGGTGGGTCTTGCGACGCGGCCGGTCCGCGTCGTTATCCTCTCCGCCGGCCTGCTGTTCGCGAGGGGGGCGTCGTTGGGCGACTTCGAGTTGCTCGCGCCGGCGATATATGCGATGGCGGTCCTTACGACGTTCACCGTGCTGCAGCGCGTCTTCCATGTGCGGAAGGCGCTGCGGGGGGCCGCGGCCCCGTCCGCGTAACCGACGCGGGCCGGCGGGTTCTCTTTCAGGAACCACAGGAGGAATACGACCTTTCCATGACCGCTTCAAACGGCCATTCCCGCTACCAGACCGACAAGGTCCGCGTCGCGATCGTCGGCGTCGGCAACTGCGCGAGCAGCTTCGTCCAGGGCGTCCAGTACTACCGCGACGCCGATCCCGCCGAGCGCGTGCCGGGCCTGATGCACGTCGACCTCGGCGGCTACCAC
>DATENL010000286.1:0-2313 GCA_035275105.1 Thermoleophilaceae bacterium
CGTCGTCGCAGCAGGCAAGTTCACCTCCGCGCTGCCCGGACGCGTGTTGAAGAAGTAACTTTACCTTAGTCCGTGGTCCGTAGTCCGTGGTCCGTGGTCCGTCGTCCGTGGCACGTGAGCGCCAGTACCCGAGCTCTTCGAGCTACGAACTACGGACCACGGACTACGGCATCGTCAGCGCCAGTACCGAGCTCTTCGCGCGACGAACTATGGACCACGGACCACGGACCACGGACTACGGCATCGTCAGCGTCAGTACCTCTAATGCTCCGGCTTGTAAGGCCCTTCCACCGGCACGCCGATGTACTTCGCCTGATCCCGCGACAGCTTGGTCAGCTTCACGCCGAGATGATCCAGGTGCAGCCGTGCGACCTCCTCGTCGAGGTGCTTCGGCAGCGTGTACACCTTGCGCTCGTAGAAGTCGCGGTGGCCGAACAGCTCCATCTGGGCCATCACCTGGTTGGTGAAGCTGTTCGACATCACGAAGCTCGGGTGGCCGGTCGCGCACCCCAGGTTCAGGAGCCGACCCTCGGCCAGCACGATGATCGAGTGGCTCTCCCGGTCCGTGGTGGCGGCGAACTTCCACTCGTCGACCTGCGGCTTGATGTTGACCCGCTCGACGCCCGGCAGCTTCGAGAGGCCGGCGATGTCTATCTCGTTGTCGAAGTGACCGATGTTGCCGACGATCGCCTGGTGCTTCATGCGCGCCATGTGGTCGGCGGTGATGATGTCCTTGTTGCCGGTGCACGTGACGAAGATGTCGCCCTCGCCGATCACGTCGTCGAGCGTCTTGACCTCGTAGCCCTGCATCGCGGCCTGGAGCGCGCAGATCGGGTCGATCTCGGTGACGACGACGCGCGCGCCCTGGCCGCGCAGCGACGCCGCGCAGCCCTTGCCGACGTCGCCGAAGCCGCAGACCACGCAGAGCTTGCCGGCGAGCATCACGTCCACCGCGCGGTTGATGCCGTCCACCAGCGAGTGGCGGCAGCCGTAGATGTTGTCGAACTTCGACTTGGTGACCGAGTTGTTGACGTTGATCGCGGGGAACAGCAGCTCGCCGTTCACCTGCATCTGGTAGAGCCGGTTGACGCCGGTCGTCGTCTCCTCGGTCACGCCCTTGATGCCCTCGGCGATCCTCGTCCAGCGCTGCGGGTCGTCCGCCAGCGAGCGCTCCAGCACGCCGAGGATCACCGCCATCTCCTCGGAGTCCGTCTTCGCGGGGGCCGGCACGGCGCCGGCGCGCTCGAACTCGGCGCCCTTGTGCACGAGCAGCGTCGCGTCGCCGCCGTCGTCGAGGATCATGTTGGGACCGCCGCCGTCCGGCCAGAGGAGCACCTGCTCGGTGCACCACCAGTACTCCTCCAGCGTCTCGCCCTTCCAGGCGTAGACGGGGACGCCGCGCGGATCGTCGGGCGTGCCGTCGACCCCCACCACGATGGCCGCCGCGGCGTGGTCCTGGGTCGAGAAGATGTTGCAGCTCGCCCAGCGCACCTCGGCCCCGAGGGCGACGAGCGTCTCGATCAGCACGGCGGTCTGCACGGTCATGTGGAGCGAGCCCGTGATGCGCGCTCCGGTCAGCGGCTTGTCGGGCCCGTACTCCTCGCGCATCGCCATCAGGCCGGGCATCTCGTGCTCGGCGAGCCTGATCTCCTTGCGGCCGAAGTCGGCGAGCGCCAGGTCGGCGACCTTGTGGTCGGTGGCGAGGGAGGGGGTCGTGGTCGTCGGTTCCATGGGCGGGAAGGCTACCCAAGCTCCGCCTTGAGCCGGTCGATTGCGGGCACGGGGGTCGGGTCCTTGCCCGCCAGCACGGCCATGTAGACGGAAACGAGGTCGCCCAGCAGCACCAGCGACATGACGCGCTCGAACGGCGTCTCGCCGCGCGCCTCCACGCGCTCGACCGGCACGTCCACCGACCGCGCCGTGAGGTCGATCCGCTGGCGCAGCCGCTCGTCCAGTCCCGCGTCGTCGAGGAGCACCAGCGCGAGCGGTCGCTCGTAGCCGCAGATCTCGTTGTGGTCGGCCTCGGGGAGCTCGCTCCAGAACGCGGGGCTCGACGCGTTCTCGTTGATCTGTGTCTTCCACCGCCGCGCCGCCGCGACCGTGCGCCCGGCGCCGACGACCACGGGGATGCTCCCGTTCAGCGCGCGGGCGAGGCGCTTCGCCTCCGAGTCGTCCTCCCCGTCCGGGCCCCACTCGTCCGCCAGCTCCGCCAGGAGCGGCGCCGCGCCCTCGACCTCGTCGCCGACCGCGCCGGCGGCGGCCAGGGCCGCGACGGTCATGTACACCACCGCCGCGCGCGGCTGGAAGCCCGCC
>DATENL010000287.1:0-4947 GCA_035275105.1 Thermoleophilaceae bacterium
GGCAGCGCTGGCCGGGGCGGCGACGGCGACGGCCGCGTTCGCGGACGAGATCGAAAACGGGCCGCGCGTGTTCCGGCGGGCCGTGCGCCGCGAGCGGCCGCTTCGGAGCGTCGTCGCCCGGCTGGGCGACGAGGACGCCGAGCGCACGCTGGTCGTGATCGCCCACCACGACGCTCCGCAGACCGGCGCCATCTTCGACCAGGGCCTCCAGCGCAAGGCCTTCGAGGTCGCGCCCGACTTCATGGACCGATTCCGGACCTCGATCCCGCTCTGGTGGCTCGGCCTGGTCGCCCCGATCGGCGCCGTGGCCACGGCCGTGACCGGACGCCGCGGCCCGGCGCGGGTGGGAATAGCGACGTCGCTGGTGGGCGCCGTCGCGATGGCCGACGTCGCGCGCAGCCCGACGGTGCCGGGCGCGAACGACAACCTGTCCGGCGTGGCGGGGCTCGTGGCGCTCGCCGAGATGCTGGCCGAGCGCCCGATCGCCGGGCTGCGCGTGCTGCTGGTGTCGTGCGGCGCGGAGGAGTCGCTCCAGGACGGCATCCGCTCGTTCGTGGCCGACCACCGGGAGGAGCTCCCGGCCGAGCGCACCTGGTTCGTGAATCTGGAGACGATCGGCTCGCCCAAGCTCGCGATGCTCGAGGGCGAGGGGCCGCTCGTGATGCGCGACTACACCGACCCGCCGTTCCGCGAGCTCGTCGCCGAGACGGCCGAGCGTGCCGGCGTGGCGCTGGAGCGGGACATGCGCTCGCGCGCGTCGACCGACAGCGTGATCCCCAGCCGAGCCGGCTACCCGACCGCGACGTTGACCTCGGTCACGGACTGGCGCAGCCTGGCGAACTACCACTGGCCCAGCGACGTGCCGGACAACCTCGACTACGGCACCGTCGCCGCGGCGGTGGCGCTCACCTACGCGGTGGCGGACGGGCTGGTCAGCGTCCCGCGCTGAGTGCCTCCACGAGCGAGCCGGCGTCGTACGACTCGTCGTGGCGGCGGCCGTTAACGAAGAACGCGGGCGTGCCCTGGACACCGCTCGCCTCGCCCGAGCGCACGTCGCGCTCCACCCGCGGGCGGTGGCGCCCGCCGTCCAGCTCGGCCTCGAGCTCGTCGCGATCCAGTCCCAGCGAGGCGGCGACGTCCACGACGACCGCGTCGGTGAGCCGCGGCTGGGCCTCGAAGATCGCGTCGTGGTAGTCCCAGAACCTCCCGCGCGCGGCGGCCGCCTCGCTCGCCTCGGCGGCCAGCTCGGCCTGGGGGTGCCGGTCTACGATCGGGAAGTGGCGAAACGCGAACCGCAGCCGGTCGGCCGAGGCGCTCCCTGACGCGACGAACCGCCGACTGGGCACCGAGGCAGTAGGGGCACTGGAAGTCGCCGTACATCACGAGCTCGAGCGGCGCGTCGGCGGGTCCCCGCACGTGGTCGTTGGAGTCGAGCGGCGGTAGCGGCTTGGCGGTCACCGCCATCGATCGTACGAGCGCGTGACCGACGTCCAGACGCTCCTCGTCCTGGTCGCGGTTGCGGTGGTGCTCGTACGGGTCGCCGACGCCATGCACGTGCCGTCGCCGATCGTGCTCGTGCTCGGCGGGCTCGCCATCGCGCTTGCGCCCGGCCTGCCGCAGATCGAGCTCCCGCCCGAGGCGATCTTCTTCGGCTTCCTGCCGCCGCTGGTCCATTCGGCGGGCTGGTGGTCGTCGCCGCGCGAGCTGCGCGCGGTCGTGCGCCCGCTCACGCTCCTGTGCGTGGGCCTCGTGTTCGCCACGGCCGCGGCGGTCGCCCTCGTGGCGCATGAGCTCGTGCCCGGGCTCGGCTGGGCGCCGGCCGCAATTCTCGGCGCGATCCTCGCGCCGACCGACGCCGTCTCCGCCGTGGCGACCTTCGGGCAGCTGGGCATCCCGGAGCGAACGCGCCTGCTGGTCGAGGGCGAGTCGATGATCAACGACGCGGTCGCGCTCGTCCTGTGGCGGATCGCAATCGGCGCGGCCACCGGCGGCGCGCTCAGCGCCGGCGACGCGGTACTCACGTTCCTCGGCAACTCGCTCGGCGGCGTGGCCGTCGGCCTGGCAGCGGGGTGGCTCTCCGCCGCGATCATGCGGCGCCAGACCGACGCGCCGCTCGTGATCTTCGTCGGCGTGGTGACGGCGTACGCCGCTTACATCGGGGCCGATGCGCTCCATGCGTCGGGCATCCTCGCGGCCGTGGTGGCCGGGCTCTACGCGGGCTATCAGGCGCCGCGGGTGCTCGACGCCGACACGCGGCTCACGGGGATCGCCTTCTGGCGCGTGCTCGTCTTCGGGCTCGAGGTCACGCTGTTCGTGCTGCTCGGGCTCCAGCTGCCGGCGGTCGTCGACGCCTTGGCCGAGTCGTCGCTGAGCGTGGGTGAGCTGATCGGCCCGGCGGTGGCGATCGCCGCGGTGTCGATCGCGGTGCGGCTGGTCTTCGTGCTGGCGATGGGCGCGGACGCGGGCGAGGACGTGCGCGAGCGGCTGCTGCTCGGCTGGAGCGGGATGCGGGGCGCCGTCTCGCTCGCGGCCGCGCTCGCCGTGCCCCACGACGTCGAGGGTCGGCCCGCGATCGTATTCCTCACCTTCACGCTGATCCTCGCGACGCTCGTGGGTCAGGGACTGACGCTTCCGCTGGTGGTCCGCGCGCTCGGGCTGCGGCGCGAGCGACGCTGGAGCGACGAGGAGGCAGTCGCGCGGATGGAGGCGGCTCAGGCCGCGCTCGACCGGCTCGACGAGCTCGAGGAGGAGGACGCGATCGGGGAGGCTCCGCTCCGACGACTGCGCGACCTCTACCGCGCGCGCTTCCGTGTCTGCGCGGCCGTCCTGGGCGGATCCGACACGGCCGCGGCGATACGCGACGAGCAGATCGGCGACTACCGCAGGTTGCGCCGCGACCTGATCGGTACCGAGCGCGAGACGCTGCGGCTACTGCGCGCTGAGGGGCGCCTGACGGCGGCGACGATGCGCATGGTCGAGTACGACCTCGACCTCGAGGAGGCGCGGCTGCGGGCCTAGCGCCCCTAGCTCGCGACCGGGCGGACGCGTCCCGTCAGCCGGCTCGCCGGGAGCCCGTGCCAGCGGTAGTCGATCCGCCACTCGAGGGAGCCGTCCGGGTTCTCCTCGACGCGGTCGTGGCAGGTGAAGGTGAGGCGCAGCGGCCCGACGGCGAACGCGTAGCGGTACGGCCTGACCCGGTAGCCGCCCTCGGTCAGCTCGAGCACGGCGCCGTCCGGCATGTCGGTGGCCGTCACGGCGATGCATCCGTCGCCGTCGGCCGCGCAGATCATCCGGCGCGTGAGCACGTAGCCGCTGGCGAACGTGTTGGTGTCGTCGACGATCCACGCGTCGTCGCTCAGCCAGCGGATCTCGCGGCGGAAGTGGAGTCGCTGGGGGAGGTGGCGCCAGACGAACGCGGGGTGGGGCACGAGCTCGCCGTGCCCCTCCCACGCTCGGCCGAAGAAGTCACGCGGGCGGACCGGAATCAGCACCGGCTCCGCCCGCATGCGCGCGGCCGCCTGGAGCACCGCGGCGGCGACGAGCAGGACCCAGACGTGCGTGAGCAGCAGCCCGAAGCGCTGGAAGAGGCCGCCGAGGTCGTCGATGCCCTCGCCCGGGAAGAGCGCGAGGCCGATCGTGATCCCGACGAGCCCGGCGCCGAGCGAGAGGGCGGCGGCGGGGCGCGGCCAGAGTGCGCGCGCGATCGCGAATGGCGTGACGAGGAAGACCACGTCGTAGACGAAGCCGAGCCAGAGGTGGACGTCGGTGGCCGTGGAGAGCCGGCCCGCGTCGAAGCGCGCGTCGCACGCCGACGTGGCCAGATCGCAGTCGACCGGGAAGATGGCGACGAGCACGATCACCAGGCCGGAGAGGACGAACGCCAGCGCCGCGACGTTCGACGCGGTGCGGCGGGGGAGGACCGCCCGGACCGCGGGCCCGAGGGCGGCGATCGACACGCCGAGCATCGCGAGGCCCGCGGTGACGATCCACGGGTGCGCCGCGTCGTCCGCGGCGAGCGCGCTGACGCCCGAGCGCAGGTGGGAGTAGCCGGGCTCGAGGGCGCCGGCGACGACCCAGCTCACGGTGAAGGCGACCTGCCCCGCGATCGCCAGCCAAGCCAACCCCATTACCGCCCCTGCCGAGCGCTTTCCCATCTCCTGCCTCCCTCTGTGTACAGCGTACACTACACTGTACACAAATGACGGAGACGACGCGACGAGGGCTGTCCCGCGAGCGGATCGTCGAGGCTGCCCTGGGCGTGGTCGCGCGCGACGGGCTCGACGCGCTCAGCATGCGCCGCCTCGCCCAGGAGCTCGACGTGTGGCCGATGAGCGTCTACCGCTACTTCCGCGACAAGGACGAGCTCCTCGACGCGGTGGTCGACGGGGCGACCGACGACGTGGTCCGGGTGCCCACCGCGGGAAGCTGGCGCGAGCAGATCGTAGAGCTGCTTCGGCAGGCCCGGGCGGCGCTCGGTGCTGAGACGGGGGGCCTGGGCCCCCGCTTCACGCGCGCGATGCTCACGCCCGGGGCGATGCGGGTGTCCGAGGCGGGGGTGCGGATCCTCCGCGACGCCGGGCTCGAGCCCGACGAGGCGGCGCAGGCCTGGCGCGCGCTGTGCGGGTACGTGTTCGGCTTCGCGGCGTTCGACGACGGCGCGCCGCCCGGTGAGTCGGAGCGCCGCGCCCGCTCAGCGCTCGCCGCGCTGCCGCCCGACGAGTACCCGGCGCTGACGGAGGCGGCCGGCGGGTTCGCGACCGCGCTCGCCGGTCCCGAGCAGCTCGAGTACGGGCTCGAGCGGATGCTGGACGGGCTTCAGCTCAGGCTCGACGCCTCGCGCGATTAGCCTCCCCGCCGTGGACGCGGCAGCCACCCCCGCGCACGCGCGCGCCTTCCTCGACTGGCTCGCCTGTGCCGTCGGCGGCCGCGGGGAGCCGGCCGCTCGCG
>DATENL010000288.1:0-8695 GCA_035275105.1 Thermoleophilaceae bacterium
GCGGCCGAGGTCGTCGCGGGCGCCCCGGCGCCCTCGTGGCTGGGGGCCCACGCGGCGTCCGGCCGCCGAGTCGCCCTCGCCACGCGGTTCGCTGACTGGGCCCAGCAGGGCGACCCCGATCAGCTCAGCGCGAACATCTCGCTCGTGGGGGGGCTCCTCGGGCCGCCGGGGTCGGCCTGGTCGTTCGCCCGCCGCGAGCTCCTTCCGTACGACCTGCGCCCGGGCCGGCGCCTGACCCACGCCGCGAAGCTCTGTGGCAGGTACGGGCTGGCGCTCTGGCACGTGCGCGGCGACCGCCGGTGGACCGGCGTGCCCGCCGCAACCTGAGCGTCAGTCGACCGGCGGCCGGCGATCGGCCCAGCCGACCTCCGCCTCGAGCTGCGCGCCCAGCGAGATCAGCGTCGCCTCGTCGCTCGGCCGGCCGACGAGCTGCACCCCGATCGGTACGCCGTCGTCGAGCGACGGCGCCGGTACCGACATCGCGGGCTGTCCGGTCGTGTTCCACGGGATCGTGAACGGCGTGGTGTTCGCGGCGGTGAAGATGGCCGGGACGAAGCCGCGGCCGTCGTAGCGGTCGACGTCCTCCGGCGGATGCGTGATCGTCGGCGTGAGCAGCACGTCGCAGTGGTCGAAGATCGCGTTGATCCGCTGCGCGATCCGGGCCTCGCGCCCGCGCGCCCGCCGCAGCCCCCTGTCGCCGATCCGGCGGCCGAGGCCGGCGATTCGCCTGGTGCGCCGCTCGAGCCGCTCGGGGTCGTCCATCGCGGCGGCGTCGTCGGCGATCCCGCGCAACCAGCGCGGGATGAAGCAGGTGCGCAGCTCGGGCCGGTCCGGGTCGCGCTCTACGACGTCGTGACCGAGCGAGCGCAAAACGCCGGCCGTCTCCGCCACGGCCGCCTTCACCGAGTCCGCGACCTTCACCCCCGGCACCGGCGGGCGCGTCGACACGGCGATCCGGAGCTTGCCGGGCGCGCTCCGGGCCGCCTCGGCGAACGGGCGGGCGGGCGGCTCGGCGCGGTCGGCGTCGCCCTCCGCCGGGCCGGCGACGGCGTCGAGCCAGAGCGCGGTGTCGATCACGGTTCGGGTGACCGATCCGGCCACGCTGAGGCCGTTCCAGTGCTCGCGGTCGGGCATCAGGCTCACGCGGCCGCGCTGCGGCTTCAGGCCGACGAGGCCGCAGCAGGACGCCGGGATCCGGATCGACCCGCCGCCGTCGCTCGCGGACGCCGCCGGCACGAGCCCCGCGGCGACGGCCGAGCCGGAGCCGCCGCTCGACCCGCCGGCCGACCGGTCGGGGTTCCACGGGTTGCGCGTCTTGCCGTTCGCCTCGCTCACGGTGAACGGGAAGATCGCGAGCTCGGGAAGGTTCGTCTTGCCGATGACGATCGCGCCCGCCGCACGGAGCCGTCGCACCTGCTCCGAGTCGCCGGTGCGCGGACCGCCGTGCCCCGCGGAGCCGTAGCCGGTGAACTCGCCGGCGAGGTCGACGTTGTCCTTCACCGCGACCGGCACGCCGAGCAGCGGCGGCTCCTCGCCATCGCCGACGCGCGCCTCGGCCTGCTCCGCCTCCGCGCGCGCCCGCTCGCCGAGCACCACGCGGAACGCGCCGAGCTTCGGGTCGATCCGCTCGATCCGGTCGAGGTACAGGTCCACGAGCTCCCGCGGCGACACCTCCCGGCTCCTGACGAGCTCGGCCTGCCGCGCGAGGCCGGCGAACGCGAGGTCGGTGGCGGTGGCGTCCATCCAGCGCAGCCTATTCCCCGGGCGCAAACAGCGGCTTGCCAGGGGGCGAGACTCGCCGCTTTGGTCACTTCACTGCGATATGCGCAGTCAACGTTCCAAAGCGATCGCTCGGATCGCGGGTGGGCAGCACGGCGTCGTGACTCGAAACCAACTGCGTCGAGTCGGTCTGGTCGTGCACGAGATCGATCGACTCGTGGTGGACCGGATGTTGATCCCCGTGTGCCGCGGCGTCTACCGAGTCGGGCACGCCGCGCGGAGCGTCGAAGCGGACTACATGGCCGCCGTGCTCGCGTGCGGGGACGGCGCGCTGCTGGCCGGCTTAGCGGGTGCTCACCTGCTCGGGATCGTCAAGGGGAGGCCGCCGCGCGCAGCCGTGATCGTGTCGGCCAAGCGGCGCTTTCCGGGCGCCCGGCGGGCGCACGTCCCGCGCAGCGAGCGCTTCCGCTGGCGCGGAATCCCGGTGACGTCGCCGGCGCGGACGCTCGTGGACCTGGCCGCGGTGATGAGCGTCGAGGAGCTGGCAGGGGCCTGCCACCTCGCCGGGGTGCGCCACGAGACGACTCCGCGCCAGGTCAAGGCCGTGCTCGAGCGGCGGCCCAACGCGCGCGGGGCGGCGAAGTTCAGCCCGATCTTCGAGGGCGACGCGCCGGCGATCCTCAGCTGGATGGAGCGGCGCGGGCTCGAGCTGGTGCTCGAAGCGGGGTTGCCGCGGCCCGAGGTCAACCGCAAGCGCGGCGCCCACTACGTGGACATGCGCTGGCCCGGTCTGACCGTGGAGCTCAATGGCTACCGCTACCACCACACGCGCCACGCCTGGGAGCAGGACCACGAGCGGCGCCGCGCTGCACGAGCGCGGGAGGACGAGTTCCGCACCTACACGTACGACGACGTCGTCGAGGCGAAGGCGATGATCGAGGAGATCCGAGGGCTTCTGGGGCCGCCATAGAATCGGTTCGGATGCAGGAGATCTCCTACGACGAGCGCGGTCTCGTCCCGTGCATCGTCCAGGACTGGCGCACGGGCGAGGTGCTCACGCTCGCGTACATGAACGAGGAGGCCCTCGAGCGCACGCGCGCCACGGGCGAGACGCACTTCTGGAGCCGCTCGCGCGACGAGCTGTGGCACAAGGGCGAGACGTCGGGGAACGTCCAGCGCGTGCGCGCGCTGCGGTTCGACTGCGACGTGGACGCCGTGCTCGCGCTCGTCGAGCCCGCGGGCCCGGCCTGCCACACGGGCGAGCGAACCTGCTTCCACAACGGCGAGCTCGAGCCGCCGGCGCCCTACGAGGCGCTGCCGGCGCTCGAGCGCACGGTCGCCGCGCGTCGGGACGAGCGCCCCGAGGGCAGCTACACGGCGGCGCTGCTCGACGACCCGCCGCGGATCGGCGAGAAGGTGCGCGAGGAGGCCGACGAGGTGGCTCGCGCGGCCGGCGACGAGTCCGACCGGCGCGTGGGGGAGGAGGCGGCCGACGTGCTCTACCACCTCACCGTCCTGCTCGCCGCACGCGGGCTCTCCGTCGCCGACGCGCTCGAGGAGCTGAATGGCCGTCGTCGCTGACCCGGCCGAGCTCGACGTCACGCCGACGCTCGACGAGGTTCGCGCGCTCGCGCGCGACCACTCGCTGATACCGCTGCGCCACACCTTCATCGACGACTGCGAGACGCCGGTGTCGGCGTACCTCAAGCTGCGCGGCGCCGGCCCGTCGTTCCTGCTCGAGTCCGCGGAGCAGGGCCAGCGGTTCGGGCGCTGGTCGTTCCTCGGCGTCCAGCAGCGAGCCGTCATGCGCCTCGAGCACGGCAACCTGACCGTCGACGGCGAGCCGCGCGACGCCGCCGACCCGTACGCGGCCGTCGCGGACGAGCTGGCGCGCCACCGGCTGGCGCCGCTCGAGGGCCTGCCGCCGTTCGCCGGCGGCGCCGTCGGGATGTTCGGCTACGACCTCGTGCGCACCTTCGAGCCGAGCGTGGGCGAGCCGAACCCCGACGAGCTGGGCATGCCCGACCTGGCGGTCATGGTCTCGCACGTCCTGCTCGCGTTCGACCACTTCACCCACACCGTCACCGTGCTCGCCTACGTGGTCGGGACGGGCGACGAGCTCGAGCCCTCGTACGAGCGCGCCGTCGAGGCGATCGCCGACGTGCGCGAGCGGCTGCGCGCGCCGGTGCCGCGCACCGCGCCGAGCCGCCCGGACGCGCCGGCCTGGACGTCGAACATCGGGTCGGACGGCTTCGGGGCCGCGGTCGAGCGGGCGAAGGAGCACATCCGGGCCGGCGACGCGTACCAGATCGTCCCGAGCCAGCGCTGGAGCGCGGACTGCCCGGTCGACGCGTTCTCGATCTACCGCGGGCTGCGCACGATCAACCCGAGCCCCTACATGTACTTCCTCGACTTCGAGGACTTCCAGATCGCCGGGGCGTCGCCGGAGTCGCTCGTGAAGGTCACCGGACGCCGCGCCGAGCAGCGCCCGATCGCGGGCACCCGGCCGCGCGCTCAGACCACCGAGGAGGACCTCGAGCGCGCGCGCGGACTGCTGGCCGACGAGAAGGAGCGCGCCGAGCACGAGATGCTCGTGGACCTCGGCCGCAACGACCTCGGCCGGGTGTGCGAGTACGGCAGCGTCGCGGTCGACGAGCACATGGTCGTGGAGACCTACTCGCACGTGATGCACATCGTCTCGTCCGTGTCGGGCACGCTGGCGGACGGGGTCACGGCGATGGACGCGCTGCGCGCCTCGCTCCCCGCCGGCACGCTGTCCGGCGCGCCGAAGATCCGCGCCATGCAGATCATCGACACGCTCGAGCCCACCGCCCGCGGACCGTACGGCGGCGCGGTCGGCTACCTGTCGTTCACGGGCGACCTCGACACCTGCATCTACATCCGCTCGGCGCTGATCAAGGACGGGCGCGTGCACGCGCAGGCCGGCGGCGGCATCGTGGCGGACTCGGACCCCGACTACGAGACGCGCGAGACCGAGCACAAGGCGAACGCCGTGTTCGACGCCGTCGCGCTGGCGTGCAGCCAGCCGGACTGGGCGTGAGCGCACCCGCGGCATGAAGGTCCTCGTACTCGACAACTACGACTCGTTCACCTACAACCTCGTCCAGTACCTGGGCGAGCTCGGAGGGGAGCTCGACGTCGTCCGCAACGACGTGGCGGGCGCGCGCGAGCTGGTGGAGCGCCGGCCCGACCGAGTGGTGGTGTCGCCCGGCCCCGGGAAGCCGCCGGACGACGCGGGCGTGTCCGGCGAGCTGATCCGGCACGCGGCCGAGGCCGGCATCCCGGTGCTCGGCGTCTGCCTCGGGCTCCAGTCGCTCGCGCACGCGTTCGGCGGCCGGGTGGTGCGCGGCGAGCCGGTGCACGGCAAGCCGGCCACCGTCGAGCACGACGGGAGGACGATCTTCAGCGGCCTCGAATCCCCGCTCGTGGCCGGCCGCTATCACTCGCTCGTGGTCGATCCCGACCTGCCCGACTGCCTCGAGCGCTCGGCGTGGTACGGCGACGTGGTGATGGCGGTCAGGCACCGCGAGCTGCCGGCCGAGGGCGTGCAGTTCCATCCCGAGTCGGTGCTCACGCCCAGCGGAAAGCGGCTGCTCGGCAACTTCCTGGCGGATTGAGATGCCCAACCCCGTGATGACGCGCGCGATCGACGCGCTCGCCGATGGGCGCCACATGAGCGCCGACCACGCCTCCGCCGTCCTGCGCGAGGTCATGAACGGCCGCGCGTCGGAGGTCGAGACCGCGGCCTTCCTCGTCGCGCTGCGGACCAAGGGCGAGACCGTAGACGAGGTGGAGGGTCTCGCGCGCACGATGCGCGAGCTCGCGGTCCCCGTTGAGGTCGACCGCGCGCCGCTCGTGGACACCGCCGGCACGGGCGGCGGCAATCCGACCTTCAACGTCTCGACCACCGCCGCGTTCGTCGCCGCCGCGGCGGGCTGCGCCGTCGCGAAGCACGGCAACCGCTCGGCGACCGGGCGCTCCGGCTCGGCCGACGTGCTCGAGGCGCTCGGCGCGCGCATCGACCTGGAACCGGGCGCGGTGGCCGAGTGCATCGACGCCGTCGGCTTCGGCTTCATGTTCGCGCCCGCGCACCACGCGGCGATGCGGCACGTCGTCCCGGTGCGCAAGGAGCTCGGCGTGCGAACGATCTTCAACTTCCTCGGTCCGCTCACCAACCCGGCCGGCGCCAGCCGCCAGCTCGTGGGGGTCTCGGACGCGCGCTACCTCGAGACGCTCGCCGCCGCGCTCGGGCGCCTGGGCGCCGAGAGGGCCCTGGTAGTGTCCGGCTCGGATGGGCTGGACGAGGTCAGCGCCTCCGGTCCGACGCAGGCCGTGGAGCTGAAGGACGGCGTGCTCGACTCGGTCGAGATCACGCCCGGGGACCTCGGCGTCGACCCGATTCCCCGCGGCGCCCTCGACGCCTGCGATCCGGAGGAGAGCGCCGAGTGCGCCCGCTCCGTCTTCCGCGGCGACAGCGGCCCCGAGCGCGCGATAGTCGTGCTCAACGGCGGCGCGGCGATCTATCTGGCCGGCGGCGCCGAGACCCTCGCCGAGGGCGTCCGCGCCGCCGAGGAGGCGATCGACTCAGGCGCCGCGCGCGAGACGATGGAGCGGTTCGTGGAGAAGACGCGGGAGCTGGCGCCGTCGTGAGCGTGCGGCTGGAGGAGCTCGTCGGCGCGACCCGCAGGCGGCTAGAGGAGCGGCGCGCGCGCCGGCCGCTCGCCGAGGTCGAGCTCGAGGCGGCCGCGCGCGGCGAGTGCCGGCCGTTCGGCGAGTGGCTCGTGCGCCCGGGCACCTCGCTGATCGCCGAGTACAAGCGGCGCTCGCCGTCGGCGGGCACGATCAGGGAGGGCGTGGGAGTCGAGGAGATGGCGCGCGCCTACGAGCGCGGCGGCGCGGCGGGGCTGTCGGTCCTGACCGAGGAGGACCACTTCGGCGGCACGCTCGCGGACCTGACCGCCGCGTCGAGCACAACCGACCTCCCCGTGCTGCGCAAGGACTTCACGATCGACCCGTACCAGGTCTTCGAGGCGAAGGCCGCCGGCGGCGACGCCGTGCTGCTCGTGGTCGGGTCGCTCGACCCGGCCGAGCTGGCGACGCTGCACGGGCTGGCGCGCGACCTCGAGATGGACGCGCTGGTGGAGGTGCACGACGAGCCCGAGCTCGACGCCGCGCTGGCGGTCGACGCCCAGATAATCGGCATCAACAACCGCGACCTCACCGACTTCAGCGTCGACCTGTCGCGGACCTTCGAGCTGCTCACGGACGTGCCGGCCGGCAAGACGGTCGTCTCCGAGTCCGGCATCGCAACCCGCGAGCAGGTCGAGGAGCTCGAGCAGGTCGGGGTCGACGCGGTGCTCGTGGGCGAGACCCTGATGCGGTCCCCCGACCCCGAGGCCGCGGTCCGCGAGCTCACGCGCACGGAGGAGCCCACGCAGGCCTGACGCGGGTGCCCGCGCCAACCCGGCGAGCCGGCGAGGGCCGGTCCCTAAGATCGATCGGGTGAGCACGGCGCCCGAGCTCGACCCGGCCGGCGTCGCCGCCCTCGGCCAGCGGCTGGCGGCGAACGTGCGGCGCGCCGTCAAGGTTCCGGAGGCGGCGCTGCGCGACCTGCTGGTGGCGCTGGTGGCCGAGGGCCACGTGCTGATCGAGGACTACCCGGGGGTCGGCAAGACCGCGCTCGCGCGCTCCCTGGCGCGCTCGATCGACGCCGAGTACGCGCGCGTGCAGTGCACCGTCGACCTGCTCCCGGCCGACGTCGTCGGCACGAACGTCTACAACCAGCGCGAGGGCCGGTTCGAGTTCCGCCCCGGGCCGGTGTTCGCGAACGTGGTCCTGGTCGACGAGGTCAACCGCGCGTCGCCCAAGACCCAGTCGGGGCTGCTCGAGTGCATGCAGGAGCGCCACGTGACGGTCGACGTGCACACGCACGAGCTCGCGCGCCCGTTCATCGTCGTGGCGACCCAGAACCCGGTCGAGTACGAGGGCACGTATCCGCTGCCCGAGGCGCAGCTCGACCGCTTCATGGTGCGGGTCGCGCTCGGCTATCCGGAGGCCGAGGACGAGGCCGAGATGCTGGCCGAGCACGCCGCGGGCGATCGCGTGCTCGAGCTCGAGCCCGCCGCCGGCGTGGGGGAGGTGCTCGCCGCGCAGACGGCCGCCGCGGGCGTGCACGCGAGCGAGGCGCTGCGCCGCTACGTGGTCGCGATCCTCGAGGCCACCCGCGCCGATCCGCGCGTGGATCTGGGCGCCTCGCCGCGTGCAGGGCTGATGCTGTTCCGCGCCGCCAAGGCGATGGCGGCGCTCGACGCGCGTGACCACGCGCTGCCCGACGACGTGCAGGCGCTCGCCGACTCCGTGCTCGCTCACCGGCTGCTGCTCGCACCGGGCGCCGGCAGCGAGGAGCGGACCACGGTCGTGCGCGACGCGCTGGAGCGGGTTCCCGCGCTCTAGCCGATGCGGCCGCTCGCCGTCGCCCTGTTCGGCCTGGCGCTCTGTCTCATGGGCGGGACCTTCGACACGGCGTCGCTGTACGTGCCCGGACTGGGCCTGATGGCGGTGGCCGGCGCCGCCGTCGCGTGGGTCGCGATCGCCGCAAGCGGCGCGGCGATCGACCGCCGCGTGGGGCCGCACACGGTCACCGAGGAGGAGCCCTACCCGCTGCGCATCGAGGTTCGCTGCGGCGGGCTGCCGGCGCCCGGGGGCGAGCTGGTCGAGCCGCTGCTGGGCTGGCCGGTGCCGATGGCCGGCCGCTGGTCGCGCCGTGTGCGCATAAACGTCCGCTTCTCGAGGCGCGGCCGCAAGGTGCTCGAGCCCGCCCGGCTGACGCTGCGCGACCCCCTGCGGCTGTTCAGCCGTGAGCTGGTCGGCCGCGGCGGCGACGAGGTTCTCGTCCTGCCGCGCGTGGAGCCGGTCACGGCGCCGGGCGGTGGCGGGGCAGGCGCGGGCGCGCACG
>DATENL010000289.1:0-6781 GCA_035275105.1 Thermoleophilaceae bacterium
AGGGCGCGGCGGCCCGCCGGCGCCGCTTCGACGACGGTTGAGCAGAAGTTGCCCATCAGCGGCGTGCAGTCTTGCGGGCGCGCCCGTCGGCGGCTCGGCTCGCGCGGGCTCGCAGCCCGCGCGGGTAAGCTGCGAGCACGCATCGCGTCGACCGACCGAGATCCGGGAGAGCGTCAAGAGCCATGGCCGTATCCCCTGCGCCATACACCGAGTACACCGACGAGCAGAAGGACATCCTTGCGATGATCCGCCAGTTCGCCGACGAGCAGATCCTCCCCAACGCCGAGCATTTCGATCACGAGGACGAGTTCCCGCAGGACATCGTCGACCAGATGAAGGAGCTCGGCCTGTTCGGGGTCACGATCCCCGAGGAGTACGGCGGCATGGGCCTCGACCTCACGACCTACGTCATGATCGTCGAGGAGCTCTCGCGCGGCTGGATCTCCATCTCCGGGATCGTCAACACGCACTTCATCGGGTCCTATCTCCTCATGAAGTACGGCACGGACGAACAGCGCCGGAAGTGGCTGCCGCAGATGGCGACGGGGGAGCTGCGCGCGGCGTTCAGCCTGTCCGAGCCGGAGATGGGCTCCGACGTCCAGGCGTTGAAGGCGACCGCGCGCAAGCAGGACGACGGGAGCTACGCGATCAACGGCCAGAAGATGTGGGTCACGAACGGCCTGCGCTCCGGCCTGGTCTTCGTGCTCGTCAAGACCGATCCCGAGGCCGAGCCGCGCTACAAGGGCATGACGTGCTTCGTCGCCGAGAAGGAGCCCGGCGTCAGCGAGAACACCGGCGCGTACGCGGGCTTCAACGTCCCCGCGCCGCTGAAGAAGATGGGCTACAAGGGGGTCGAGTCGACCGAGCTCGTCTTCGACGGCTACCGCTGTCCGGCGGAGAACATCCTCGGCGGCGAGGAGGCCGGTCTCAACAAGGGCTTCGTCCAGATGATGGACGCGCTCGAGGTCGGTCGCGCGAACGTCGCCGCGCGCGGGGTCGGGATCGCGCAGCGTGCGCTCGAGCTCGCGCTGCGCTACTCGCAGGAGCGCAAGGCGTTCGGCAAGCCGATCGCCCAGCACCAGGCGATCCAGTTCAAGCTCGCCGACATGGCGACCCAGATCGAGGCCGCCCGCCTGCTGACCCGCAAGGCCGCGCGGCTGAAGGACGCGGGGGAGTCGTCCGAGCTGGAGGCCGGGATGGCGAAGCTCTTCGCGTCGGAGACCGGCCGCTTCTGCGTCGAGGAGTCCTTCCGTATCCACGGTGGCTACGGCTACTCCAAGGAGTACGAGATCGAGCGCCTCTACCGCGACGCGCCGCTGCTCCTGATCGGCGAGGGGACGTCGGAGATCCAGCGGATGGTCATCGGCAAGAAGCTCCTCGAGCGCCACAAGATCTGACCATGCGGCGGGGGGCGCTCGCAGCAGCCATGGCGGCGGCCGCCCTGCTCGTGCTGGCCGCGACCGCCACGGCGGCGCCGCCGATCAAGCACGTGTTCGTCGTGATCCTCGAGAACGAGGATGCTGACTCGACCTTCGGCGTGAACTCGAAGGCGCCTTACCTGTCGAAGACCCTCCGCGCGCGCGGCGGTTTCGTGCCCGGCTTCTACGCGACCGGCCACCTGAGCCTGGACAACTACATCTCCATGGTCAGCGGCCAGGGACCCAACCCCTACACCCAGGCGGACGCCCCCGCGTACATCGACTTCGCGCCCGGGCTGCCCGGGCCGGACGGGCAGTACCTCGGGCAGGGCAGCGTCTACCCGCCGCAGGTCAGGACGATCTCCGACCAGCTCGACGACAACGCGCTCACGTGGCGTGGCTTCATGGAGGACATGGCGAACGGGAAGAACGGCGAGCCGAAGACGTGCCGCCACCCGGCCGTGGGCTCCGCCGACGACACGCAGATGGCCGAGCCCGGCGACCAGTACGCGATGCGGCACAACCCGTTCATGTACTTCCACTCGATCATCGACGACCAGGCGCACTGCGACGCGAGCGTCGTGCCCCTGTCACGGCTCAAGGGCGACCTCGAGTCCGTGAGCACCACGCCCAACTACTCGTTCATCACGCCCAACCTCTGCCACGACGGCCACGACGAGCCGTGCGTCGACGGTCAGCCGGGCGGGATGGTCAGCGCCAACCGGTTCCTCCAGAGCTGGATCCCGCGCATCCTCCGCTCGCCGGCCTACCGCCAGGACGGCCTCGTGATCATCACCTTCGACGAGGCCGAGTCCCACGACGCGGACGCCTGCTGCGGCGAGAAGCAGGGGCCGAACACGCCCAACAACGGCGGCCCCACGCCCGGCGCCGGCGGCGGCCGCATCGGAGCCGTCCTCCTGTCGCGCTTCATCAAGCCGGGCACCGTCTCGAAGCAGGAGTACAACCACTACTCGATGCTCCGCAGCACCGAGGACCTGTTCGGCCTCGGGCACCTGGGCTACGCGGGCGCCGCCGGCCTGCGCCCGTTCGGCGCCGACCTGTTCACCAACCCGTCCGGGGTCCAGCGGCCGCCCGTCAAGCCGCCGGCGCTGACGCTCGCGCTCACGAAGCCGCCCGGATGCGCGCGCCGCCCGTTCGGCGCGAACGTCGCCGTCAACGGCGCCGGGATCCACACCGTCGTGAAGCGCGACTCCCGCGTCCTGCGACGCACGGGCCTGCGGTCGTTCTCGGTCCGGATCAACGTTCGCAAGCTGAAGGCCGGCAGGCACACCGTCCGGGCGACGGCGACGGACCGATTCGGTCGCCGGGTCCAGAGGACGCGGGCCTTCAGCCGCTGCGCACACCCATGAGCGAGAACGGCTCGGCGACCACCGCCAGTCCCGCCGAGGCGTCGGTCAACGGCCAGGTGGAGGTCCTTGCCGCCGGCGGGCTGGTCACCCGGCAGGGCGCGGACGGCCGGCTCGAGGTGGCGGTAGTCCACCGCCCCAAGTACGGCGACTGGTCCCTCCCCAAGGGCAAGCTCAACGCCGGCGAGTCCTTCCAGGAGGCCGCGATCCGCGAGGTCGAGGAGGAGACAGGCATGCGCTGCGGGCTCGAGCGCGAGCTCGGGCAGGCGATGTACCAGGACGCCAAGGGGCGGCCCAAGACCGTGCGCTACTGGCTGATGACCCCGCTGCACGGGGACTTCACCCCCAACAGCGAGGTCGACCAGCTCGAATGGGTCGGCCTCGACCAGGCGCGCCAGCGGCTCTCCTACGACTTCGACCGCGAGCTGATGAACCAGCTCGAGGGCGCGCGCGAGGACGGGCGCGTGAACCCGCCGCGCTACGAGCTCTACCGGCGGAAGTGGTCGATCTTCGCGGTGACGATGGTCGGGCTGTTCATGGCCCTGATCGACGTGACCATCGTGAACATCTCGATCCCCACGCTGATCCAGGAGTTCGACACGGGGATCTCCACGGTCTCGTGGGTGCTCAGCGCCTACAACATCACGTTCGCCGTCATGCTGATCTCGATGGGGCGGCTCGCCGACCAGTTCGGGCGGCGGAAGTTCTTCCTGATCGGGATGTCGCTGTTCACGTTCGCGTCGTTGTTGTGCGCGATCGCGCCCAGCATCGGCGCGCTGATCGGCTTCCGCGTGCTCCAGGGCCTCGGCGCGGCGATCCTCGTGCCGCTCGCCCTGGCGATCACGGCGATGATCTTCCCGCCCAAGCAGCGCGGGCTCGGGCTGTCGCTGATGGCGGTGGTGGCCAACGCGGCCGCCGCGCTGGGCCCGCTCGTCGGCGGCCTGATCCTCGAGGTCGCGACCTGGAACTGGATCTTCTTCATCAACGTCCCGATCGGTATCGCCGGCCTGATCTGGGCCGTGCGGGTGATGCCCGAGACCTACGACGTGACGGCCACGCGGAAGGTCGACCTGATCGGGATGGTCACCCTCGGCGGAGCGATCGGGACGATGGTCTACGCCCTGATCTACATCAACGACCGCGGGATCGACGCGCCGTCGATATACCTGATGATCGCGGCCTCGCTGGTCCTGAACGTCGCCTTCGTCATCTCCCAGAAGCGCGGCAAGCACCCGATGCTGACGCCCGGGATCATGGCCAACAAGCAGTTCCTCAAGGCGTGCGGCGCGTTCGTGCTGTTCGGCATGGGCGTGATCGGCGTCCTGTTCCTGCTGGTCATCGCCTTCCAGACCATGTGGCACATGGAGCCCCTCACGTCGGCGTTCGCCACGCTGCCGGTGCCGGTCATGGGCCTGTTGGTCGCGCCGGTGGTCGCGCGCAACGCCGACCGCGTGGCGCCGCGCAAGATGGCCGTGGTCGCCCTCGCCGTCATGGCGATCGGGCTCCTGTGGCTGTCGTTCCTCCCGGCCGGCGCGGACTACTGGAAGGTGGTCGGCCCGCTGATGCTGGTGGGCGCCGGGATGGGCGGCGCGTTCCCGTCGATCAATGTCGGCGCGATGGGCTCGGTCTCGGGGCAGGAGCTGGGGCTCGGAGCGGGCCTCGTCAACAGCGCGCGCCAGCTCGGGTTCGGCCTGGGGATCGCCCTGCTCATCGCCGTCTTCGCGACGACCTTCGACGCGCGCACGCACGACCAGCGCCTCCGCGCCGACGGCTTCGCCAAGTCGCTCGGTGTCCACCACGACTCGCGCCACTACCTGCTCGAGCGCACGTTCCAGGACCCGAACGACGACGAGTTCAAGCCCTACTTCCCGCAGACCACCACCGGCCGGGAGACGCAGGAGATCGCCAACGAGGCCGCCCGCGACGGCTACAGCTGGGCGTTCCGGGTGGCGGCCTTCTGCGTCCTGCTCGCGATCCCGCTGGCCGCGACGATGCGGCTCAACCCACAGCAGGCCCAGGCCCAGGCCCGCGCCCGGGCCGCGGCGGCCTCCGGCTGATGTCCGCCGGCGACACACGCGCGCTGATCGAGCAGGCGGTCCACCGCTTCGGCGACGAGGTGCCCGCGCTGCGCCAGCTCACGATCGTGGTCAAGCTCGAGCTCCCGACCCACGGGGCCGGCGCGCCGGTGTGGCGGGTGGAGCTGCCCGGGCCGAAGGTCTCGCGCGACCCGGCCGGCGACGCGCGCGTCTCGATCACCGTCCAGCGCCCGGAGTTCAACAAGCTCGCGAAGGACGGCCGCCTGCGCGACTGGGCCGACGCCTACCGCCGCGGCCACGTGACGGCCGTGGGCGAGCCGGCGGTGGTCAAGCTCGTCGGGAACGTGATCGAGCGGCAGCTCGCGCGGTCGGGCAGCCGGTAGTCCCGCCGGTCTCCGCTCGACCGCGCTCTCGCGCCACCGCAAACAGCGGCTTATAACGGCGCACCAGCGGTCGCTTTGGTCACTTGACTGCGCATATCGCAGTCAACGTTCCAAAGCGGCGTCCCGGGTTCCCGTTATTGCGGCTGTTAGCGATTGCGCCAACGCGCGGTCCCGCGGAGACCGGGCGCCCTAGAAGAACCGGTACGCCAGCGTCGCCGCGGCGCGGGTGGCCGGCAGGGGCAGGTGCGGCCACACGCGCTCCATCGGGCCGCTTCCGCCGCGGCCCTCGAGCGCCCGTCCGCCCTCGGCCGCCGGCTCCGCCGCTGCCGCTGCCGCTGCCCCCGGCGCGTAGTCGTAGCGGTACTCGGGGACCTCGCGCGCGCTCCACTGCGCCTTGAAGCGCGCGAGCGACGACTCGACCCGCGCATGTCCGAAGTCGAGCTCGGTGTAGCCCTCGCCGGCGGCCCACTCGATCACGTGCCAGTAGAGCGCGTGGTTGGGGCGCACGTCGAGGCGGGAGTCGTCGCTTCCGTTGTAGAGGAGGTCCACCGCGCGGCCCAGGGCGTGGTAGAGCCCGCCGGCCACGACGTCGCCCTCGTGCTCGGCCAGGAAGAGGCGGTAATGGCCGTCAGGGCCCAGCAGGCGGCGGTCCTCCCTCAGCTGGCTGTACGGCCGCGGCAGCACGCACCGCCGCCGCATCACCCGCAGGTAGAGCGCGTAGAACGTCCGCAGGTCGTCCTCCGAGCGCCCCTCGCGCACGGTGACGCCGGCGCGGTCGGCCTTGCGGATGTTGCGCCACAGGTTGTTCGAGGTCTTCTTCCAGCCGCGGCGCATCTCCTCGACGTCCTGGGGCAGGTCGAGGACCCAGGTCGGGTGCTTGGGCCGCGGCCGCAGCTCCGGCACCAGCGCCTCGTAGCCGCCGCCGCGGGCGTGCAGCGTCCAGATCTTCGCGCCGGACTCGTCGGCGGCCCTGCATGCCGCCTCGAGGAGCATGCGCCGCCCCGAGTCGTCGGGCGCCAGGGGTCCCGCCGGAGGCACGACCGGGAGCGACCGCAGTCTCACCCCCGTTACGAGCCCCCTCGTGCGCATCAAGGGAAGCCCCCCGACGAGCCGATCGCCACCCGAGAAGAGCCCGAGGTACGAGGCGCGGTCGCCGTACGCGGAGCGCATCACGCTCGCCCACGCCCCCAGGTGATACGGCCCGGCGTCCGGGTGCGAGCGCACGAGCTCGTCCCAGCGCGGATCGGAGACGGGGTCCACGGGCGCTACGGTGTGCCGCTCGTGGCCGGTCACGACCCACACGTCCTCGACGACGAGCTGCGGGCGGAGTGGGACGAGCTGGCGGACCGCACGGGCGCCGCGCCGTTCCTGCGCGCCGGCTGGATCGAGGCCTGGCACGGCGCCTTCGGGCTGGGCGAGCTGAGGACGCTCACCACCCGCGACGACGGCCGCCTGACCGGGATCCTGCCGGTGAGCGCGCGCCGCGGGGCGCTCGTCTCGCCCACGGACTGGCACACGCCGATCTTCGGGCCGGTGGCAGAGGACGCCGGCGCCGGCCGCGCGCTCGCGCGGGAGCT
>DATENL010000290.1:0-4748 GCA_035275105.1 Thermoleophilaceae bacterium
ACACCGGCGCGGCGACGTCGATCCGCGGCGCGAGCGCGCGCGACAGCGGGCCGACGACGCGGTGCTCGAGGTCCGTGCCGTGGAAGGTGACGAGGATCGGCGCGCGGTGCCCGAGCGCGAGCGCGACCCAGCCGCTGAGGCCGTAGTGCGCGTGGACGAGGTCGAAGCTGTCGCGGCGGTGACGGCGGCGCAGCTCGACGGCCGCGCGCGCGAAGCGGCTCGCGCCGCCGGGCTCGAACGCGAACAGCTCGAGGTCGAGCCCGTCGATCTTCTCGAGCGCCTCGACCTGGTCGCGGACGAACCCGCCGAGGCTCGGTCGCGACGGCGTCGGGTACATGCTCGTCACGACCAGCACGCGCATGGGCGCGCGGAGCGTACCCCGGCGGGGTGGGCGCGGGCCGCCCGCGCCTGGCGCGCGAACATTTCGCAATCTCGTCGCGGAGTTTTCACATCGCGGTCTTGTTCCGTCACACGGCCCGCGGGACCATCGGGATCGATCGTCACCGACCCCGGAGGTACCCCGATGCAGCACCTACGCCGTCTCGCCGTCACGGCCGGTCAAGGGACCGTCGAGTACGTGGCCCTCATCCTGCTCGTGGCGCTGGTCATGGCGGGCGCCGTCGCGGCGCTGAAGGGGTTCAGGACCGACCAGGGCAAGGCGCTCGGCGACGTGATCCTGGCGAAGATCAAGGACGCGATCGCGAAGGTGCAGTTCTGAGCCGGTCGCCGCACGCCGCCCGCGCTGATGGCCTCCGCCGCATCGAGATCGCGCGTATTACCGGTCGTCCGGTGGGCGGATATCCCCCGATCGGGCCGCAGGATCCGCGTGCCCGGCCCGGTACGGCCGGCCGTTCCGAGCCGCGGGCGTCCACGATCGGCACCCGCGCGGGTGGTCCGTGTGGGGACCGCCGCCTCGCCCGCGAACAGCGGGGGAGTGAACAGCGTCAACCTGATCGGTCGGCTGGTCGAGGACCCGGTGCTGCGCGTGACCGAGGGCGGCGCGGAAGTGTGCTCGATGCGCGTGGCCGTGCCGCGGATCGGCCAGGCGGGGCTGCGCGAGCCCGGGCTCGTGTACGTGGAGGTCCTTGCCACGGGGCTGCGCGCGCACGACGTGGTGCGCGAGGCGCGGGCGGGCACCCGGATCGGGGTATCGGGCCGGCTCGAGCTCGACGAGTGGAGCGAGCCGGACGGCGAGCGCCGCACCCGCTACGAGGTGCTGGCCGACCAGCTCGAGCTGTTGGACGGGTCCGCGCCGCCGTCGCCGCCGCACGCGGGCGCCGCGTAGCGCCCGACGGCGCCGGTCTCGGCCGCCGCTCTGCCAACATGGCGCGCGTGTCCGTGATCGAACCCACGACCCGCTCCGACGGACGGGCGCCGGCCGACCTCCGGCCGGTCCACATCGAGCCGGGTTTCGTGAGAACCGCGACCGGGTCCGCGCTGATCGCCGCGGGTGGCACGCGCGTGATCTGCACCGCGTCGGCGGTCGACGACGTCCCTCGCTGGATGAAGGGCCAGGGCCGCGGCTGGGTCACCGCGGAGTACTCGATGCTCCCCGCCTCGACCGGCGAGCGCAAGCAGCGCGACGTCTCGCGCGGGCGCCCGGACGGCCGGACGGTGGAGATCCAGCGCCTGATCGGGCGGTCGGTGCGTGGCATCGTCGACTTCCCGGCGCTGGGCGAGCGCACGGTCTACCTCGACTGCGACGTGCTCGAGGCCGACGGCGGCACGCGCTGCGCGGCCATCACTGGGGCGTACGTGGCGCTCCACCTCGCCCTCGCGCGCCTGGTGTCGGAGGGGGCGCTCTCCGTCGTCCCGCTCACGCAGTCGGTGGCCGCGGTCTCGTGCGGGGTGGTCGGCGGCGTGCCGCTGCTCGACCTGGACTACTCGGAGGACTCCACGGCCGAGGTCGACGCGAACGTCGTCATGACCGGCGACGGTGGTTTGGTCGAGGTCCAGGCCACCGCTGAGCGCACACCGCTCTCGCGCGCGTCGCTCGACGAGCTGCTCGCGCTCGCGGCGGCGGGGATCGACCAGCTCCGCGCCGCCCAGCTCGAGGCGATCGACGCGCCGGTCGCCTAGGGACAATCCGGTGAGGCTCGTGGTCGCGTCGCGCAACGAGCACAAGCTCAGGGAGCTCGCCGGCCTCCTGGCCGGGCACGAGCTCGTGCCGCTGCCGGAGGACGTCGAGCTGCCGCCGGAGACGGGGGACACGTTCGAGGCGAACGCGCGCGTGAAGGCGCGCGCCGCGGCCGACGCGACGGGCGGCGCCGCGGTGGCCGACGACTCGGGGATCGAGGCGGCGGCGCTCGGCGGGCGTCCGGGCGTGCGCTCCGCTCGCTACGCGGGCGAGCAGGCGACCGACGAGGAGAACCTCGCCAAGCTGCTCCGGGAGGTCCCCGACGACGGCGACCGGCGGGTCGCCTACGTCTGCGCGCTTGCGTTCGTGGAGCCGGACGGCGAGCACGAGCAGGTGTTCGAGGCCCGCTGCACGGGCACGCTCGCCCTCGAGCCGCGCGGCGGCGGCGGCTTCGGCTACGACCCCGCGTTCGTGCCCGACGACACCGGCGACGGCAGGACCATGGCCGAGCTCGACCCGGCGGAGAAGGACGCCATCAGCCATCGCGGGCGGGCGGCGCGCCTGTTCGCCGACTGGCTCGCCGAGCGGGTGGGCAGGGAAGCGCTGCCGTGATCGAGGCGCCCGCGACCACGGCCACCGAGGACGGCCGCAAGCTCCGGGCGGCGCGGCTGTCGATCGTCTCGAACAGCTCGCTGATCGTGCTCAAGCTCGTCGCCGGCGCCGCCACCGGCTCGATCGCGATCATCACCGAGGCCGTCCACTCGAGCATCGACCTGCTCGCGTCGTTCGTCGCCTACTTCTCCATCCGCAAGGCGGACGAGCCGGCCGACGACTCGCACATGTACGGCCACGAGAAGGTCGAGAACCTCGCCTCGGCGCTCGAGGGGATCCTGATCCTGGTCGGCGCCGGGATCATCATCTTCGAGTCCGCGCGCCGGCTGAGTCACCCGCGCGACATCGAGTCGCTCGGGTTCGGCATCGCGGCGATCGCGATCTCGATGGTCGTCAACTTCGCAGTCTCGACCTACCTGTCGCACCAGGCGCGCGCGACCGACTCCCCGGCGCTCGAGGGCGACGCCGCGCACCTGTGGACCGACGCCCTGACCTCCGGCGGCGTCCTCGTGGCCCTCGCGCTGGTCGCGATCACGGGCGAGCAGGCGCTCGACCCGATCACGGCGCTGGTGGTGGCGACGGTCATCGTCTGGTCGGGGATCCGGATCGTCAACCGCTCGTCGCGCGTGCTGGTCGACGAGGCGCTGCCGGAGGACGAGCTCGCGCAGGTTGGCGAGGCGATCGCGGAGCGGGGGCCGCGCGAGGTCGTGGGCTTCCACAAGCTCCGCGCGCGCCGCGCCGGCAGCCGCCGTCACATCGACCTCCACGTGCAGTTCGCGTCGGGCACCACGCTGGAGCGCGCGCACCACCTGAGCCACCAGCTCCAGCGGGAGATCGAGCGCCGCATCCCGCACGCCGACGTTCTCATCCACCTGGAGCCCGAGGACCCTGCTGCCGGGGCGGAGCCGCCCGGCCCGTCGCCGCCTAGCGCAGGTTGATGGCGGCCGACGCCCCCACGGCGAGCAGCACGAAGAAGTAGCCCACGTACCCGTTCAGGAGCACGAGGACGGCGGCGACGACGCAGATCGCGACCGTGGTCATCCACGCGATTCGGGACAGCGGCACGGCGCTATTCTGCCGCCAGATGGCCGAATCCGAATCCGACGGCCGCTCGAGCCACCGTCGCGCGGGCATCTGAGTGACCGATCCGGCCCTCACGCCCGCGCTCGCGCTCGACTACCTGGACGAGCTGTCGACCGACATTCGCGGCGCCGTCCTGCTCGACGCCGGCGGGGCGGTCGCAGCGGCCTGGCAGGGCGACGACGAGCTCGGCGAGCGGCTCCGAGGGCCGCTCTCGGAGCTGCTGCGGAAGGCCGACGCGGCGGCCGGTGACGGCGCCCCCGCGACGCAGGTGGAGGTCACGACCCAGCGCGGCGCGGTCTTCTGCGTCCGCGACGGCCGCTGGACGCTCGCCGCGGTGACGGGCCGCTTCGCCCTGCCGTCGCTGGTCTTCTACGACCTTCGCCACGTGCTCCGCGACCTCGAGGCGGGGGACGCGTGAAGGACCGCCAGGACTCGATCGCCGCGCGCATCGCCGGGACGATCGCCGGCGGCGTGCGCAGGCGGCAGCAGGACCGCACGCCGCGCGCGCTCGTCTACGACGCGGCCGGCGATGCGCGCGTCGTGGCGGCGGGGAGCGACGAGCAGCTCGCGCTGATCGCCGCCGCCGAGGAGCTCGTGCAGGTCGTGATGCCGGCCGAGGACCTACCGGCGGAGGCCGAATGACCCTCGTCGACCCCGAGCTCGCCGCGCGCGCGATCGAACGCGCCCTCCGGCGCGGCGGCGACCTCGCCGAGGTGTACGCGGAGGAGCGGCACGGCTTCGCCCTCACGCTCGACGACGGCCGGGTCGAGCGCCCGCAGTCGGGCTCGGAGCGCGGCGTCTCGATCAGGCTCGTGAGCGGCGAGTCGTCCTACTTCGGTCACGTCGACGGCCTGGCGGAGGACGACCTGCTCCGCGTCGCGGACTCCGTCGCCCAGGCGGCGGCCGGTGGCGCGGCGCGCCCGGCTCCGCTCGGCCACGCCCTCGCCCGCGGGTCCCGCCACCCGGTCGCGACGCC
>DATENL010000291.1:0-22062 GCA_035275105.1 Thermoleophilaceae bacterium
ACGCCACGATCGCCAGGCACTCGGCCTGCGCCTGCGTAAGCGGCGGGGTCCGCGGCCGCGCGCGCAGGCGACGCGCGGCGCGCTCCGCGATCGGGTCGGTGGCGAGCGTGAAGCCGCCGGCAACCTCGCGCAGCACGACGCCGCGGAAGCCCTCCGCGTAGTGCTCTCGCAGGCGCGCTAGCGCCTCGACGATCTCGCCCTCGCCGACCTCGCAGGCGTCGGCCAGGCGCTCCACGGATACCGGCTCGGCGGACAGGAACAGGAGCGCCTCGACGGTGCGGGCCAGGTCGTTCACGACGGCACCACCGTGATCGGGCCGAACGGCACCTCCTGCTCCCACTTCGCCTCGCCCGCCTTGTAGAGCTCGAGCAGCGCGAACAGCGTCACGGCCTCGGTCAGCCGGTCGGCGCCCTCGACCGCCTCGTCGAACGAGAAGCGGCTGCGGCGCGCGAGCAGGTCGCGCAGGTGGCGCAGCCGCTGCTCGACCGACACCGCAGGCCTGCGCACGTGTCGCAGGTCGAGCGGCGGCGGCACGGTGAGCAGGTCGCCGATCGCCTCGGCGAGCCGGCCCGGGTCGTACGCCGACTCGGCGACCTCGAGCGACACGCGTCGCAGCTCCGGCGGAAGCGGCGCGCTCCGGTAGCGGTAGCCGTGCTCGGCCTCGAGGCGCGCGCGCAGGTGCTCCGCGGCGCCGCGGTAGCGGTGGTACTCGAGCATCCGCGCCAGGAGCTCCTCGGCGGCCTCCATCGGCTCGAGGTCGAGGCCCTCCTCCTCGTCGGCCGGGAGCATCAGGCGCGACTTCAGCTCCAGGAGCGCGGCGATCAGGACCAGGAACTCGGTGGCCGCCTCGAGGTCGAGCTCACCCGCGCGCTCGAGGTGCTCGACGTAGGCGAGCACGACCTCGGCGAGGTCGACCTCGAGCAGGTCGATCTCCTCCTTCAGCACGAGCGTCAGGAGCAGGTCGAAGGGCCCGTTGAAGACCTCGAGGTCGAGGTCGAGCGCGGCGATCGGCATCGCCGGAGAGCGTAGTGCGCGAGGCGGCGGCAAGGACCGCCGCGGGGCGATGCCGTTATTCGCGGCCCCGGTCAGAGGTGCAGGCCGAAGTCCGTGGCCCACATCGTCCACAGCACGGCTGCGAAGAGGACGATGAGGAGCGGACGAGCCAATGGGCGGTCGAGCGCCTTCACATGTCTTGTGATCGGCGTCACAAGCTATTTCTTTAACGGGAGGTCCGGACGGTTACTTGCGGGGGCCGAGGCCCATCACGGAATGCACCTCAGCCATGGTGGGCACGGCGATCTCGCGGGCGCTCTCGGCGCCCTGCCGCAGAGCGGCCTCGATCGTGTCCGGATTCGCGCGCAGCTCGCGATAGCGCTCCCGCACGGGCGCGAGCAGCTCGGCGACGGCCTCCCCCACGCTCTGCTTGAACGCGCCGTAGCCCTGGCCCTCGAACTCGCGCTCGACCTCCGCCGGGTCGATCCCGCGCGTGACCGCGTAGATCTCGATCAGGTTCGAGATGCCGGCCTTGTCCGGCCCGCGGACGACCTCGCTGCCGGAGTCCGTCTGAGCCCGCTTGACCTTCTTGACGATGTCCTCGGGCTCCTCGTCGATGAACACGAGCCCGGCCTCGTTGCTGCCGGTCGTGGACATCTTCGACTCGGGGCTCTGCAGATCCATGATGCGCGCGCCCGTCTCGGGGATGACCGCCTCGGGCTCGACGAACACCTCGCCGTAGGTGGAGTTGAAGCGGCGCGCGATCTCGCGCGACAGCTCCACGTGTTGCCGCTGGTCCTCGCCCACCGGGACCTGGTGGGTCTTGTAGAGCAGGATGTCCGCCGCCTGGAGCACCGGATACAGGAACAGGCTCGTCCGCACGAGCTCCCGCTCGCGATCGGACTTCTCCTTGAACTGGGTCATGCGCTGCAGGTCGCCGTAGGGGGTGACGGAGGCGAGCAGCCAGCACAGCTCCGAGTGCTCCTTCACGTCGGATTGGCGGAACAGGATGCAGCGGTCCGGGTCGAGCCCGGCCGCCATCAGCATCCCGGCCGTGTCGAGCACGTAATCCGGCAGCGCATCGGCGTCGTAGGCCACGCTCGTGGCGTGCAGGTCGACGATGCAGTAGATGGCGGGATCGCCCCGCTCCTGCCCGTCGAGGTATCCCCGGATCGCCCCGATGTAGTTGCCGAGGTGCTTGCGCCCGGTCGGCTGGATGCCGCTGAAGATCCTCACGGGCGCGCCAGTCTACGAATCGGTCCCGACTACGACCTTGACCCGCTCTGCCGCGTTGTTGGCGTAGCCCTTGAGGTTCCAGGGCGGCTCGAGCGGCTGAGTGTTGCCGGCGGCGTCCGTGGCGCGGCTGCGCAGGAGGTGCTCGCCGGCGGGTGCGTCCCAGTCGAAGCGCCAGCCGCGCCAGGCATGCGGGCCGAGCGGCGGGTCGAGCTCCGCGGCGGCGAAAGTCTCGCCTCCGTCGGTCGACACCTCGACACGGTCGATGTCCGCATGGCCCGACCACGCGCGGCCGGTCAACGTCACAGGGCCGGGCTCCAGGTGGCGCTCGCGGGTCATGAAGTCGGGCACCCCGGGCGGAACCATCAGCGAGCGCGGCTGCATCCGCGTGACCGGCTCCCCGGGCACGCCGTCCGGGCTGTACATCCGGTATCCGACCGCGTTCTGGAAGCCGGTGAACGGCTCCTCGACCACGGTGATCCGCGTGAGCCACTTCACGTTGGTCATGCCGTACCAGCCGGGCACCACGAGCCGGAGCGGGAAGCCGTGCTGGGGCGGCACCGGCCCGCCGTTCATCTCGTACGCGAGCAGCCCGAGCTCCGCCTCCGCGATCGGCAGCGAGCGCTCGTACCACTGGGGCACGCCGCCCTCGACTCCGCGATCCAGCCCGGTGAAGACAACCTCGATGGCGCCGGCGCTCGGACCGGCCTCGTCCAGCAGCGGGCCCAGCGCGGCCCCCGCCCACTCCGCCGTGCCCACCGCCTCGGTGAGCCACGGCTGGCTCAGCGGCCGCGGCTCGAGCAGCGCCCGGCCGTTCCCCGCGCACTCGAACGTGATCGGCTCGGCCACCCGATCGCGGGCGCGCAGGTCGTCGAGCGACAGCGACATCGTCCGCTCGACCGCGCCGCCGACCTCGAGCCGGAAGGAGGCGGGGTCGACGTCCGGGATGTCGTAGTGGATGAGGAGGTAGTGAAGGCCGGCGGGCGTGATCGGGTGCCGCAGCGCCTCGAGCGGCAGCGCGTGGTTGCGGGCGGCGAGCCGGAGCTCCTCCTCCGTGATTCCCTGACCGGCGACCGTGCCGGCCGGCGCTGCTTCCATGCGCGCGACTCTAACCCTGGAAGGCGCCGCCGTCGAAGTCCGTGAGCCCCAGGAGCACCGACACCAGCCCGATCAGCACGACGGCGAGCGCCACCCAGAACGAGGTGCGCGCGCCGGACACCCACGAGTAGCCCATCGCGATCAGGCCGACGACGAGCCCGAGCGGAAACCAGATGAGCATCGAGATCGCGGCGGCGATGACGAGCACGACGGACGCCTGACGGTCGCGCCGCCGGGAGAGATCGCGCTCGCCGAGCGCGGGGACCTCCTCGGCGAGCGGCTCGCGTGGTGGCGATGGATCGCCCGGTGTGGTCACCGGATCGCGCGGGACGACCGGGTCGCCGGGCGAGCTGACCGGATCGCGCTGCTCCGCCACCTACATCGCGCCCGACCCGGAGGCGGGCGCCTTCTTCGCTCGGTCGGGATCGCCCGGGTTCTCGTCGACGGGCCGCCAGCGCACGACCGGCCGCTTCGCGGCGCCGGCCTCGTCGAGGCGGCGCACCGGGGTCGTGTGCGGCGCGCTCCTCGCGACCTCCGGATCCTCCTTGGCCTCCTCCAGGATCAAGCGGATCACCTCGGCGAAGTGGTCGAGCCTCTCCTTCACCTCGGTCTCCGTCGGCTCGATCATCAGCGCCTCGTCCACGAGCAGCGGGAAGTACACGGTCGGCGGGTGCACATCGTGGTCGAGCATCCGCTTGGCGATGTCGAGCGTCCTGATGCCGAGCTGGTCCTTCGCCCCGCTTCCGGACACGACGAACTCGTGCATGCACGTGCGGTCGAAGGCGATCGGCAGGTACTCGGCGATCCCCGGTTCGGCCAGCAATGCCTTCAGGTAGTTGGCATTCAGAACCGCGACCTCGGAGACGTCCTTTAACCCATCCCGGCCAAGTGAGCAGATGTAGGCGTAGGACCGAACGAATACCCCGAAGTTCCCCTGAAAGCCCCGCATCTTTCCGATGGACTTGGGGCGGTCGTGATCGAGGTGGAAGAGGTCTTCGTTACGTGTGATTTGGGGGACTGGGAGAAACGGTTCAATGCGGTCCGAGCACGCGATCGGCCCGGCGCCCGGCCCGCCCCCGCCGTGCGGCTGCGTGAACGTCTTGTGCAGGTTGAAGTGGACGATGTCGAAGCCCATGTCGCCGGGCCTCGCGATCCCCATCACCGCGTTCAGGTTCGCGCCGTCGTAGTAGAGGGTGGCGCCGGCGTCGTGCACGATCCGCGCGATCTCCTCGATGTTCCGGTCGAACAGCCCCAGCGTGTTCGGGTTCGTGAGCATCAGGCAGGCAACGTCGTCGCCGGCCTTCTCGCGCAGGTCGTCGAGGTCCACGCCGCCGTCGTCGGCGGTTCCGACCTTGACGACCTCGTAGCCCGCCATCGTCACCGTCGCCGGGTTGGTGCCGTGCGCGGTGTCGGGCGTGAGCACCTTCGTGCGCTGCTCGCCGCGGTCCTCGTGGTAGGCGCGCGTGAGCAGGAGCCCGGCCAGTTCGCCGTGCGACCCGGCGCTCGGCTGGAGCGACACGTGCGGCAGACCCGCGATCTCGCCGAGCGCCACCTGCAGGTTCCACATCAGCTCGAGCGCGCCCTGCGCGTACTCGGGATCCTGGAGCGGATGCAGCCGCGCGTGGCCCGGCAGCGCCGCCACCCGCTCGTGCAGCTTCGGGTTGTGCTTCATCGTGCACGACCCCAGCGGGTAGAAGCCCTCGTCCAGGTGGAAGTTCTTGGACGAGAGCGTCGTGTAGTGGCGCGCCAGCTCGGGCTCGGTGATCTCGGGCAGCTCGGCCGGCCGCTCGCGGATCTGGTCGGCGGGCAGCAGCTCGTCGATCGGCACCTCGGGAACATCGGTCTCCGGCGCAACGAACGCCCGTCGTCCGGCACGGGAACGTTCGAAAACAGTGACGGTGTCGCTCATACGCCGACTCCGGTCGCCGCGGAGGAGGCTTCCGCGGGGGCAGCCTCTCCGCCGAGCACGGCGGCAAGCCGGTCGATGTGCTCCTTCGTGCGCCGTTCCGTGACGGCGACGAGAAGTCCGTCGGAAAACTCGGGAAAGTCGCGCCGCAGCGGATAGCCCGGGTTGATGCCGGCCTCGCGCGCGCGGGCGATGGCCGCGTCGATGTCGGGCACGCGCACCGCGAACTCCCGCACCACCGCGCCCGGGTTGATCGGCTCGAGGCCGAGCGCCTCACGCGCGTAGTGCGTGCGCCGCAGGAGCAGCTCGCCGAGCTCCACGAAGCCGCGCTTGCCGAGCCAGCTCAGGTAGACGACGCCCGCCAGCGCGTTCAGCGCCTGCGCGGTGCAGATGTTGTGCGTGGCCTTCTCGCGCCGGATGTGCTGCTCGCGCGTCTGGAGCGTGAGCACGAAGCCGCGCTTGCCGTCGGCGTCCACCGTCTCCCCGGCGATCCGGCCCGGCATCTTGCGGATGAACCGCTCCTGGGCGGCGAAGAACCCGAACGACGGACCGCCGAAGTCGAGCCGGTTGCCGAGCGGCTGCCCCTCGCCGACGGCGATGTCGACGCCGTAGTCGCCGGGCGGCCTGAGCACGCCCAGCGTCATCGGGTCGACGGCGCAGACCACGAGCGCGCCCGTGCGCTTGCCGGCCTCGACCAGCGGGCCGAGGTCCTCGACGGTGCCGAGGAAGTTGGGCTGCTGGACGAAGACTGCGCCGGTGTCGTCGTCGACGGCCGCCGCGAGCGCCTCCAGGTCCGTTGCGCCGCGCTCGTCGAGCGGCGTCTCGGTGAGGGTCGACCCGAAGCCGCGGCCGTAGGTGGCGAGCGCCTCGCGCGAGTGCGGGTGCACGCCGCGGCTCGCCACGAAGCGCGAGCGCCGGTTCTCGAGCCTGGCCAGGTAGCCGGCGGAGGCGACCGACGACGGGCCCTCGTAGAGCGAGGCGTTGGCCACGGGCAGCCCGGTGAGCTCGGAGATCGCGGTCTGGAACTCGAACATCGCCTGGAGGCCGCCCTGGGAGATCTCGGGCTGGTAGGGCGTGTACGGCGTCAGGAACTCGGAGCGCTGGACGATCGAGTCGATCAGCGCCGGCACGTAGTGGTCGTACATGCCCGCGCCGAGGAAGCTCACCTCGTCCTCGCAGTGGCGGTTGCGCGCCGCCAGCCCCGCCAGGTGGTCGTACACGTCCTGCTCCGCCATTCCCGCCGGCAGGTCGAGCGGGCGGTCGAGCCGAAGCGACTCGGGCACGTCGGCGAACAGGTCCTCGATCGACGCGGCGCCGATCGCCGCGAGCATCTCGCGCCGGTCGCGGTCGGTGGCGGAGGTGTAGCGGGTCACTCCGAGGATTCCGCGGCCAGTCGCGACCGGTAGGCGTCCACGTCGAGCAGGGCGTCGAGCTCGCTCTGGTCGCTCAGACGCACGCGCACAAGCCAGCCGTCGCCGTAGGGGTCGTCGTTCACGCGCTCGGGCGAGTCCTTGAGGCCGTCGTTCACGGCCACGATCTCGCCGGACAGGGGCGCGACGACGTCCGACACGGCCTTGACCGACTCGACCTCGGCGTAGGGCTCGTTCGCGCTCGTCGACGCGCCGACCTCGGGCGGGTCGAAGAAGACGACCTCGCCGAGCTGGTCCTGCGCGAACCACGTGATGCCGAAAGTCGCCTCGTCGCCGTCCACCTTCGCCCAGTCGTGCTCCGGGTGGTACCTGAGGTCGTCGGGGTAGCTCTCGCCTGGCACTACGCGTCTTCCTTTCTGTAGAGGGGTCGCTCGCGCACCTCGGCGGGGCGCCGCTTGCCGCGGACGTCGACCTCGACCGGCGTGCCGGGCGTGGCCGCCGCGGCCGGCACGTACGCCATCCCGATCCCGATCCCGAGCGAGGGCGAGTGGGTGCCGCTCGTGACGACGCCCGCGCCGTGCTCCGTGTGCACGTCGTTGCCCGGACGCGGCACGCCGGGGCCGGTGAAGGCGAACGGGACGAGCCGCTCGGCCGGCTCCCCGACCTCGCGCAGCGCGTCCGAGCCGACGAAGCCGGTGTCCAGCTTGCAGCACCAGCCGAGGCCCGCCTCGATCGGGTTCCGGTCCTCGGACAGGTCGTTGCCGTAGAGGTGGAAGCAGACCTCCAGGCGGAGCGTGTCGCGCGCGCCGAGTCCCACGGGCGTCGCGCCGTCCCCGACGAGCGCGTCCCAGACCGCCTCGGCGTCCTCCGGCGCCATCAGCAGCTCGACGCCGTCCTCGCCGGTGTAGCCGGTGCCGCACACGAGGCAGTCGGCGCCGGCCACGCGCGCGCGGGCCGTGCGCATGCGCGCGGGCGCCTCGCCCTCGAGGTGCCGCGCGAGGATCCCGCGGGCATCGGGACCCTGGAGCGCGAGCATCGCGTGGCGCGCGGCCACATCCGCGACCTCGGTGTCGAAGCCGTCGGCGTGCTGCGCGAGCCAGGCGTGGTCGCGCTCGTGGTTCGCCGCGTTCGTGACGGTCAGGAAGCGGTCGCCCAGCCGGTAGGTGAAGAGGTCGTCGAGCACGCCGCCGGCGTCGTTGCAGAGCACCGAGTACTGGGCGCCGCCGTCGGCGATCCTGGTCACGTCGTTCGACAAGAGGCGCTGGAGGAAGGCCTCGGCGCCGGCGCCGCTCGTCTCCACCTGACCCATGTGCGAGACGTCGAACAGGCCCGCCCGCTCGCGCACCGCAAGGTGCTCCTGCCGGATGCCCTCGTACTGCACGGGCATCTCCCAGCCGGCGAACGGCACGAGGCGCGCGCCGGCCGCCCGATGGCGGTCGTGCAGGGGCGTACGGCGAAGCGTGTCGGCGGCGACGGACACTCGCGGGGGACTCTACCGACGGGGTCTGGACGCACAGCGCGAATGCCTTCCGCGACGCTCAGGTGTTCCTTACTGCTGCGTAAGTTTCGTCTGTATGATCGCTCCGTGAGCTATCCCGAGCGGCGCTGGGCGGCCCTCTCGATCCTCATCACGGCAGGGTTCATGGACCTGCTGGACACGACGATCGTCAACGTGGCGATCCCGGCGATCCGCCGAAGCCTCGACGCGAGCTACGCGGCGATCCAGTGGATCGTGGCCGGCTACCTGCTGGCGTTCGCGGTCGGCCTCATCACGGGCGGTCGCCTCGGCGACATCTTCGGCCGCAAGCGCGTCTTCGTCATCGGCGTGGTCGCGTTCGGCCTCACCTCGCTGGCCAGCGGGCTGGCGGAGAGCCCCGGGATGCTCGTCGGCTCGCGCGTGCTCCAGGGGCTGTCGGCCGCGGTCATGGTCCCCCAGATCCTCTCGTTCGTGCAGGTCAGCTTCCCGCGCGACGAGCAGCGCAAGGCGCTCGCGATCTACGCCAGCGTCGCCGGTGTCGCCGTGATGAGCGGCCCGCTGATGGCGGGCGTGCTGCTCGACGTGTTCGACTTCTCGTGGCGGTCGATCTTCCTGATCAACGTCCCGGTCAGCGCCGTCGTCGCCGTGGCGGCCCTAGCCGTGATGCCGGAGTCGCGCGCGCCGGACGCGCCGCGGCTCGACCCGGGCGGCGTCGCGCTCGTCTCGGCAGCGCTCTTCGCGCTCGTCTTCGGCGTGATCCAGGGCCGCCAGCTCGGCTGGCCGGCCTGGGTCTTCGTCCTGATGGCCGCGTCGCTGCCGCTGTTCGCCCTGTTCGCGGCCTACGAGCGGCGGGTCGAGCGCGCCGGCCGCTCTCCGCTCGTCTCGATGACGCTCTTCGCCCAGCGCGCGTTCTCGTCGGGGATCGTCGTCGTGCTCGTCTTCTTCTCCGGGATCGTCGGCTTCTTCCTGGCGTTCACCGTGTTCCTCCAGCTCGGCCTCGGCTACTCCCCGCTCGACTCGGCCCTGACGACCTTCCCCAGCTCGGTCGGGGTGGTCATCGCCTCGCAGGTCTCGGCGAAGGCGACGCCGCGCTTCGGCCGCCACGTCCTGTCGCTCGGCGCGATCCTGATGGCCGTCGCGATGGTCGGGATCATCTGGACGGTCGACCGCCACGGCGCCGGCCTCGAGGCGTGGGACGTGCGCCCGATCATCTTCGTCTTCGGCTTCGGCATGGGCCTGATCCTCCCGTCGCTCGCCGATGCGGTCATCTCGGGCGTGGACGAGCGTCACGCCGGCGCCGCCTCGGGCGTGGTCAACACCGGCATACAGGTGGGCAACGCGCTCGGCGTGGCGATCATCGGGGTGATCCTGTTCAGCGCGATCGGCACGCACGCGCCCGCCAGCGCCAGGGGCGCGGAGCCCGAGGTCTCGCGCGGGCTGGCGGCGCTCGACCTGCCTCCCGCGGTGCGCGCGCGGACGGTGCGTCAGTTCCGCACCTGCTTCGTGGACACCGCGCGGCAGCGCGACCCGGCGGGCGTGCCCGCGAGCTGCCGCCGGCGCGCGACCGCTCAGCTCCCGCCGCAAGCCGCCCAGCGGGTGCGGCGCGTGCTCGCGACGGCCGGTCGCCACGGGCGCGCCGACGACTTCGTGGAGTCGATCAAGCGCGCGCTGCTCTACCCCGTGGGGGTGTTCGTGGCCACGTTCGCGCTCCTGTTCCTGCTGCCGGTGGGCACCGGCAGGACGGCGCCGGAGCGCGGCGACGCCACCGAGGGAGCCGAGCCGCCCGTGGCCGAGGGGATCGCCTAGGGCAGTCGCTCCGCCGCGGGCAGGCCGACCCGCGACTCGAGCCACTCCGCGGACTCGGCGAATATGCGCGGCGCGTCGTTGTCGAGCGTCGCGAGGTGGTAGCTGTCGCGCAGGAGCACCTCGCGGGTGTCGGCCGAGGAGACGCCCTCGAGGATCAGCCGCGAGGACAGGTCGCCGTCGCTCACCGAGCGGAACAAGAGGAGCGGCTGGCGGACCTCGCCCAGGCGGGGACGCACGTCCGCCCACAGACGGCGGAGCGTCGTCACGGCCCTGAGCGGCAACCGCTCGTAGCTCGCCCGCGGCACCCCCGGCTTCTTCACCATGGTCCGGTCGTTGCCGACCGACCCGATCACGTGCTGGAGCAGCGGCGCGAGGGCCATCAGGCGGTTCGAGCTCGCCACGGCCGGGTTCACCAGCACGACCGACGCGACGTCCGCCGGTCGCTCCGCCGCCAGCCGGAGGGCGAGCGCGCCGCCCATCGAGAGTCCGGCGACTGCGACCGTGTCGCTCCGCGCGCGCAGCTCGTCGAGCCCCGCCGAGGCCGCCTCGTACCAGTCCGGCCAGCGCACCTCGGCCAGGTCCTCCCAGCGCGTGCCGTGACCCGGGAGCCGCGGGACGACCGTCTCGTGGCCGCGCGCGGCCAGGTGCGCGGCCCACGGCTCCATCGACGCCGGGGAGCCGCCGAAGCCGTGCACGAGGAGCACGCCCAGGCTCACGCCACCAGCGCCTCCGGCCGGCGCCCGACCTGCCCCGCCGCCTCCTCGAGCTGCGCCGCCAGCCCGAGCAGGGTCGCCTCGTCGCCGTACCGGCCACCGAGCATCACGCCGATCGGCAGGCCCTCGTCGTTCCAGTGGAGCGGCAGCGAGACGGCCGGCAGCCCGGTGATGTTGTACAGCGGCGTGTAGGGCATGAAGGCGGTCATCCGGTCGAAGTCCGCGGCCGGGTCGGAGTCGGACGAGAACTCGCCGATCCGCGCCGGGGGCGTTCCGAGCGTCGGCGTGAGGATCGCGTCGAAGTTCGAAAAGAACATGTCGGCCATCATCTGGCCGATCCCGCGGAACGTGGTGAGCGCCGCGTGCAGCTCGCCACCCGTCACGCCCCGACCACGCTCGCGCATGAAGCGGGTGAAGGGGGTCAGCAGCTCCTCGTCGTCCTCGTCCACGGCGATCCGGGCGGCGTGCGTCGACCAGGCGTCCGCGAACGCGTCGGCCACGCCCTGGTCGGGGCTCATCTCCATCTCCTCGACCGAGTGACCAGCCGCCTCCAGGAGCTCGACGGTCCGCTCGAGCGCCGCGAGGCAGTCCGCGTGCGCCGACACGTCGGGCACCATCGGCTCGGGCATCGCCACCACCCGCAGCGGGCGCCCCGGCGGCTCGGCCGCGCCCAGCCCTCCCGGCGCGCTGTAGCTGTCGCCGGGCATCGGTCCGGCGACGGCGCCGACGAACGCCGCCGCGTCCGCGACCGTGCGCGCGAGCGCCCCGTGCACGGACAGGCCGGTCACGTCGTAGTCGATCGGGCCGTTGCTCACGCGCCCGCGGCTCGGCTTGAGCCCGACCACGCCGCAGGCCGACGCGGGGATCCGCACCGACCCGCCGGCGTCGGTCCCGTGGGCCACCGGCACGATTCCGGCCGCCACTGCGGCGGCCGAGCCGCCGCTCGACCCGCCGGGCGAGAGGTCGGCACCCCACGGGTTTCGGGTCGGCGGCCCGAGCTCGTTCTCCGTGTAGCACGGCAGCGCGAACTCCGGGGTGTTGGTGGTGCCGACGATGACCATCCCGGCGCGCTTCATGCGCGCGACCACGTGGTCGTCGATGTCCGCCTCCTCGTCGGCGAAGGCCGCCGAGCCCTGCGTGAACCGCACGTCCTCGATCCGCGCCACGTCCTTGACCGCCACCGGCACCCCGTGGAGCGGGCTCAGTCCCTCCCCGTCGCCGGCGCCGGCCAGCGCCTCCTCGGCTGCCTCCGCCAGCTCGACCGCGAGCTCCGGCGTGACGGTGCGGAACGCGCACAGCGCGGGGTCGAGGTCCGCGATGCGGTCCAGGCAGCCCTGCGCCAGCTCGGTCGGCGACACCTCGCCGCGGCGGATCGCCCGCGCCTGCTCGACCGCGCTCAGCTCCTCCGGGCCGCTCACGCCAGTGCCTCCAGGGTCCCGGCCTTCGTGTGCAGCTCCACCAGCCGCGCGAGCGCCTTGTCCTGCCAGTGCTCGTCCTTGTCGGCCACGAGGCCCATCTCGATCGCGTCCATGTACGGCTCGACGCCCGGCACCGGCCCGACGAACGGCTTGGCGAGCTTGTCCCGGCCGACCAGGTAGCTGGGCCACATCAGCTCGGTTCGCGGCAGGCTCGGCATCGTGTCCTCCACCACCTCGAGGTCGATCCCGACCAGCCGCAGGTGGCGCAGCGCCCCGCGCTCGCCGGAGTCGCCCAGGATGACCTCGATGCCCGTCGCGACCGCCATCCGCCCCACCGCGAGGATCAGGTGCCAGGGCACGCGGTCGCGCTGCATCCCCCGCTCCATGCCGCGGTCGCGGATGAAGCGCTTGATCTCGTAGACGTGGTGGGTGTCGCGCTCGGGGCTCGCGTAGCGGGACAGCAGCTCCACGTGGTGCGCGACCTCGACCGGGAACTTCCCCCGCTCCGGCGCGTCCAGCGGCAGTGGCTCCGGGTCGGGCGACCCGACGAAGCCGAGGTACCCGACGATCTTGCCGGTCTCGGTGAGCGTGACCGTGTGGATCGTCTCGGGCCCGGTCGGCTCGACGGGCGGCTCGTGCGACAGCCCGCGCCGGTGGGCGAGCTCGACGTCCATCAGGCCGGTCATCAGGAACTGCGCGAGCCTGAACCCGAGCACGCCGCGCAGGTAGCGCTCGGGGAGCTGGCTCTGGCGCACGCAGAGGGTCACGAGCCCGTCGCCGTACCCCTCGAGGCGGCAGAGCGGCTCGCCGATCACCGCGTCCGGCAGCCCGCGGTAGGTGAGCGACCCGTGGACCCTCACGAGCTCGTCGACGAACCGCCGCGCCGCGGGCGACGGCTCGGGCGCGACCGCCTCGGCGGCGGCGCCGCGCTCAGAGGTCGTCGTCGTCATCGAAGTCGTCCTCCCGGTACAGGCAGTCCGTGATGGCGATCGCGAGCGCCTCGGGGGTGCCCTCGTAGATCCGCGCGCCGTACGAGTCGCGCAGCACCTTCTCGAGCCCGAACTCGCGGATGAACCCGCGCGAGCCCATCAGCGACACCGCGTCACCCGCGACCTCGATCGCGATCCGGTCGGCGAAGAACTTCGCCACCGCCGGGTCGTACTCGGGCGCCGGCAGCTCGTTGTCGACCTTGTTCGCCGAGTAGAGGTAGAGCAGCCGCGCGGCGTCGACCTTGGACGTCATCTCGGCGAGCTTGCGGGCCGTCATCTGGTGGTCCTTCAGTGGCGCGCCGCCCTGGACGCGCTCGCCGCAGAATTCGACGGCCGTCTCGAGCGCGTGGCGCGCGACGCCGGTGGAGACGGCGGCGACCGATGACCGCGCCATGTTCCCCTGCGCCACGAGGATGTCGAGCCCCTCGCCCTCGCCGCCGACCAGGTTCTCGGCCGGCACGCGGACGTCCTCGAAGAACAGCTCGCTGCCGAGGCACGCCCGGTAGCCCATCTTGTCGGCCACGGGGCCGCGCGTGACGCCGGGCGAGTCGAGCGGCATCATCACGCACGTCAGCCCCTCGTCCGGCGCGCTGCCCTCGACGGTCACGAACACCGACGCGAAGTTCGCCACCGCCGCGTTCGTGATCACCCGCTTGTGGCCGTTGATCACGTACTCGTCGCCGTCTCGCCGCGCCGTGCTCACGTCGCGTGCGAAGCGCGCGTTCTGCGGGATCACGAGGTCGGTCCCCGCCTTCTCCTCGCACACGGCGTTGCACGCGAGCACCGCCTCGTCGCCGCTGAAGAGCGGCAGGAAGCGCGACTGGAGCTGTGCGTCGCCCGAGAGCAGCACCGGCGCCTGGCCGAGCATCGTCGCGCCGAAGATCAGCGCGACGCCCGGACACGCGGCCGCGAGCTCCTCCATCGCGAGGCAGACGCCGACGACCCCCACGCCGAGCCCGCCCTGCTCGCGCGACAGCATCGCCCGCGTGAGCCCGAGCTCGTGGCCCTTCTGCACCAGGTCCCAGGCGAAGTGGTCGTGCTCCTCCTGGTCGAGCTCGAGCGCGCGTGGCGCCACCTCCTCGCGGGCGAACTCGCGCACGGCGTCGCGAAACTCCACGACGTCCGGCGGGAAGTCGTCGAAGTTGAGATCCGGTGGGCGCTCGATGACGCTCATGTCAGGCCGCGACGCCGCTCGCCGCGGCGATCTCCGGGTAGCGATCGAACGCCGGCTGGAGGATCGGCACGAGCTCGATCACCTTGGCGACCTTGCCGCGGATGCGGACCTTGCCGGTCGCCACGGCGGTCGGCATCATCAGCGTGCCCATCCAGAGCGAGTGCGCCGTGTCGCACGACATCTTGATCGTGATCGCCGCGCTCTCGGGCACCTCGTCGCCGATCAGCACCTCGTCGGGCGACACGAAGATGCTGCACTCCGGCTTCTTGTGCAGCAGCCGGACGGTGAGCCCGCTCTCCCTCAGTCGCGCGGTGAAGTTGTCGTCCTCGATCAGGATGCTGAACAGCTGGCCGAACACGTGCTCGGCCTGCTCGGTGGTCTCGTACATGGCCATCCCCCCAACTACCTCCTTTTGCTCTAGCTCGACATGCGAAGACGTGCGATCGCGCGTACCGCCTCGAGCGGGCGGCGGGCGCTGGCGAGCGCGCGCCGAGCCGCCGGGCGCGCCTGCTGGTGAAGGTCGACGTAGATGTGCTCGCGCACGGGCTGGCCGGTGAGGAGCTGGACGACCAGGTGGGCGGCGAGGGCGCCGAATAGATCGGCCGCGTAGACCAGTTGCGGGAAGGTGAAGTCGGGGTCGTCGAGGTTCTCGCGCCCCATCGTCAGCATCTCGACCGGGACGTAGCGAGCGGGCACGAGCCGCTTCAGGAGCTGCCACATGCCCAGGCGGTCGAGGTCCTCCGAGCGGATCGCGCCGTCGAACGGCTCGCTGATGCGGCGGTAGTCGTAGTGGCGCACGTACTGGGCGCCCGCCATGTCCCAGCCGGTGAAGAGCGGCAGCCGGCGCGCGGCCGCGCGCTCGTGCAGGACGTACTTCGCGCGCAGCCCGGACATCGTCGTCACGTCGACGCCGTCGACCACCACGTCGCAGTCGCGCGTGAGCTCGTCGACCGTCGCCTCGGTGACGCCCTCGGGGAACGCGCGAACGCGCGCGTGCGGGTTCACGGAGCTCACGCGATCGGCCGCGACCTCGGCCTTGTTGCGGCCGACGTCGTCGACCGTCGCGTTCTGGCGGTTGAGGTTGTTCAGCTCGTACTCGCCCGGGTCCGCCAGCAGCAGGTTGCGCGCGCCGAGGCGCGCGAGCGGCTCGACCGCGGCGCCGCCGATCGACCCGCAGCCGGCCACGAGCACCGTCGCCGTCCGCAGGCGCTCCTGCGCTTCGGCGCCGACGACGCCGCGGTTGCGCGTCGTCAGCTCCCGGTAGAAGTCGGCCTCGGACCGCGCCCGGTCCGGGGCCTCGGTCCCAACCGCCCCGCTCACGCGGCGAGGAGCTCCTCGGTCAGCGGCCGGTGCACGCGCGAGCCCGGAAGCAGGAGCGACTGCGACGACCGGATGTCCGCGACGGTGAAGCAGCGACGCAGCCAGCGGTCCCCGCCGTCGTAGCGCGGCTCGAACGCCGTCCGGCCGTGGACCGCCTTGCGGTTGTCCACGATCACCATGTCGCCGCGCTCGAGCACGGCGCCCACCAGCGAGCCGAGCATGTGGCCGCGAAGCGCCTCCAGTGCCTCCTCGCCGCGCTCGGTCAGCGCCTCCATGGCGTGGAAGTCGACGCACATGTCCGGATCGCTCACCGACCCCGACAGGACGGGCATCGTCGGCGAGTAGACCTGCCGGTCGGTGCCCACGAAGGAGCTCGCGAGCCGGATCCGGAACTCGGGCCGGCGCAGTGTCTCGGCGTGCTCGACGTCGAGCTTCGGGAGCACCGCTCGCACGCCGCCGGCGACGGTCAGCGCCCGCCGCTCGTGGTCCGGGCGAAGCGCGAGCAGGCTGATGAAGTGCGGCATGTTCGGGTGAAAGCCGTCCTCGGTGTGAAGCTCGAGCAGGCAGCTCCCGGTGTTCTCCTGGCGCGTCTCTGCCCCGGGCACCGGGCAGATGTCCTGGACCAGCCGCCCCTCCTTCTCGTCGGCGTACGCGATGACGCCGCCGAGCACGCTCATGACCATCAGCTGGGCGAGCGTGCTCACGGGAAGGTCGCGCCACGATCCCTGGAACGCGCCCGTCGGCGGCGTCTCGGGAAGCGGGTCGTCCACCGGCAGGCCGCGGATCAGCAGCATCCCGTCGCGCGACCCGCCGAGCCTGAAGGAGACGAGCTGCGACATGAGCTCGGGCGACACGCAGCGGAGCGCGACCTCGGTCCGGACGAGCAGCTCGTGGTCGTCGATCGCGTCCTTGTGCGCGTACTCCGCCGCGATCTCCTCGGCCGCCCGGTGCATGTCGGCCGCCAGCAGCCTGTCGAGCTCGAAGACGGCGCCCTCGGGCTCGCCGATCGTCCAGTAGCACCCGGACGAGTCGAGCACCTTGTGGGTGCGCGCCGGACCCGGCCCGAAGCCGTGGCCGGCGACCGCCGGCGACCGATCGAACCCGACCGCAGGGGTCGTCGAGGTCGCGTAGCGCGAATTCACGGTGTCGCGAACGTGATGCTCCACTGTTGCCCCCCTCGGGCGTCGTGGGCGGCTGGCGCTGCCCCGGTTTTCGTTGCGGTTCCGGGTTCTCGCTCCGCGGCGCCCTTGAGTCGTCCCTGCGCCGCGAGCGTTACTACAAACCCGTGAAGTGTTAGCGGAGGTTTCCTTCGCACTAGCCCGCCAAACCCGTGGGGGCTTCGAAACCCCCGGGCAGGGGGGTTAGGCCACCCCCCATTCCGAGGAATGTGGGGTCCCCGCCCCCCGGATGGCGGGTATCCCCCACCCACCGGTCCGGCGCGCGCGTCGTTCGGGTTTGCGCTCCTCCGCGGCAGGACACCCGGAAGACGAGGGGGGACGATTTGAGGGGCCGAGCAACTGTGATGGTGATCGCCGGCGCGCTGGCTGGAGCCGGCGCGGGAGTCCCCGCCGCGCACGGGGACGACGGCGGCAGGGTTGTGCTCACGAAGCGGATCTCGCGGGCGCCCGCCCTGCCGCGCGACTGCCTCGTCCGCGGCGCCGGGACGGCCAGCACGGACATCGAGCCCCAGGTGGCTGCCGATCCGCGCGACCCGCGCCACCTGGCGGTCGTGTGGAGCGTGTTCCAGCCGGGCGCCTTCGGGCCGCGCGCGACGCGGGTCGCGGTCACGCGGGACGGCGGGCACAGCTGGCGGTTGGGGCTCCAGCGCGGAGTCGACAGCTGCACCGGCAACCCCCTGTACTCGGCCTCGGGGGGACACAACCCGACGCTGTCGTTCGGCCCGAGGGGGTCGTTGTACGTGCAGTCGCAGTCGGGGCGCGCCGGGGCGCCGGGCTTCGGGGCCGAGGCGCTGTGGGTGTCGGCGTCCCGCGATGGGGGCCGGAGGTGGCGGCGGACCGCCTCGCCCATGGGGAGCGACCCGGTCTTCGGGATCCCCGACCAGGCGCGCATCAGCGCGGACCAGCGGCGGCCGGGAACGCTCTACCTGATGTCGCAGGTGAGCGACCCGGCGCGGTACGCGACCAGCAACATGTTCTGGGGCAAGGCGTACTTCACGCGCTCGGAGGACGCCGGCCGGACGTGGGCCGCGCCTGGGCTCGCGTACGTGCCGACCGGCGACGTCGCGCGAGCGCCGCTCGGCAACAGCGTCGTCCGCCTGCGCGACGGGACCCTGCTCGACGTGTTCTCGGAGGTCAACGGGAGCGGCGCGCTCCTCCACCCGTCGGGCGCCGACTACCCGAACCGCATCTACGCGATCCGCTCGGGCGACGGCGGGCGGACCTGGTCGGTCCCGGCGCCGATCGCCGGCCAGGTGGCCGAGTACCCGGCGCAGCCGCTGGTGCACTCGCCGAACGGACTCGACGAGTGGGGCGTGGACACCTACGTCCCGGCGGCCCAGCTGGCGGCGGACGGCAGGACCGTCTACGTGGCGTGGGCCGCGCACGCGCGCGACGGCAGCTCGCACTCCACGCTGCACGGGGCGCGGTCGGACGACGGCGGGGTCACGTGGCGGCAGCTTGGCCGGATCGGCACCTCCGACGCCGCGTTCATGCCGGCGATCGCCCTCGCCGGCGACGGAACCGTCGGGATGACGTGGGTCGACCTGCGCCAGCAGCGCCCGGACGAGCGGCGCTGGCCCGCGCGCGCCTACTTCGCGAGCTCGACGGACCGCGGCGAGACCTGGACGGAGCGCCCGCTGTCGGGGACGATGGACCTCCGGACCGAGCGGCCGCGGCTCGGCAAGGGCGCGTTCCTGGCCGACTTCGGCGCCGGCGCGGTCTTCCTGGCCGACTACAACGGCCTGACCGGCCTCCCCCACGGCTTCGCCGCGGCATTCGCGGTCACGCGCCCGCTGGCGCGCGAAGGCGCGACGGACATCCGCGTCGCGAAGATCCGAACCGAACCCTGATCAGGGAGCCAGGTGCAACAGGTGGCCTGGCCCCTGTTGCAGGTGCTGCAACAGGGGCCAGGCCACCTGTTGCATGGCCAGCCCAGCAAGCCAAGCACCCGCCAGCCTCCCGCGCGCCCGGCCGAGCCGGGCGCCACCGATCGGGAGCCAAGCTGGTGCGCCGGCGGCGCCGATCGGGCGGTGGCGAGGGACGTGCTTCCGGCGCCCGCAGCGAGCGAAGCGAGCGAGGACGGCGGAAGGATGTCCCTCGACAGGACCCGCCCGCGGCGCGGCCGAGCCCTTAGCGCAGAGAGCCCTAGTCCTTCAGGAAGGAGGGAACGTCGATGTCGTCGTCCCCGATCTCCAGCGACCCGCGCGTGGAGTCGTCCATCCGCGGCGTGCGCCGCTCCGAGCGGTCCCGCGGTGCCGGCCGGTCGCCCGGCCGCTCGCGCTCGAGCGTGAACAGGCCCGGGCCGCCGTCGCGGCGGCCGAAGCCGGTCGCGATCACGGTCACCCGCAGGTCGTCGGCGGCGCCCTCGTCGATGACGGCGCCGAAGATGATGTTGGAGTCCGACGCGGCGGCGCTCTGGATGATCTCCGCGGCCTCGTTGACCTCGAACAGGCCGAGGTCGCTGCCGCCGGTGATGTTCAGCAGGATCCCCGTCGCGCCCTCGACGGACTGCTCGAGGAGCGGCGACGAGATCGCCGCCTTGGCCGCCTCCGCCGCGCGGCTCTCGCCGCTCGCCGAGCCGATGCCCATCAGCGCCGAGCCGGCGTCGGCCATGATCGTGCGGACGTCCGCGAAGTCGAGGTTGATCAGGCCCGGGATCGTGATCAGGTCGGTGATGCCCTGGACGCCCTGGCGGAGCACGTCGTCGGCCGCGCGGAAGGCGTCGAGGATGCTCGTCCGCCGCTCGACGATCCCGAGCAGCTTCTCGTTCGGGATCACGATCAGCGTGTCGACCTGCTCGCCGAGCCTGTCGACGCCGTCGGTGGCCTGCCGCGAGCGCTGGCTGCCCTCGAAGGTGAACGGCCGCGTGACGACCCCGACGGTGAGCGCGCCGATCTCGTGCTTCGCGATCTCCGCGATTACGGGCGCGGCGCCGGTGCCGGTGCCGCCGCCCTCGCCGGCGGTGACGAAGACCATGTCCGCGCCCTTGAGCGCCTCCTTGATCTCGTCGCGGCTCTCGTTCGCGGCGCCGTAGCCCGTCTCCGGGTTGGCGCCGGCGCCCAGGCCGCGCGTGAGCTGGGCCCCGATCTGGAGCTTGATGTCGGCGTCGCACATCTGCAGCGCCTGCGCGTCGGTGTTGACCGCGATGAACTCGACGCCCTTGAGGCCCGCATCGACCATGCGATTGACGGCGTTCGTACCGCCGCCTCCAACGCCGACGACCTTGATGACCGCCAGGTAACTCCCCGTGTCCATCGCTCCCAGTTCCTCGTCGCGGGCGACCTCCGCCGCCCTATTTCCGGGCCTTCATCCGTCCGACGTTCGAGCAATAGTTGAGAGTTTGCCCGCCGTACAGACGGCCGGAATTTGCGCACTGTAGGGGTTCTTCCGCCGGAATGTCAATCCGCGGCACGATTTCGTGCGCGCCGGAACTCTCGACCATCACTTGAGACTTCGTCATTTCTCGACCCCTACTTGAGGGTTGCCGGTTGGGCCGGATGCTCTACGGGGTCGCCGGTGAAACGGGCGTAGTGGGCGTGGTCCCGGGCGTCGTCGTGGTCCCGGGGCTGACCGTCGATCCCGGCGTGGTCGTGTTGGTCGCCCCCGGGGTAGGGACCGGCGCCGGTGCGTCCGCCGCGCCGGGCTGCTCGTCGGGAGCCGGCGGGGGCAGGTCGAGCCCGCCGGCCACGGGGCGGTCGGGCAGCCGCACGTCCACGTACTCGGCCCCGCTGCTCGTCTCGTCGGCCAGGATGGCGGCCGCCGCCGTCCACTTCGCGTCGAGCTGGGCCGCGCTGCCCAGGATCACGTCGGGACCGTCGGTCATGTACGCGACCAGTCCCCTGCCCGGCACCTCGCTCAGGCGCTCGACCCTCTCGAGCAGCGCCCGCGGAGCCGCCGCGGCCGCGGCCACCAGCCGCGACGCCCGGCCCGCCCCGAGCCGCATCCCCGACGGCAGCGCGCCGACATCGATCGCCGGTAGATCGCGGGGGATCGGCTCGACGTCCGGCAGCAACACGCCGCCCGAGCCGACCGCGACGCGCTCGTTGCCGTAGGCGAGCACCGCGACGGGGGCCTTCTCGACGACCTGGATTCGCAGCCCGTGGGGGAACTCGGTGGTCACGCGGATCGCCTCGACGGCCGAGGTCGTCCCGAGCGCGCGCCGGAGAGCCGCCTGGTCCACGTGCAGCGTGGTCATACGCCTCGCCGCGGCCACGAGCGCCGCCCGCTCGCCCGACGCGTCGGTGCCGGTCAGCCCGGTCACGGAAACGCGCTCGATCCTGACGAACGACGAGTCCCTGAACCAGAACAGGTAGCCCGCCCCGACCACGGCCGCCAGCAGGGCGGCCACGAGCAGCCGCCGGCGCACGCGCGCCGACGGCGCCCTGAGCACCGCCACCGGGAGCCTCAGCGTGGCTGCGGCCGCCGCCCTCACGCGCGGAGCGCCTCCGCGTCCACGTCGCCGAGCAGCTGCACCTCGGGCTCCAGCTCGACGCCGAACCGCTCGCGCACGCGCCGGCGCCCCTCGGCCATGAGCGCGATCACGTCGGCCGTCGTGGCCTCCCCCATGTTCTCGACGAAGTTCGCGTGCTTCTCGGCGAACCGCGCCCCGCCGACGGTCAGCCCGCGGCAGCCGGCCGCGTCGAGCAGCTGGCCGGCGCTCCGGCCCTCGGCGCGCGGGTCGTCGGGGTTCTTGAAGGTCGAGCCGAACGTCTTGATCCCGGACGGCTGGGCCGCCCGCCGCTGGGTCCGCATATCGGCCAGCGTGCGCTTCACGTCGGACGGCTCCGCCGGCGAGAGCGCGAACGACGCTCGCGCCACGACCTCGCCCGGCGAGAGGTTGGAGCGCCTGTACGCGAACCCCAACTCGTCCGGGGCTCGCCTCGTCACCTCGCCCGGGCGCGCGACCTCGACCCACTCGAGCACGCGCGAGAGGTCCCCGCCATACGCGTTCGCGTTCATCCGGACCGCGCCGCCCACCGTGCCGGGGATGTTCACGCCGAACTCCAGTCCGCTGAGCCCGAGCCGCGCCGCCATCGCCGCGGCCTGCGGCAGCCGCGCTCCGCCCCCGCACACGAGGCGTTGGCCCTCCGGGACGATCGTGGCCAGGTCGTCGTCGAGCTTGAGTACGAGTCCGCGAAAGCCGTCATCGGCTATGAGCAGGTTCGAGCCGGACCCGACCACTCCTACCTCGACCCCCTGTCCGCGCGCCCACTCGAGCAGCTCCGCCAGCCGCTCGGAGGAGCCCGCGCGGGCGAAGAAGTCCCCCTGGCCGCCGGTGCGGACCGTCGTGAGCCGCGCGAGCGGGTAGTCGCGCTCGACGCCCGCGGGCTCGGCCGTCATCGCGCGCCGGCCCCGACCGGCGCCGCCGGCTGCCCCACGAGCGCGCG
>DATENL010000292.1:0-6913 GCA_035275105.1 Thermoleophilaceae bacterium
GGCGGCGGCACGGGCGGCGGCGGCTCCGGCGGCGGTGGCGGCAACCTCCCCTTCACGTACGCGATCGGGCTCGCCTCGCGGTCGATCGCCCCGGAGGCGAACGGCATGTGGAAGGGCGAGAAGGTCTACCTGGGCGGCTACGGGATCAGCGGCGGCCAGCCGGGCGGCCTCGACCAGGGGCGCGCGGCCAACGGCGTCCTGGCCGGCGGCCCGAAGGTGAACGCGTTCGCGCTCTCGGACGGCAAGCACCCCTTTGCCTTCGCGAACATCGAGGTCCAGGGCTGGTTCGTCGCCAACAAGGACGCCCCCTACGGGCTGGTCGACATGCGCAAGGAGGTCGCGCGCCGCACCGACGGGGCGATCAAGGCCAACCAGGTGATGATCCAGTCGGACCACTCGCACGGCGGCGCCGACCCGATGGGGGTCTGGGGCAACGTCCCGCTCAGCTTCCGCAAGTTCATGTACGACCAGACCGTCGCGGCGATCGTGGAGGCCTGGCAGCAGCGCAAGCCGGCGAACCTCTACTACGGCTGGGCGCCCGGCCGCGACCTCCAGTCGAACCAGTTCGACTACGACGAGTCCAACAAGGTGATGGACTCGGACGTCCGCGTGCTCCAGGCGCGCGGCTCGAACGACAAGCCGATCGCCACGATCCTCGACTTCTCGTCGCACCCGACGGTGCTCGGCTCGAGCAACCGGCGCGTGACGGGCGACTGGCCGCAGATGGCGAACGAGCTGATGAAGGAGCGCTTCGGCGGCGAGGCGATGACGATCGTCGGCACGCTCGGGCGCACGCAGCCCAACCGCGGCGGCTGCCCGACGAGCGACAAGGGTGACGGCGACCCCGACGCCGCCGCGTGCAAGCTGGACGAGTACGCCGGCCGGGTCCTCGACCGCGCGGCCGACGCGCTCGAGGACGCGCGCCTCCTGGACGGTGAGCCAGTCGTCTCGTCCAAGACCTACCTGATCCAGGACCCGGCCGACAACGGCGTCGTCTACGTCGGCCTCGGCGCGGTCGGCGACCCGATCGGCGTGAAGCTCGACCGCGCCCTGACGCCCCCGTGGCTACAGGGCAACGTCCTCGGGACGGTCACCGGGAGCGTGCGCATCGGCGACGTCCTGCTGTCGGCCGTGCCGGGCGAGATCTACCCGCAGATCGCGCTCAAGGTGGCCGAGGGCGTCGACGGTCCGGTGCGCAAGCACGGGTTCATGACGGCGGGCCTCGCGAACGACCAGCTCGGGTACGTCATCTACCCGTACCAGTCGTACCCCGAGCCGATCCTGTCGACGTTCGTATCGCGCGGCGACCAGATCCCGTCGCCGGACCCCGTCGGCAACGACAACTACGCGTTCAACGTCTCGAAGACGCTGGGCGGGCGCGTGGTCTGCTCGCTCCTGCGCGGCGCCGGCGAGGCGTTCGGCAAGGGCACGAAGTTCCGGGACGCCAACGCCGAGTGCGTGCAGTTCCCGAACGACATGCTCTTCGCCGAGGGCGAGGACGTGCGCTTCCCGCAGCCCTAGCGGCGCGGGACTAGGCCGCGAGCGTACGCAGCAGGGTCACGACCTCCGCCGACCGCGCGAACGGATCCGCGATCGCCGGCCCGCCGTCCAGCGGCAGCGCCGCGCGCAGGCGCCCGTTCACCTCGGCCAGCAGCGCGTTGCCGTGGATCGGCTCGGCGCTGTCGAGGGCCGCGAGACGAAGGAGCTCGCCGGCATCGCCCTCGCCGCTGGTCCTGATCGTGATTGTCTCGTCGTGGCTCATAAGTATCCCCGATGGCTCGCGGTTGACAACATGAGTATCGGTGATGGAGCGTATAAACTCAAACGATTGTTTCTTGGACCCGTGATAAGGTGGACTAATGCTTGACGTGAAGCGATTGAGGGTGCTGCGCGAGGTGGCGGCGCAGAGCTCTTTCTCCGCCGCTGCGCAGAAGCTGGGCTACACGCAGTCCGCCGTGTCGCAGCAGATAGCCGCCCTCGAGCGCGAGGCGGGCGCGGTCCTTATCGAGCGCAACCCGCGCGGCATCCGCCTCACGGACGCCGGCGAGGCGCTGGTTCGCCACGCCGACAAGATCCTCGCGCGCCTGGCCGAGGCCGAGGCCGAGCTCGAGGCGATCGCCGGCCTGCGCGGCGGCCGGCTGCGCGTCGCGACCTTCCCCACCGCCGGCGCGACGCTCGTGCCGCGCGCGATCCGCGAGTTCAACCAGCGCCATCCCGAGGTCGAGCTGTCGCTCACGGAGGCCGAGCCCAACGAGAGCCTGCCGCTGCTCAAGGCCGGCGAGCTGGACCTCGTGCTGGTCGACGACTCGGACGTCCAGGACGACGTCGACGTCGAGCTCATCCCCCTGCTCGACGACCCGATGCACCTCGCGCTCCCCGCCGACCACCCGCTCGCGGCGCGCGAGCGCGTCCGGCTGGCCGACGTCGCGGACGAGCCGTGGATCCACCCCACGGTCAGCTGTCCCTGCCTGGGTCACGTGCAGACCGCCTGCAAGACGGCCGGCTTCGAGCCGCGCGTCGCTTACGAGAGCGACGACTTCCAGGTCGTGCAGGGACTCGTCGCCGCCGGCGTCGGCGTCGCGCTGATCCCGGCGCTGGCGCTGATCAGCGAGCGACCGGACGTCGTGATCCGCCCGCTCGGCCCGAGGGCGCCGTTCCGGAAGATCCTCGCCGCCGCGCTCGCCGACGGCTACCGCTCCCCCGCGGTCACCGAGATGATCGAGATCCTGGGGACGATCGCGAAGGACTACGAGGCGCCCAAGCGCCTCGCGGCTGCTTCCTAGGCCCCGCGCCGCTACTTGTGCCGGTACGTGATCCGGCCGCGATCGAGGTCGTAGGGCGACAGCTCGATCTTCACCCGATCGCCGGGCAGGATCCGGATGTAGTGCCGCCGCATCTTGCCCGAGATGTGACCGAGCACCTCGTGGTCGTTGTCGAGCTTGACGCGGAACATCGTGTTCGGGAGGGCCTCGGTGACCTCACCCTCCATCTCGATCTTCTCTTCCTTCGCCACGGTGGAGAGTCTATCCGCGGCCCCCGCCGCTCCCGGCCAGCGGGGGCCGCGGATGCCTCAGATCTTGGTGACGTTGACGGCCTTCGGGCCCTTGTCGCCCGACTCCTCGTCGTAGGAGACCTTGGTGTTCTCCTGGAGCGTCTTGAACCCGCTCCCGTTGATGCCGGTGTGATGGACGAAGAGGTCGCGGTCGCCCTCGTCCGGGGTTATGAATCCGTACCCCTTCTCATCGTTGAACCACTTGACGGTCCCGGTCGCCATGCGTTCTTGCACCCTTCCTTCCTGCCATGCCCGGCTCGGTTCCGTCGTATGGGCCCGAACTTAGGTCATGCATCTGATCACGACACCGGACGCTCCCCGGCCCGGCGGCTACCGGCGCGGACAGTAGCATCCTCCCGGGCCGCGGGGAGGGACGAGCACCTACACCCGTGCGGGGGACGTGGAGTCACCGGCGACGGGTACCTGAATTGGGTAATTAACGGCCCTCGAAAGTGGCGTTCCCAGGCCCCTCGCGGAGGAAGGCCGCGACCGCGTTCTGGAGGTCCTCGGTGCCGAAGAGCGGAGCGGCGATCTCGCCCACGCGCTCGTCGGCGCCGCGCACGCCGTGCTCGAGGAAGGCGCGCACCATCCGCTTGGTGGCCGCGTTCGCGAGCGTCGGTCCGGCCGCCAGCCGCTGGGCGAACCGCAGCGACTTCTCGGCCAGCTCGCCGTCCGGCACGACGCGGTTGATCACGTTCCAGCGCTCCAGCGTGGCGGCCGGGTAGAGGCCGCCGCTCATCACGAGCTCGCGCGCCCGCGCGGGCCCGGCGCGCTCGGCCACGCGCTGGGTGCCGCCCATCAGCGGGGTCAGCCCCACCACGATCTCGACGAGGCCGAACTGCGCCGACTCCGACGCCCAGATCATGTCGCAGGCGAGCGCCATCTCGAACCCGGCGGTCAGGCACAGCCCGTGCACCGAGCAGAGCGTCGGGAACGGCAGGTCCTCGAGCCGGTGCGTGAGCCCGATCAGCTGCTGCGCGAACTCCCCGCCCTGCTCGGGCGTGCGCCCCTCGAAGACGTGCACGTCGGCGCCGCCGGTGAAGACGTCCCCCTCGGCGCGGATGAGCAGCGCCCGCGGCCCGTCGGCGGTCGCCTCGTCGAGGCAGGCGGTCACGGCGGTGGTCAGCTCCTCGCCGAACAGGTTCAGCGGCGGGTCGGCGATCGTGAGGACGCCCACGTCCCCGTCGCGCTCGTAGCGCGCGCGGTCAGCCACGGAGCTCCTCGGCGACCTTGGCCAGCTCGTCCTGGTCCGCCTCCTGGGGCCGGACGGGTAGCTGGAGCGGGTCGTCGTCGTAGCGCGGGATCACGTGGAGGTGCAGGTGGAAGACCGTCTGCCACGCCGCGGGCTCGCAGGAGTTGATCAGGTTCACGCCGTCGCACCCGAGGCGGTCGCGCATCCTGATGGCGAGCCGCTTGGCCGCCTGCGCGGTGTGGGCGAGGTCCTGGTCGCCGGCCTCGTAGAGGTTGCGCGAGTGTGCGCGCGGGATCACGAGCGCGTGGCCACGGGTCCACGGGTTCAGGTCCATGAACGCGATCGTGTGCTCGTCCTCGTCGACGCGCTGCGCGGGGATCTCGCCCGCGACGATCTTGCAGAAGATGCAGTCGTCCGCCACGGCGGGGAACCCTACAGATGCGCCTAGAGCCAGCCGATCCGCTTGAACCGGCGGTAGAGCAACAGGCAGATCAGGGCCATCACGATCAGCACGAGCGGGTAGCCGAACCTCCACCTGAGCTCCGGCATGTGCCTGAAGTTCATGCCGTAGATCGCGCCGATCACGGTCGGGATGGCGGCGATCGCGGCCCAGGCGGTGATCGTGCGCATGTCGTTGTTCTGGCGGACGCTCACCTGGGCGAGGTTGGCCTCGAGCGTGCCGTTGAGCAGCTCACGCAGGCTCTCGACGTTCTCGTTCGCTCGCTTCACGTGGTCGAGCACGTCGCGGAAGTAGGGCTGGATGTCGTCGTGGACGACGTCGTGCGAGTCCCGCACGAGGCGCATGAGCGGCTCGATCAGCGGCTCGGTCGCGCGGTGCAGCTCGATCGTCTCGCGCTTGAGCTTGTAGATCCGCTTCGTCGGCGCGCGACGGTCGTCGGAGAAGACCTCCTTCTCGACCTCCTCTACGTCCTGCGAGACACCCAGGACGACCGGGGTGTAGTCGTCCACCACCTTGTCCACGATCGCGTGAAGCACCGCGCTCGGGCCGCAGCGCAGGAGGTCGCGGCGGTCCTCGAGGCGCAGCCGAACCGGATGGAGGTCCGTCGCCTTCCCGTGGCGGACCGAGATGACGAACCCCGGCCCGACGAAGAGCATGATCTGGCCGAGCTCCACGTCCTCCGTCTCCTCGATGTAGTGCGCGGTGCGCAGCACGAGGAAGATCGTGTCCCCGTACACCTCGAGCTTCGGCCGCTGGTGCGCCTTCACCGAGTCCTCGACAGCCAGCTCGTGGAGCTGGAACTCGCGTGCCACGGAGTCGAACTCCTCCATGCTCGGCTCGAACATGCCGATCCAGACCCAGGCGTCGTCCCCGCGGCGGATCGCCTCGTAGGCGTCGTGGAGGTCGACGCCGCCTGCGCGGCGCTCGCCCTTCTCGTATACGGCGCAGTCGACGATCACGGCTCGGGATTCTCCCGCAGCCGGCGCGCGAGGGTCAGCGCGTCCTCACGGCTCGTGACCTCGCCGGCGAAGGTCGCCTCCTCGAGCCGCTTCAGCAGCGCGCCGATCTCGGGGCCCGGAGCGATGCCGAGCGCGTCGGCCAGGTCGTCGCCGCGCACCGGCGGGCGAGGCGGTCCCTGCTCGCGCCACGTGAGCGCCTCGGCCAGCAGCTCGCGCGCGAGCTCGAGGTGGAGCGCGATCGCGGCGTCGGCGTTGCGACCGCGGGTGGCGAGGCGGTCAGCGCACGAGAGGACCGTCACCTCGATCTCCACCGGCTCGCAGACCGTCAGGTAGCGGTAGACGGCTGCGCGCGAGAGCGGACGCTCGTGCACGAGGAAGCCGAGCACCAGGTGGTGGCGGGTGATCGCGCCGATGAACGTCCGCAGCCGCTCGCTCGTGCGCAGGCGGCGGCAGATCGCGTCGACCACCTCCTCGCCGTGGGCGTCGTGGCCGATGAACGTGACCCTGCCGCGGGGCAGGACCCCGCGCGTGCCGGGCTTGCCGATGTCGTGGAGGAGCGCCGCGAAGCGCAGCGCCTGCCACCGCGTCAGCTCGTCGGCCAGCGGCTGATCCAGCACCGAGTCGACCCGGGGCGCGAGGTCGTCGCCGAAGAACGCCGCCGGATCGCGCTCGACCTCGAGGAGCTGGCGCAGCACCTCGATCGTGTGCCCGTAGACGTCGAGGTGGTGGAAGTGGCTCTGCTCGACCCCGTGCAGGGTCGCGAGCTCGGGCAGGACCGCGGCGACGAGGCCCAGGCGGTCGGCGAGCGCGAGCCCGTCGAGCACCCGGTCGGCGATCACCAGGCGGCGGAGCTCGGCGAAGACGCGCTCGGGCGCGGCGTCCGCGACGCGCGGCGCCGCCTCGCGGGTGAGCCGCTCCGTGCGCTCGTCGGGCGCGAAGTCGAGCTCGGTCGCGAGACGCGCCAGCCGCAGCGGGCGGAGCGGGTCGCGGGCGTATGCGGACTGGGCGACCGAGTCGCCGCCGAGCACCCGCAGGAGGCGGCGCTCGAGGTCGGCGCGGCCCCCGGTCGGGTCCACGATCTCGGCCGCCTCGGCGGCCAGCGGCGCGGCCATGGCGTTCACGGCGAAGTCGCGCTGCGCGAGGTCGTCCTCGATCGTCGGCCCCTGGAGCGGCGAGACGTCGCAGACCCAGTCGCCGCCACCGCCGATCGCGCGCCAGGCTCCGAACTCCTCCGATAGCGGGAACGCGGG
>DATENL010000293.1:0-11601 GCA_035275105.1 Thermoleophilaceae bacterium
TCGCCCTCGGCCGCGGCGCCGCCCTCCGCGGCGGCCTCGCCCTCGGGCGCCTCGGCCTCCGGCACGACCTCCGCCTCGGCCTGTGCGCCCTCGGCGTCGAAGGCCCCCAGCTCGGGCTCCATCGCGAGCACGTCGCGCTCCGGGCCGGTGTACTGGCGCTCGCGGACACGGGCCCTGCGGCCGACCCGCCCGCGCAGGTAGTAGAGCTTCGCGCGGCGGACGTCGCCCCGGCTCGCGACCTCGATCCGCTCGATCTTCGGCGAGTGGACCGGGAAGGTCCGCTCCACGCCGACGCCGAACGACTGCTTGCGAACCGTGAAGGTCTCGCGGGCACCGCTCCCCTGGCGCTTGATCACGACGCCCTCGAAGACCTGCGTACGGCGCCGGCTGCCCTCCACGACCTGGAAGTGCACCTTCACGCGGTCGCCCGCCTGGAAGCTCGGCACCCGCCGCAGCTGTGCCCGCTCGAGGCTTTCGATCACTCCGGTCATGGCAAGAAGAGGGCGCGACCGCCGCAGGTCCGCGGCTATCGCGCGCCGGCCGCCATGGTAGCGAAGGGAAATCCGCGCTCAGCGTCGCCCGGGGCCGCGGATCGGGCCCCGCTCAGCCCCCGCGCTCGCGGCTCCGCGCGCGCCGCCACGCCGCGATCTCGGCGTGGTTGCCCGAGAGCAGCACGTCGGGCACTCGCCGCCCGCGCCAGTCGAGCGGGCGCGTGTAGTGCGGGTACTCCGGAGCCCCCTCCAGCGCCGGGCTGAACGACTCCTCCACGGCGCTGTCGGCGTGGCCCAGCGCGCCCGGCAGCTTGCGGATCACCGCGTCGCAGACCACCATCGCCGCCAGCTCGCCGCCCGAGAGCACATAGGGACCGATCGAAACGACGTCCGAGGCGAGCTCCTCGTGGACACGCTCGTCGAAGCCCTCGTAGCGTCCGCAGAGGAGGGTGAGGTCGCGGCGGCCGGGGGCCTCCGCCAACCCGCCCGCCAGCTCCGCCGCCAGTGAGTCGTCGAACCGTCGCCCGCCCGCGGCGAGGGCGACCACGCGCCGCTCGGCCCGGACCTCGGCCGCGTCGCGCCCGTAGCGCGCCTCGAGCGCCGCCTCGACCACGTCGACCCGGATCACCATCCCGGCCCCGCCCCCGTAGGGCGTGTCGTCGACCTTCCCCGCGCCGAGCGGCGTGGTGGCGCGCAGGTCGACCGTCTCGAGCCGCAGGCCGCCCTCCATGGCGTTGCGCACGTGGCGCTGGTCGAGGAACCACTCGAACCAGTGCGGGAAGAGGGTGAGGACGTCGACGTTCACTCGGCGAGCCCCAGGAACCGGAGGTCGACCTCGATCACACGGGCGGCGATGTCGACACGCCGCACGGCGTCGGACACGAAGGGCACCAGCACGCCCTCGTCACCGACCTCGAGGAGCTCGCACGAGGGGGCGGCGATCACCCGGCGCACCACCCCGACCCCCGGGACCTCACAGCCCACCAGCTCCTCGAACTCGTACTCCCCCTCGACCGCCTCCTCCTCGGACGCCGCCCGCAGCTCCTCCCCGCGCAGGTCGCGGCCGTCGACGCCGTCGAGGCGCACGATCGGGCGTGCGTCGGTCCCCGCGCGCCTCACGATCCGGCGCGCCTCGCCGGCGACCGTCACCTCCGCGCCCTCGACCAGCAGCTCGGGCTCCGGGCCGTCGACGTAGAAGCTCCCGTCCAGACCGTGCGAACGGCCCACGCGGCCGGCCCGCCGCCCGCTCAATCGACGATGTCGACGAGCACCCGGCGCCCGTCGCGCACCGCGGCCGCCCGGACCACGGTCCGCAGCGCGTTCACCGTGCGCCCGCTGCGGCCGATGAGCTTGCCGACGTCGTCCTCGGCGACCGTGACCTCGTAGACGACGGTCCCGTCGTCCTCCTCGAAGGACTCGACGGTCACGGAGCCGGGATCGTCGACCAGCGCGCGCGCTAGGAACTGGATGAGGTCGTTCACCGGCCCGACGGCGCGGCGATGCCCTTGATCCGCATCAGCCGCCGGACGGTCTCGCTCGGCTGCGCACCGCGCTCGATCCAGTGCCGGACGCGCTCCTCGTCGAGCACGATCTCGGACGGCTCGGTCTGGGCGTTGTAGCGGCCGATGGTCTCGATCACGCGGCCGTCGCGCGGCGAGCGCTGGTCAGCGACGACCACGCGCCAGATCGGGTTCTTCTTGGAACCCACCCTTGTCAATCTCAGTCGAACCGCCATGACGAGCGCCGTTACGTTAGCGGCCGCCCGCCAGCTGCGACAGCGACGGCATCTTCCCCTGCTGGAGCTGGCGCATCATCTTCTGCATCTGGCCGAACTGCTTGATGAGCTGGTTGACGGCCTGCACGGTGGTCCCCGACCCGCGCGCGATCCGCCGCCGGCGCGACCCGTTGATGATCTCCGGGTGCGCCCGCTCCTGGGGCGTCATGGACGTGATGATCGCCTGGAGGCGGTCGAGGTCGCGGTCGTCGACCTTCAGGTCCCCGAGGCCCATCGAGCCGGCGCCCGGGAGCATCTTCAGGAGCCCGGTCAGCGGCCCCATGCGCCGGATCTGCTTCATCTGGTCGAGGAAGTCGTCGAACGTGAACTGCTGCTTGCGGATCTTGCGCTCGAGCTCGACGGCCTGGTCCTCGTCGAACTCACGCTCCGCCTTCTCGATGAGCGTCATCACGTCGCCCATCCCGAGGATCCGCTGCGCCATGCGATCGGGGTGGAAGCGCTCGAACGCGTCGAGCTTCTCGCCCGTCGACGCGTACAGGATCGGCTTGCCCGTGACGGCCTTCACCGACAGCGCGGCGCCGCCGCGCGCGTCGCCGTCGAGCTTCGACAGGACGACGCCGTCGAAGTTCGCCGTCTCCGCGAAGCTCTCCGCCACGTTGACCGCGTCCTGACCGGTCATCGCGTCGACCACCAGCAGGACGTTGTGCGGCTTCACGCGCTTCCGGATCCGCGCCAGCTCCTCCATCAGCTCGGCATCGACGTGGAGCCGGCCGGACGTGTCGACGATCAGCACGTCGCGCCCCTCGGCACGCGCCTGGTCGAGCGCCCACGCCGCGATCTCGACCGGGTCGCGGTCGGTGCCCTGCTCGTAGACGGTCGCGCCGGCCTGCCCGCCGACCTTCACGAGCTGCTCGACCGCCGCCGGGCGGTACACGTCGCACGCCGCCAGGGCCACGTCCTTCCCGTGCTGCTCGCGGAGGTGGCGAGCGAGCTTCGCGCACGCGGTCGTCTTGCCCGAGCCCTGGAGCCCCGCCATCAGCACGACGGTCGGCGGCTTGCTGGCGAAGACGAGGTCGCGCCCGGCCCCGCCCATCAGTGCCGTCAGCTCGTCGCTCACGAGCTTCACCACCTGCTGGCCCGGGTTGAGCGCCTCGAGCACGTCCGCGCCGAGCGCGCGCTCCTTGACCTGGGCCGTGAAGCGCTTGACGACCTGGAAGTTGACGTCCGCCTCGAGCAGCGCCAGCCGCACCTGCCGCATCGCCTTCGAGATGTCGTCCTCGGTCAGCTTGCCGCGCGAGCGCACGTCGGACAGCGCCGCCTGCAGCCGGTCTGAGAGCGTGTCGAACACCCTCGGGGAGGGTAGTGCCGCGCGCTAGGGGCCGGGCGGCGCGGACCGCGGAGGGGCGGGCGTCCCGGCGTCGCCCTGGCCGCCCGACGCGAGCGCCGAGCTGAGCTGACCGAGCGCCTGCGTGAACTCGCTCGGGATGATCCAGACCTTGTTCGACTCGCCCTGGGCGATCTGGGGCAGCATCTGGAGGTACTGGTAGGCGAGCAGCTTCGGGTCGGCGTCGCCCTCGTGGATCGCCTTGAAGACCGTCGAGATCGCCTTCGACTGGCCCTCCGCGTAGAGCGCCTGCGATTCCTTCTGGCCCTCGGCGCGGAGGATCGCGCTCTGCTTCTCGCCCTCGGCGGTGAGGATCTGGGACTGCTTGTAGCCCTCGGCCTGGAGGATCGCGGCGCGGCGATCGCGCTCGGCGCGCATCTGCTTCTCCATCGCCTCCTGGATCGAGCCCGGCGGGTCGATCGACTTGATCTCGACGCGGTTCACGCGGATACCCCACTTGCCGGTCGCCTCGTCGAGCACCACGCGCAGCTCGGCGTTGATCTGGTCACGCGAGGTGAGCGTGTCCTCGAGGGTCATGCCGCCGATCACGTTCCGGAGCGTGGTGACGACGAGCTGCTCGATCGCCTGGATGTAGTTGGCGATCTCGTAGCTGGCCGCCTTCGGGTCGTTGACCTGGAAGTAGACGACCGTGTCGATGCCCAGCACGAGGTTGTCCTCGGTGATCACCGGCTGCGGCGGGAACGAGACAACCTGCTCGCGGAGGTCGATCAGCGGGCGCACGCGGTCGACGAAGGGGACCAGCAGCGCCAGCCCCGGGTTCAGCGTCCGCTGGTAGCGGCCGAGCCGCTCGACGACGCCGGCCCGCGCCTGCGGGACGATCCTGATTGAGCGCGCCAGGACGATGAAGACGAGGAACGCGAAGGCGAGAAGGACTACGAGACCCGCGGACACGGCCGGCAGCATAACCCGGTGGCGGCCCATCTGGAAGGGTCGACCTCAGGAAGTGGGACAATCCCGGTCGACGCAGGGGAACGCGCGATGGACCGCACGACCGATAGCCCCACCGGCCACGAGCCGGAGGACAACCGCCTCGCGGTCCAGAGCGCCGTGGCGCGCGCTCTCAGCGAGGCGACCACGGCGAGTGACGGGGCGCAGCGCGTCCTGGGGTCGATCGGCGCGACGCTCGGCTGGCGGCTGGGCGCCGTGTGGGAGGTGGACCCGGCGGCGCACTGCATCCGCTGCGTCGAAAGCTGGCGCGCCCCGGGCGCCGCCGCGCCGGCGTTCGAGGAGACCAGCCGCACGAGCGCGTTCGGCCGCGGCGAGGGCCTGCCGGGCCGCGTCTGGGCGACCGGCGAGCCGGCCTGGGTGCGTGACGTGCTCGTCGATCCGAACTTCCCGCGAGCCGACGTGGCGGCGGCCGCGGGCGTGCACGGCGCGTTCGCGTTCCCGATCCGCTCGAGCCGCGGCGTGATCGGCGCCGTCGAGTTCTTCACCCTGGAGGTCGCCGAGCCCGACCGCTATCTGCTCGATCTCATGACGACGATCGGCCACCAGCTCGGGCTCCAGATGGAGCGGACGCGCGCCGAGCAGGCCGTCCGCCGGAGCGAGGCGCGAAAGGCGGCGATGCTCGAGGCGTCGCTCGACTGCATCGTGACGATGGACCACCGCGGACGGGTCGTGGAGTTCAACGCCGCGGCGGAGCACACGTTCGGGTATGCCGCCGACGAGGTGGTCGGCCGCGAGATGGCCGCGCTGATCATCCCGCCCGCGCTCCGCGAGAGCCACCGCGAGGGTCTGCGCCGGTACCTCGAGACCGGCGAGCGGAACGTGCTGGGCAGGCGCCTCGAGATCACCGGCATGCGGGCCGACGGCGCGGAGTTCCCGGTCGAGCTGACGATCACCCGGATCGAGCTCGACGGGCCGCCGTTGTTCACGGGCTTCATCCGCGACATCAGCGCCCGCAAGCGGCGCGAGCAGCACGATCGCTTCCTCGCCGAGGCGGGCGCGCTCCTCGGCGCGTCGCTGGACGTCGACGAGACGCTGGCGGCGGTCACGCGGCTGGCGGTGCCCGGGATCGCGGACTGGTGCGCGATCGACCTGCTCGAGGAGGACGGCGCGATCCGCCGCGTCGCGGCCGCGCACGCGGATCCGGTCCGCTCCGACTTGGCGTTCGAGCTCTCCGCCCGCTGGCCCAGCCGAATCGAGGACGAGGGCGGCTTCGGACGCGTGATCCGGACGGGCGAGCCCGAGTTCCTGGAGGAGATCCCCGCCGAGGCGATCGGGGCGCTCGAGCCGGAGTACCGCGCGACCGTCGAGGCGCTCGGGCTGCGGTCGGTGGTGATCGTGCCGCTTCGCAGCCCCGAGGGCAGGAGCGTCGGCGCCCTCGCTCTCGTGACCGCGGAGTCGGGGCGGACGCTCGACGAGCACGACGTCGTGCTCGGCCTCGAGCTAGGGCGCCGCTGCGGGGTGGCGATCGACAACGCGCGCCTCTACCGCGAGCGCAGCGACATCGCGCAGACCCTCCAGCGCAGCCTGCTGCCGCCCGAGCTGCCCGAAATACCCGGCGTCGCGGTCGCCGCGTGCTTCCGGCCGGCGGGGCACGGGATCGAGATGGGAGGCGACTTCTACGACGTCTTCGCGCTCGCCGACGGATCGTGGGCGCTCACGATCGGGGACGTCTGCGGGAAGGGGCCGTCGGCAGCGGCGCTCACGGCCCTCGCCCGCTACACGCTTCGCGCGGTCACGATGCACGACCAGAGCCCCGACCGCGTGCTCGAGCTGCTGAACGAGGCGATCCTCCGCAACGGCACCGACGGCCGCTTCTGCTCGGCGGCCTTCGCGCGGCTGGTGCCGACCGAGGAGGGCGTGCGCGCGGAGATCGCGTCGGGCGGCCACCCGCCGCCGCTCCTGGTGCGCGCGGACGGCGCCGTCGAGGAGATCGGCGGCACCGGCCTGCTCCTCGGCCTCTGGCCCGACCCGAAGGTGACGAGCGTCCCGCTCGAGCTGGGTCCCGGCGACGCCCTGGTGCTCTACACCGACGGCGTCACCGATGCACGGGCCCCCGAGCTCATCCTCGCGCCCGACGACATGGCCGAGCTGCTCCGGGGCTCCGCGGGCTGTCCGGCGCCGGAGATCGCGCGCCGGGTCGAGCGCGCGGTCACCGAGGGCGCCGCGCACGAGCCGCGCGACGACATCGCGCTGCTGGTGATCGGCGTCGAGTCGCGGGTGCGGACCACGCGGCGCGACGACCGCAGCGTGCAGATCGCGCTCGGCAGCCGCGCCGACGCCCCCCTGCTCGCTCGCCGGGCGATCGAGGAGCTCGCCGGCGCGCTCCCGCAGGAGACTGTCGAGGAGCTCAAGCTGCTCGCGACGGAGATGGTCACGAACAGCGTCAAGCACGCGGGCCACGGCGGCGCGATCGGGCTCGAGCTGCGGCTCGGGGACGAGGTCGTGCTGCTCGCGGTCACGGACTCGGGCGAGGGGTTCGAGCCGCGCGCGGCGAGCCCCGATCCGGAGTCCGAGGCCGGCCGCGGGCTCTTCATCGTCGAGGCCCTGGCGGATCGGTGGGGCGTCGACGCCGGCGCGGGCACGCGCGTGTGGGCGGAGCTGGACGTGGTGGTCGCGGAGCCGGCTACTCGGCCACCAGCGCAGTTGCCCCGTCGATCTTGAGGACCTCCACGCGGGCGCCCGGCTCGATCACGTGGTCCTCGTCGTAGGCGCGGGCCGTCCAGACCTCGCCGCCGATCTTGACCATGCCGTGCTGGTCGTCGACGCGCTCGAGCACCGTCGCGGTCTGACCGATGAGCGCGGCCGCGCCGGTGCGAATGTGGGGCGGCGCGCGAAGGTGCCGCCGCGCGATCGGGCGGACGATCGCCAAGGACGCGACCGCGCCGGCCACGAACGCGGCGACCTGGAGCTCCACCGAGCCGCCGGCGAGCGCCACCAGCGCGGCGAGCACGGCGGCCAGCGCGAGTGGCCCGAGGAACAGCGTCAGCGTGAGCATCTCGCCGCCGGCCAGGACGGCGGCCGCCACCATCCAGATCACCCAGTCGGGCATGGGAGGATCGTATATAGGGACCGCTCAGCCGGCCGCCAGGTCCAGTGCCCGCTCGACATCGGCGAGCAGGTCCTCGGGCGTCTCGCAGCCGACGCTGAGCCGGATGAAGCCGTCGGGAACCTCGTTGCCGCCCCAGCGCGCACGCCGCTCGGCGCTCGAGTGGACGCTGCCGAAGCTCGTAGCCTGGGCCACGAGACGACACGCCGCGAGGAAGCGCTCGGCCCGCTCGCGCGAGTCGAGGGTGAAGCAGACGACGGTCCCGAAGCGGCGCATCTGCCTGCTCGCCACGTCGTGGCCCGGGTCGCCGGGGAGCCCGGGGTAGCGCACTCCGGCAGCGTCGGGCCTGAACAGCAGCCGCTCGGCGAGCGCCAGGGCCGTCGAGCACTGGCGCTCGAGCCGCAGCTCGAGCGTCGCGAGGGAGCGGTGGGCGAGCCAGGCCTCGAACGGGCCGGGCACGGCGCCGGTCTGCGTGCGCCAGGCGATCAGGGCGTCCGCGCGCGCCGGCTCGCTCACGGCGACGTGCCCGAGGATCAGGTCGCCGTGGCCGGTCAGGTGCTTCGAGTCGCTCGACACGCTGAAGTCGGCGCCCAGCGCGAGCGGCAGCTGGCCGAGCGGGGTGGCGAGCGTGTTGTCGACAGCCACGAGCGCGCCCGCCGCGTGCGCGCGGCGGGCCAGCGCGGCGACGTCGACCGACTCGAGGCCGGGATTCGACGGGGTCTCGACCCAGACGAGCGTCGCTCCCCGCAGCACCTCGTCGGACGGCTCCTCCGCGGCCGGCACGAGCCTGACCTCCACGCCGCAGTCGGCCAGCTGGCCGGTGGCGAGCGTCCGCACCGCCGGGTAGCCGTCGGCGGGCGCGACGAGCACGTCGCCGGCGCGCAGGAGCGGCAGCAGCACGGCGCTCGCCGCGGCCATGCCCGAGGCGAACACGACGGCGGCGCCCCCCTCGAGCTCGCCCAGCGCGCGCTCGTAGTGGGTCCAGCTCGGGTTGCCGTAGCGGCCGTAGACGTAATCCGCGCCCTCGGGGTCGCCCTCCAGGTGGTAGTACGAGGCGAACGTCGGGCCCGGCAGCAGCGGCGCCCCCTGGCGCGGCGGCGGCAGGCCGGCGTGCACGGCGCGGGTGCCGTCGCCGGGCGTCACGCCTCCAGCAGCGCGCGGGCGAAGTCGTCGGGGTCGAACGGCCGCAGGTCCTCGAGCGCCTCGCCGATCCCGATCAGCTTGACCGGGACGCCGAGCTCCTGGGCGATCGCGAGCGCGATGCCGCCCTTCGCCGTGCCGTCCAGCTTCGTGAGCACTATGCCGGTCACCTCGACGGCCTCCCGGAACAGGAGCGCCTGGCGCAGGCCGTTCTGGCCGGTCGTCGCGTCGATCGTGAGCAGCGTCTCGTGCGGCGCCCCGGGGAGCTGGCGCTCGATCACGCGTCGCACCTTCGCGAGCTCCTCCATCAGGTGCTCCTGCGTGTGGAGGCGGCCCGCCGTGTCCACGATCACCACGTCGTGCCCGCGCGCGCGGGCCGCCTCGACGGCGTCGTAGGCGACGGCCCCGGGATCCGAGCCCTCCTTCGCGCGGATCACGTCGCAGCCGGCCCGCTCGCCCCAGGCCACGAGCTGCTCGACGGCCGCCGCGCGGAAGGTGTCGCCCGCCGCGAGCAGCACGGACTTCCCCAGCTCCTGGGACAGGTGCCACGCGACCTTGCCGATCGTCGTGGTCTTGCCGGTCCCGTTCACGCCGACCATGAGGATCACGGTCGGGCGTCTCGTGAGGTCGATCGTGTCCTCGCCGGTGCGCGCCGCCTCCGCGAGCAGCTCGGTGAGCCGGCGGGTGAGCTGCTCGCCCCCCGTCAGGTCGCCCGCGCCGGCCTCGGTCTCGAGGCGCTCCACGATCCGAGCGGTCGTCGACGCTCCCACGTCGGCGTAGATCAGCGTCTCCTCGAGCCGCTCCCAGGCTTCGTCGTCCAGCGTCTGGAAGACAGTCGACTGGAGCTCGGCGCCGAGCGCCTGGCGCGACTTGGCCATGTTCTCGCGCAGTCGCGCGAACAGGCCGCGGCGCCTCTCGGGCTCCGGCTCGCCCGCGGCGGCGGGCGCGTCCTCGCCCGTCACGAACAGCTCGCGCCAGTCGCGCGCCATCAGGGGAGGAACGCGAGCGCGATCTCGAGCACGGCGTCCGGCTTCTCCTCGGGCAGCCAGTGGCCGGCGCCCTCGACCTTCACGATCTCCATGTCGTCGGCGTGGTTTCGGTACTCGTCGCCCATCTGCGCCACCTGGTCCTTCGTGCCGACCACCAGCCGCGTCGGCACGGTCAGGCGGCGGTCCGCGAACTGCCCGCGGGCGAGCGCGGGGAGCTCGCGCGTCACGAACGTGCGGTAGTAGAGCATCGACGCCTCGCGGTAGCCGTCGCGCCGGAGCAGCTCCTCGTAGAAGTCGAGCTCGTCGTCACCCCATTCACCCGCCACACGCGCGCGCTCCAGGATCTTGCGCGGGAAGTGGATCGGGCCGTGCGCAAGCTGGCCCAGGCCCGGCGCACCGAGCACCACCTGGTACCACGCGCGCAGCAGGCGGCGGGGGTCGTTCTTCTCGGGCGGCCACGGGTGTGGGACCGACAGCGGCATGAAGCGCTCGAAGCGCTCCGGCGACTCGGTCACGACGTGCCAGCCGCCGAACGCGCCCCAGTCATGCCCCAGCCAGCGCGCGCGCTCGATGCCGAGCACGTCCATGAGGTTCACGACGTCGCGGGCGAGGGTGCCCTTGTCGTACGGGCCCGGACCCGCGTCCGTCCAGCCGAGGCCGCGCAGGTCCGGCGCGATCACGTGGAAGCGCTCTGCGAGCGGCCCGATCAGGCGGCGCCAGGCCCACCAGTTCTGTGGCCAGCCGTGGACCAGCAGCAGCGTGTCCGCGGCCGGGTCCCCTGCCTCGGCGTAGTGCATGCGCAACTCGCCCACCTGCTCGTAGCGGTGCTCGACCCCCTCGAGCTCGGGCAGCTGCGGCGTCATGCCGGGGACTCTACGCTGCGGCGGCTTCGGCCCCGGACTCCGAGCCGGACGGCGCGTCGTCCGCCGCCGGCTCGAAGCGGCGCTGACGGTCCTCGTCGTCGCGCTCGCGCGGGAGGCGGCGGGAGATGACCTTCGAGACGCCGTCGCCCTGCATGCTCACGCCGTAGAGGCAGTCGGCGGCGTCCATCGTCCGCTTCTGGTGGGTGACGACGATGAACTGGGCGCGATCCGAGAAGCGGCGGACGAGCTGTAGGAAGCGATCGATGTTGGCGTCGTCCAGCGCCGCCTCGACCTCGTCCAGGATGTAGAAGGGGCACGGACGGGCGAGGAAGACCGCGAACAGGAACGCGAGCGCCACCAGGGACTTCTCGCCGCCCGACATCAGCGACAGCCGCTTGGTGGCCTTGCCCGCCGGCGTGACCTCGATCTCGACCCCGGGGTCGTCCGGCTCCGGCGCCGCCTCGGCGTCCGCCTCGGGAGCCGCGGGCGCGTCGTCCTCCGCGGCCGCCTCCTCGCCGCCCAGCACGCGCCGCGGCGCGTCGGGCTGCACGAGGCGGAGGCGCCCGCGACCGCCCGGGAACAGGTGCGCGACGACGTCCTCGAAGTTGCGTGCGGCGGCCTCGAACGTCTGCTCGAAGCTCTCCCGGATCCGCCTGTCGGTCTCGCGGATCAGGCCCTCGAGCTCGGTGAGCGCGGCCTCGAGGTCGGAGCGCTGGGTCTCGAGCTCCTCGACGTGGGCGACCGCGTCCTCGTACTCCTGGCCGGCGAGCGGGTTGACCGGGCCGAGCTGCTCGCGCCGGCGGGCGAGGCGGTCGACGCGAACCGCGAGCTCCTCGCGGCGCTCGTCGTCGAGCGGCTCGGCGAGCGGAGCCGCGTGCTCCGCCTCCGGCGCGTGGCCGAGCGCCGTGGCGACGGTCCTCAGCTCGGACGCGCGCTCGGCCTCGGCGTCTCGTGCCTGCTGTGCGCGCACCTCGGCGCCAGTGA
>DATENL010000294.1:0-2089 GCA_035275105.1 Thermoleophilaceae bacterium
CGCCGCTTGCCGAGCGCGCCCGTCAGGAGCTGCGCGCGGCGGGCGGGCGGCCACGCCGCGCGCGCATCACGGGAGTCGAGTCGCTGACCGCCAGCGAGCGGCGCGTCGCGGCGATGGCGGCCGAGGGTCTGTCGAACCCGGAGATCGCGCAGGCCCTCTTCGTCACGAAGAAGACGGTCGAGACCCACCTCGCCAACGCATACGGGAAGCTCGGCATCCACTCGCGCACCGAGCTGCCCGCGGCGCTCGGCGGCTAGCCGGTATCGCTAGGCCGGCCCGCAGTCAGAGCACTCGAACCAGACACAGACCTGCGAGTTGTGGTGGATCCCCCAGCGCTCGCTGAGCTGGTCGACGATCATCAGCCCCAGCCCGCCCGGCTCCTCGAGGTCGGGGTCGTGCGGGGCCCACTCGAACTCGGGGCCGTCGCCGCAGACCTCGCCGCGTACCCGCTCGCTCTCCCGCCGCAGGCGCACGCGGAGCTCGGCGTCACGCTCGTCGCCGGCGTGCACCACCGAGTTCGTCACGAGCTCCGACAGGATCAGCTCCAGTTTCGCCCGCGCGTCCGCGTCGAGCGTGATGTCGCCAACCAGGCGCCGCGCGGCCGCGGGCGCAGTCGGACCGAGCTCGAGATTGCGCTCCACGACCTCTGCCATTCGGAGAGTGCGGTACCCGGAGCAGGCGGAGCTATTCCCCCTCAGGATGCAATCGATCTTGCGGCAGCCGCGAGGTCGTCCGCGACGGCCCGATGGGCGCCCAGCCGCTCGCGCACCACGTCGGCCGCGATCTCGAGGTTGCGTGCGAGACGCTCGAGCGGGAAGTCGCGCGCGGCGAGCACCCGCGCGAGCCAGGCGAGCTCGCTCTCGAGGTCGACGTGGCCCTCCCGCGACAGGACGGCCCAGTTGAGGATGTGCTGGTTGTCGTGCAGGCACCACTCGATGCCCGCGTCCCCGTAGCGGTCCGCCTCGTCGGGGTACTCCGCGCGGTAGCGGCGGCAGATCTCCCGTGCCAGCGCGACGAGGTCGACCGGCTCGCCGCCGGCGACCTCCACGGAGACCGGCGGCGGCTCGCCGCTGGGCGGCTCGAGGCGCGTCACTCGGCGACGACCTCGTAGGTGTGCATGTGCTCGAGGCGCTCGAGCGCGATCGCGTCGTCGAGCGCGGGGTCGATGCGACCGTGCGAGATCCGGTGCGCCTCGCTTCGCATGTACTCCTTGAACGCCCCGCGGTCGCGCCAGCGGCTGACCATGACGATCTCGCATGGGTCGCGGTCCGACTGCCAGACCTGGAGGTCCACGAAGCCGTCGGCGTCGTCAACGAGATGCGCACGCCGCCGGAAGGCGCGGACCAGCTCGGCCGCGCGGTCCCGCTCCACCCTCAACCGCGACAGCGACACGTACACCGCCGCGGACGCTACTACGTCATGGGCAGCCGGACGAGACGATCACGCGCCACCAGCGCATGAGCATCCCGAGCAGGCCGAACCGCGGCCGTACGTGCCAGTCGCGGCAGCCGGGCTCCCCGACGTCCTCGTTCGAAATGCGCACCAGCGCGTATCGCTCGGGATCGAGCAGCATCGCCTCGCGCGTCCGCCGTGCCTCCTGCCAGCCCCTCCCGCGCTCGTCCAGCTCGGCCCGCGCGGCGGTGAGCGTCTCGGCCATCCGGTCCCGCAGCGACTCGAGCTCGGCCAGCGTCTGGAGGCGCGGGCCACTGCCGCCGCCGACCCGGACGTCCACGACGGCACGCGGCCAGGTGGTGAGGAGGGCGTCGCCGAGCTCTGTCTCGAGACGCGCGATCTGCGCGTGCAGCGTCCGGCGAGCGGCGCGCTCGTCGACGGCGGGAGCGCGGCCCGGCGTGGGTGCAACAGGTGGCCTGGCCCCTTGTTGCGCAACAGGTGGCCTGGCCCCTTGTTGCAGCTTGGTGGGGGTGGCTTCGAGCATCTTCATCCTCCGATCGGTGCCCTCGGATTCGCGCCCCAGAAGATCTGGGTCCCGAGCATCCCGACGAGGTGGACCATCACGGTGTTGAGCACCATCGACTTCGCGGTCGCGGTCCCGACTCCGACCGGGCCGCCGCCGGCGGTGTAGCCGTAG
>DATENL010000295.1:0-11579 GCA_035275105.1 Thermoleophilaceae bacterium
CGCGCCGGACCCCGCCGCGGGCGGCGGCGACGCGGTCGGGGCCCCGGCCTCGCCCGAGGACTCCGACTCGTCCGGCACCAACGTGCAGGAGACCGGCATCGACGAGCCGGACATCGTCAAGTCGCAGGGATCGATCGTCTACGCGCTGGCCGCCGGCGGGCTCCAGGCGATCGGGACCGGGGGCGACGGCGGCCCGCACCTGCGCGACACGCTCGAGCTCTCAACCTGGAACAACCAGCTGCTCGTGGCGGGCGACCGCGTGCTCGTGATCGGGTACGTCGATACGCCGATCGGCCCGCAGCCGATAGAGGACGACCCGAACGCGGGGGTCGCGTACCCCGACGTGTACGAGCCGTCCACGATCCTCACCGAGGTCGACGTCAGCGATCCCTCGCACCTCCGGGTCGTCAGGACCGAGACCGTCGACGGGCTCTTCGTGGCCGCGCGCCTGAACGGGACCACCGCCCGGATCGTGATCTCCTCGGTGCCGCGCGCGATCGCGGAGCCGAAGCTGCGCGGCAAGGCGACGGGCTGGCGGCCGTCCGCGCGGCTCAGGAAGGCGGGTGCGAAGCGCGGGAAGCGGGTCCTCCTCGGCGGCTGCCGCAGCATCAGGCGGCCGCGCGCGTTCTCGGGCCTGAACTCGGTGACGGTGCTGACTATCGACATGGAGAAGGGCCTGCCCGGCGTCGACTCCGACTCCGTCCTGAGCGACGCCCAGCTCGTGTACGGGTCGAATCGGAACCTCTACGTGGCGACGCAGCGCTGGCTGCCGGCGCCGGAGTCCGCCGACGAGCTGCTGCCTTCGGTCGTCACCGCCCTCCACAAGTTCGACGCGTCGAAGCCCGGCGAGACGAGCTACGACGCCAGCGGCAGCGTCCAGGGCTCGCTGCTGAGCCAGTGGTCGATGTCCGATCACGACGGGTCGTTCCGGGTGGCGAGCACCGACGAGCCGCTCTGGTGGGACGGCGCGGTGCGCAAGCAGAGCGAGAGCCGGGTCACGGTCCTCCGGGAGGTCGACGGGAGGCTCGTCGAGGTGGGCCGCGTCGACGGACTCGGGGTCGACCAGCGCATCTACGCGGTGCGCTTCATCGGCGACGTCGGGTACGTGGTCACGTTCCGGCAGATCGATCCGCTCTACACGCTCGACCTCTCGGCGCCGGCGAATCCGCGCGTGGCGGGCGAGCTGGAGGTGCCCGGCTACTCGGCGTACCTCCACCCGGTGGGCGAGGACCTGCTGCTGGGCGTCGGCCAGGACGCGGGCGACGACGGCCGGACCACCGGCGCGCAGCTCTCGCTGTTCGACGTATCCGACCCGAGCGACCCGCGCCGGCTCGCCAAGCGCCACCTGGGGGAGGGCGCGTCCAGCGCGGTCGAGTACGACCACCACGGCTTCCTGTGGTGGACGCCGGCGAAGCTCGCCGTGCTGCCGCTCACGCTCTACGACGGGAGCGAGAAGGGGGAGCCGTTCACCGGCGCCGTCGGCTTCAACGTCGGGCGCGCGATCGGGATCGACGAGGCGGGCCGGACGGGCCATCGCTGGCGGGACCAGACGGGCTACGTGTCGCGCTCCCTGGTGGTGCGCGGGCGGCTGTTCACGCTCTCGGACCTCGGGCTGGCCATGAACGCCCTCGACGACCTGGGGCCGCTCGGCTGGGCCCCGTTCCCCGCCCCGGGGTCCTGAGCCGGTCTTTCCGTCGTCCCCCGCGTGGGACAATGCCGCGATGGCGACGGAGGTGACGATGCCGCGGCTCTCCGACTCGATGGAGGAGGGCACGATCCTCAAGTGGCTCGTCGACAAGGGCGGCGAGGTGAAGCGCGGCGAGCCGCTCGTCGAGATCGAGACCGACAAGGCCAACATGACGTACGAGGCCGACACGAGCGGGACGCTCATCGAGATCGTGGCCGACGAGGGCGACACGGTCGCGCTCGGCGAGGTGATCGCCCGGATCGGCGAGGAGGGCGAGGAGCCGTCGAGCGACTCCGGGGAGTCGGGCGAGGACGCCGAGGAGGAGGACTCAGGCGACGAGGAGCAGGAGGAGTCGTCGTCCGAGGACCAGGACGCCGGCGACGGGGACCGTGACGGCGCGGCGGCCAAGGCCACGGAGAAGGCGGAGGAGGCCAAGGAGCACGCCAAGGACGCCAAGCGCGCTCTCGGCGGCTCCGACAACGGCGCCGACGGCGATCGCGTGAAGGCGTCGCCGGTCGCCCGGCGGATGGCCAAGGACATGGGCGTCGAGCTCGCCGAGCTCGAGGGGTCCGGTCCCGGCGGCCGGATCGTCAAGGCGGACGTCGAGGCGGCGGCCCGGGGCGGCGGGACCAAGACCAAGGAGCGCGAGGACGGCGGCGCGCCGGAGGACGGCGGCGCGCCCGACGACGGGGCCCCGCCGGAGACCCAGGCGCCGAAGGAGGACCGCAAGGCTGTCGAGTCGGGCGCGAAGGGCGAGGTCGAGCGGCACGAGCTGTCGCGGCTCCAGCGCACCGTCTCGCGCCGGATGGCCGAGTCGAAGGCCACCGCGCCCGACTACACGCTCCACATGGAGATCGACATGAGCCTCTGCGTGGAGCTGCGAAAGCGGCTCAAGGAGGTCGAGGACCCGGCGCCGTCGTTCAACGACATGGTCGTGAAGGCGTGCGCCAACGCGCTCCGCGAGAACCCGCGCGTGAACGGCGCCTACCGCGACGGCCAGTTCGAGCTCTACTCGGCGGTGAACGTGGGCGTCGCTGTCGCGGCGCAGGACACGCTGGTGGTGCCGACGATCCACGACGCCGACAAGAAGTCGCTCGGCGAGATCGCGCGCCAGGCACGCGAGCTGATCGAGAAGGTTCGCGACGGCAAGATCACGCCACCCGAGCTGTCGGGCGGCACTTTCACCGTGTCGAACCTCGGCATGTACGGCGTGGACTCGTTCTCCGCCGTCATCAACCCGCCCCAGGCGGCGCTGCTGACGGTCGGCGCGCTCAAGAAGCGGCCCGCCGTCGACGAGGGCGGCCGCGTCGTCGCACGCGACTCGATGACGCTGTCGCTGGTGTGCGACCACCGCATCCTCTACGGAGCCGACGGGGCGGAGTTCCTCGCTCGTGTGCGCGAGCTGCTCGAGCAGCCGCTGGCGCTCGCCCTCTGAGCCCATGAGGGTTCCCGTCGCGCTGGCGCTCGCCGTCGTGCTGCTCCTGGGCGGCGGGTGCGGGGTCGGCGGGCCGACGATCTTCGAGAACCCGCGTGGGACGATCGGCGTGACGAAGGGCGACGAGTTCGTCATCGAGCTCCGCGTGAACGCCAGCGTCGGCTATGACTGGCAGCTGGTGCCGTTCGACTTCGAGCCCACGAAGGTGGACCTCGTCAAGACGGAGACCATCTACCCGGACGACAACCGCGCGGGCCAGTCCGGCAAGCGCCGCTACCGGTTCAAGGCGACGACCGTGGGGCGCCAGACGCTCGTGTTCCAGCGCGTCTTCCGCGGCAAGCCCACGCGTCGCCGCGTGCTGACGATCGAGGTGCGGCCGGAGGGCTAGAGCGCGCCGCCGGCCACCGGTGGCGCGGTCGGGTCGCCTCGCCCGGCGCCGTCGCCGCTCTCGCGGGCGAGGTAGTCCTCGGCCAAAAGCGGCTGCTCCTTGGCGCGCTCGACGACGTCGTGCAGCGACGACATCGACGCGACCTCCTCCACCTGCTCCTTCACGAACCACTGGATGAACTGCTCGCTGGCGTAGTCGCCGTCCTCGCGCGCGACCTTCATCAGGTTGAAGATCTCGTCACCGACCCTGCGCTCCTGCTCGAGCGCGAGCGAGACCGGCGCGACGCAGTCGACGAACTCCAGTTGCGGCGCGTCCACGCCCGGGATCTCCACCCGAGCGTCCACGTCCAGCAGGTAGCGCACCATCATCATCGCGTGGTTGCGCTCCTCCAGCGACTGCTGGTAGAAGAACGCCGCCAGCCGCGGCAGCGTCTGGGCGTCGTACGCCACGGCTATCGCGATGTACTGCTGCGACGCGGCGAGCTCGTTTGCTATCTGCTCGTTGAGCGCGGCGACGAAGCGGTCGGTGGGCACGAACGGCAAGCTACCAGCGCTGCTGCGGGCGGGTCCTGTCGGTTCGCGTCCCGCACACACCTCGCTTCGCTCGGCGCGCACGGTCCGGCTCCCCGCCACCCGCCCGATCGGCGTGGGTGGCTAGCCCCAGCTGAAGCCGGTTGGCTGGATTTGGGGCTGGAGGGGGCTCGTCGGTAGCCCCGGCGGGGGTTCCGGCAGGTTGAAGTCCGACGGGGCTACGTCGTTGGGCGTGTCGGGGTGGAACAGCGAGGCCAGGTACTGGATGTGGCCGCGCCCGACGCCCAGCTCGAACTGGCCGCCGCCGTACGCCCCGATGCCGTGCTCGTCGCAGTAGTCGTAGCCGTCGAACAGCTCGCGCAGGCGACCGAACCGCGACGGCTTGATGTTGACCATCCGCGGTTGGAACGGGAGCGCCTCGATGTCGGCGATCGAGTGGATCGGCGCGTCCCAGGTGATCCGATCGTGGTGCGGCTCGAGGACCTCCCCGGTCCCGTCCTCCAGCGCGGGGTCCTCGATCCACGCGTCCGGGAACGCCTGCACGACGCGCGAGTACAGGTCGGGATCCGGCGGCTGGTCGACCACGGTGCCGCGATAGAAGCCCTTGAAGTCGACCGAGTCGACCGCCCCGGTCGCGACGAGCTCCGCGATCAGCTCGTCGCTCCACGCGCTCACCGGGTCGAGCTTGAACCGCAGCGACGGGTAGCTCTCGAGGCGGCGCCGGACGGGGTCGATCGTCGGCGGGTCGCCCAGGCGCAGCGACACGACGAACGTCACGGGCCGGGCCTCGCGCCCGAGGTGCGAGGCGAGAGACGCGCCCGCCTGCCGCAGCGCGAGGTCCAGCGCCGCGCTCTCGAAGGCCCAGATCCGGTACAGCCGCGACACGTCGCGCACGGGCTCGGCCGGGAACAGGTCGAGCGCCTCGACCAGCTCGCACAGCTCGCCCATGGTGGTGGCGCTCGTGAGGTCGTGCACCGCCCCCGCGTCCTGGAGCGCCACGTGATCGAGGGCGTCGTAGGTCACGTCCTCCCCCAGCCCCTCCTCGCCGCCGCCGTGCATCCGGATGACGGTGGACAGGCGCGTGAAGTCGCTCGACACGTCGCGCTCGAGGCCCTCGAGCGAGTAGCCGTCGATGGCGACCGGCAGATCGGCGATGCGGTCGAAGGTGCCCATTGGCGGCGAGGCTAGCGGGCGGCGTGCAACAGGTGGCCTGGCCCCTGTTGCAGACGCAACAGGGGCCAGGCCACTTGTTGCACGGCTTACGCTCCGGCGGGCTCCGGTCGCACCGCGGCCAGCCGCTCCGCGCGCCGCTGCTGCCAGACGGTGAACAGCATCACCGCCACGGTCAGCACGAAGATCATCGCCGCCATCACGTTGATCTGCGGCGGCAGCGAGACCCGCGCGGCGCCCCAGATGTACAGGGGGTAGGTGACCGTCGAGCCCGAGTTGAAGTTGGTGATCACGAAGTCGTCGATCGAGAGGGCGAACGAGAGCAGCGCGGCCGCGAGCACGCCGGGCATGATCAGCGGCAGCGTCACGCGCGTGAACGTCTGAAAGCTGTTCGCGCCCAGGTCCTGCGCGGCCTCCTCGAGCGAGCGGTCGAAGCCGATCAGCCGCGAGCGCACCGTCACGACGACGAACGAGATGTTGAACATCACGTGCGCGATCACGATCGTCGTGAAGCCGGTGGCGAACCCGATCGTGAGGAACAGGGACAGCAGCGAGGCGCCCATCACAACCTCGGGCGTCGCCAGCGGCAGGAAGATGAAGAAGTTGATCGGCGCCCGACCGCGGAACTCGTAGCGCACCAGCGCGAGCGCCATGAACGTGCCGAGCGTGGTGGCGATGATCGTCGAGATCAGTGCGATCTCCGCGCTGCTCCGCATCGCTTCGAGCAGCCCGGGCACACCGAACGGGTCCTGCCAGTTCTCGAGCGTGAAGCCGTGCCAGGTGAAGTTGAACTTGCCCTGCGGCTCGTTGAACGAGAACAGCAGGATGATCGCGATCGGCACCATCAGGTACACGAGCACGAGTGCCGCGTACACGTTGAGCGAGTGGTGGAGGACGCCGCGCCCGATCCGCCGGCTCACGGTTCCGCCTCCGCGCCGGTGAGCTGCTCGGTGCCGGCGAAGCGCGCGTACGCGAGGACCAGCACGAGGATCGCGATCATCAACAGGAAGGAGAGCGCCGCGGCCTCGGGGTAGTCGGTGACCTCGAGGTAGCGACTCTGGATCACGTTCCCGATCATCGCCTGCCGCGGCGTGCCGAGCAGCTCCGCGTTCACGAAGTCGCCCGCCGCGGGAATGAACGTGAGCAGCACACCGGCCACGACGCCCGGCAACGACAGCGGCAGCGTCACGCGCATGAACACGTCGCGCCGGCGCCCGTAGAGGTCGTACGCCGCCTCGTGCAGCCGCTTGTCGATCCGCTCCAGGCTCGCGTAGAGCGGCAGGATCATGAACGGCAGGAAGTTGTAGGTGATGCCCGCGATCACGGCCGTCGTCGTCGCCAGGAGTCGGCCGTCCGGCCCCAGGATCCCCACGCTCTGGAGCACGCTCACCACCCACCCGTCGTCGGCGAGGATCGTTTCCCAGGACAGGGTGCGCACGAGGTAGGTGATGAAGAACGGCAGGATCACGGCGAGCAGGAGCGCGTTGCGCCAGCGACCGCCGCGAAACGCGATCGCGTACGCGAGCGGATACCCGATGACCAGCGCCAGCAGCGTCGCGGCGCCCGCGTACTCGAACGATCGAATGAACTGGTCGGAGTACTTCGAAAGCGCGTCCGAGTACGTCTGGAAGTGCCAGGTGAAGTGGAACCCGGTGTCGATCGAGCCCTCGTTCAGCGAGAGCTTCGCGAGGTAGTACAGCGGTACGGCGAAGAAGAAGATCAGCCACGCGATGCCCGGCGCCAGCAGGAGGTAGGGCAGCGCCCCCTGCCGGCGTCGAAGCAGCGCGGCCAACCCTGGATCCCTACGCGCCGATCGCCTTCTGGAAGGCGTTGTCGATCTCCGATTGCTCCTTGGGGGAGAACGTCTTGAAGTTGTGCGCGTTCGCGAGGTCGGGGAACACGAGCTCGTTGCTCGCGACCTCGGGATCCTTCGTCTTGAGCACCTCGCGCGCGCCCTTCACCGGGGGCACGTAGTTCACGTAGTCCGTGATCTGCGCCTGGATCTCCGGGTCGTACACGAAGTCCATCAGCTTCTGCGCCGTGTAAGCGTGCGGGGCCCCGACGGGAATCTGCATCGAGTCGGTGAAGATCATGAACCCCTCCTTGGGCTGCGCGTAGCCGATGTTCTTGCTGTCCGCCGTGAGCTGCACGGCGTCGCCCGACCAGCCCAGGATCGCGTGGGAGTCGCCGGCCGGCAGCTCCTTGATGTACTCGTTGCCGGTGAACCTGCGGATCTGACCGTCCTTCGACGCCTTCGCGACCTTGTCGATCGCCGTCATCACCTGGTCGAGCGTCGCGTCCTCCGGCTTGACGCCATCGGCGAGCAGTATCGACCCTACGGTGTCGCGCATCTCGGAGAGCATCGTGACCTTGCCCTTGAACTTCGGGTCGAATAGGTCGTTGATGCTGGTCAGGGGGCCGCCCGTCTTGTCCTTGCGCCAGATCAGGATCACCTGCCCCGACTGCCAGGGCACGCTGTACTCGCGGTTCGGGTCGAAGTCGGGGTGCGCGACCGCCGGGTCGATGTTGTTGACGACGTTCGGCATCGCGGTCTTGTCGAGCTTCTGCACGTAGCCGAGCCGCTTCATCCGCTCGCACAGCCAGTCGGTGACGACGTGGAGGTCGCGGCCGCCGGAGGTGCCGCTCGCGTACTGCTGGTTGACCTTGCCGAAGAACTCGTTGTTGTCGTTGACGTCCTCGATGTACTTCACGTGCGTGCCGTACTTCTTCTCGAACTGGTCGAGAGTCGGGTGCTTCTTGCCCTCGACGTCGATGTAGTCCGGCCAGTTGGAGAACACGAGCTCCTTGGAGATGGGGGCCTTCTTGACGACCTGCGTGCTGGCCTTGCGCGGCTCGAGCCCCGAGTCGCCGCACGCGGCCAGGTAGGCCATCGCGCTTACCGACAGCGCGCCCGCGGCGCCGCGGCGCACCAGCGTCCGCCGCGTCAGCGGATCCCGCATGAGCTCGTCCAGGCGACGTTCGAAGGCGGACTGGGATGGCTGGGTCACTTGGGGTCTCCTCCCTCTGGCTCTCTCACCATGTGGATGTGCTCGTCGGCCCACGCGAGGCGCACCTGCGCGCCGGCGCCGGGCAGCCGCTGCCGCTCCGCGTCGTCCGAGTTCGGGACGAGGACCGTCATCGCGGTGCCGTCCTTCAGGCGGACCACGACCTGCGTCGCGGTGCCCAGGTACAGCGTGCTCTCGATCTGGCCCTCCACCGAGGGCCGGCCCGCGGGCGCCGGCTCGTCCGCCGCCCGCAGCTGAAGCTTCTCCGGCCTGACGACCGCGTGCACGCGCTCGCCGGTCGCGGCGCCTGCCGACTCGGTGCGCACGGTCACGCCCGAGTCCAGCCGCAGCTCGGCGCTCGCGCCGTTCGCGCGCGTGACCTGGCCGGGCATCAGGTTCGACACGCCGATGAAGCCGGCCACGAATGTCGTGCGCGGGTGCTCGTAGACGGCCTCGGGGCCGTCGATCTGCTCAATTACCCCGCGGTTCATCACGCCGATCCGGTCCGACATCGTGAGCGCCTCCTCCTGGTCGTGCGTGACGTACAGGAACGTGATGCCCACGTCGCGCTGGATCCGCTTGAGCTCGACCTGGAGCTGCTTGCGGAGCTTTAGGTCGAGCGCGCCGAGCGGCTCGTCGAGGAGGAGGACGGCCGGCCTGTTGACGAGCGCGCGCGCCAGTGCGACGCGCTGCTGCTGGCCGCCCGAGAGCTGCGCCGGCTTGCGCTTCGCCTCGGCGCTCAGGCCCACCCGCTCGATCTCCTCGGACACCCGCGTCGCGACCTCGCCCTTCGGCACCTTCCGGCGCCGCAGGCCAAACGCGACGTTGTCCTCCACGGACAGGTGTGGGAAGAGCGCGTAGCTCTGGAAGACGGTGTTGGTGGACCGCTTGAACGCCGGGAGACCTGTCACGTCGGCCCCGTCGAGCAGGACCCGGCCCTCGCTCGGCTCCTCGAAGCCGGCGACCATCCGCAGCGTCGTGGTCTTGCCGCACCCGCTCGGACCGAGCAGCGTGAAGAACTCGCTCGGGGCGAGGTCGAGCGACAGGTCGCGCACCGCCTCGACGTCGCCGAAGCGCTTGGTCACGCCCTCGAGGCGAACGCTCGGGGTCTCCTTCTGTGCAGTCTGGTGCACCGCGCAGCGGACGGTATGGCCCGCGCGGGTCACCCGCAAGGGGCGGAAGGCAGAAAAGAAGGGGACGGCATTGTCCATCCTGTACAACCCCCAGGGCACGCCTTTCACTTATCGCTGCCTTGCCCCTCCTCCTTCGTGTGGATACCGTTGTACTCCCCGTCCAGCAGACGCAGCGAGGAGAGCGAATGGCGACTACCAGGCTCGAGTTCTCGGACGCGGCTCCGGCCGGCAGCGGCAGCGAGCTGCAGGAGCTGGCGAAGCGCCATCTCTGGATGCACTTCACCCGCATGGGGGCGTATGAGGACCAGGACGTCCCGATCGTCGTGCGCGGGGAGGGGTGCTACGTCTACGACGAGCACGGCAAGCGCTATCTCGACGGGCTGTCGGCGCTGTTCTGCGTGAACGCGGGCCACGGCCGCGCCGAGATCGGCGAGGCGATGGCGGAGCAGGCGGGCGAGCTCGGCTTCTACACGACCTGGAGCTACGCGCACCCGCGCGCGATCGAGCTCGCGGCGAAGATCGCGTCGCTGGCGCCGGAGGGTCTCGACCGCGTGTTCTTCACCTCGGGCGGCTCGGAGGCCGTCGAGTCGGCCTGGAAGCTCGTCCGCAACTGGCACCGGATCAACGGCGAGCCGACGCGCACGAAGATCATCGCGCGCGAGATCGCCTACCACGGCACGTCGCTGGGCGCGCTCGCGGCCACCGGCATCACCGGCCTGCGGACGCAGTTCGAGCCGCTCGCCCCGGGCGGCTGCCACGTGCCGAACACGAACTCGTACCACTGGCCGGAGGATCGCGACCCGCTTTGGGCGGCCGACGCGATCGAGGAGCGGATCGAGTTCGAGGGGCCCGAGACCGTCGGCGCCGTGATCCTCGAGCCGGTCCAGAACGCCGGCGGCTGCTTCACGCCCCAGGACGGCTACTTCCAGCGCGTGCGCGAGATCTGCGACCGCCACGGCGTGCTGCTGATCTCGGACGAGGTCATCTGCTCCTGGGGCCGGCTGGGGCACTGGTTCGGCGCCCAGCGCTACGACTACGCCCCCGACCTGATCACGACGGCGAAGGGGCTCACTTCCGCGTACGCGCCGATGGGCGCGGTGATCGTGTCGGACAAGATCGCCGAGCCGTTCATGCACGGCACCGCGATGTTCGCGCACGGGTTCACGTTCGCCGGTCACCCGGTGGCCGCGGCCGCGGCGCTGAAGAACATCGAGATCTTCGAGCGCGAGGACCTGTGCGGGCACGTGCGCGAGAAGGAGCCCGAGTTCCGCGCGATGCTCGAGGGCCTGCGCGAGCTGCCGATCGTCGGCGACGTGCGCGGCGCGGGCTTCTTCCAGGCGCTGGAGCTCGTCAAGGACAAGGAGACGAGGGAGTCGTTCGACGACCAGGAGTCGGAGGACCTCCTGCGCGGCTTCCTGTCGGGCGAGCTCTACCGGCGCGGGCTGATCTGCCGCGCCGACGACCGCGGCGACCCCGTGATCCAGCTCTCGCCGCCGCTCGTGGCCGACACCGAGCAGTTCCAGGAGATCGAGACGATCCTCCGCGACGTCCTGACAGAGGCGTACGAGCGGGTTGTGAGCCGCGGCGGCGGACCCCGGCGAGCACGCCGCGATCCACGCTAGGAGACGCCGTGCTGACCGTCGGCACCCTCGCCGCCGAGATGGGCCTCGAGCTCGTGGCCGGCCGCGAGTCGGCCGACGCCCCGGTCCGCTGGGTCCACAGCACCGAGCTGCTCGACCCGACGCCGTGGCTCTCCGGCGGTGAGCTGATCCTCACGACCGGGATCCAGCTGCGGTCCGTCGCCCGGCAGCGCGAGCTCGTCCGCCGCCTGTCCGAGCACCACCTCGCCGGCCTCGGGTTCGGAACCGGCTTCGACCACCAGGAGGTGCCGAAGGCGCTGGTGGCCGAGGCCGACAAGCTCGGCTTCCCGGTCTTCGAGGTCCCGTACGAGCTGCCGTTCATCGCGATCACCGAGCGGGCCTTTACGCAGCTGGTGAACCGGCAGTACGAGGCTCTCCAGCGCGCGAGTGCCACGCACCGCCGGCTGGAGCGGCTGCTGCTCGACGAGCGCGGGCTCGAGGAGCTGGTGCGCGCGATCGCCACGACCATCGGCGGCGCCGCGCTGGTGCTGTCGGCCGACGGCGAGCCGGTGGCGTCGGGCGTCTTCGCACGCGAGCTGCCCGACGACGCCGTGGCGGCCGTGCGCGACCGGCTCGCGCGGACCGACCAGG
>DATENL010000296.1:0-2029 GCA_035275105.1 Thermoleophilaceae bacterium
GACCCGCTGCGTTCAGCTCGTGGGCGACGACGAGATCGTGGCGATCCGACCGGAGGGGGCGGAGTTCCTCGACGCCCCCACCGGCAAGGTGCTCGAGCGCGAGGCCAACGTGATCGACTGGGACGACGAGGCCGCCGAGAAGGCCGGCTTCGAGACGTACATGCTCAAGGAGATCCACGAGCAGCCCGACGCGGTGGCCGAGACGGTCGCCGACCGCCTGGTGGACGGGCGCGTGGAGCTCGGCGACATCGGCGTGAGCGACGACGAGCTGCGCAAGCTGCGCCGGATCGTGATCGTCGCCTGCGGGACCTCGTACCACGCGGGCCTCGTTGGCCGCTACGCGATCGAGGAGTGGGGCCGGATCCCCGTCGAGATGGACATCGCCTCCGAGTACCGCTACCGCAACCCGGTCGTGGACGAGAGCGACCTGGTCATCGGGATCACCCAGTCGGGCGAGACGGCGGACACGCTCGCGGCGATGCGCCTGGCGCGCTCGCGCGGCGCCAAGGTGCTCGCGCTGACGAACGTGATGGGCAGCCAGGCCACGCGCGACGCCGACGGCGTGCTGTTCACGCGCGCGGGCATCGAGGTGAGCGTGGCGGCCACCAAGACGTTCGTCGCCCAGGCCGCCTGCCTCTACATGCTCGGGCTGAAGCTCGGCGAGGTCCGCGGGACGATGCCGGCCGACCGGCTGGCCGAGCTGGTCGAGGACCTGCGCGGGATACCGCATCGGATCGCGGAGCTGCTCGAGCCCGCCGACCAGCGCGCGGAGGCGATCGCGGAGGCGTTCTTCAAGGACACCGAGTTCTGCCTCTACCTCGGCCGGCACGTCGGCCTGCCGGTCTGCCTCGAGGCGGCGCTCAAGCTCAAGGAGATCTCCTACATCCCCGCGGACGCGTACGCGGCCGGGGAGATGAAGCACGGGCCGATCGCGCTCCTGTCGGAGCGGACGCCGGTGGTCACGGTCGCGACCGACGCGCCGGTGCTCGACAAGGTGCTCTCGAACGTCGCCGAGGTCCGCGCGCGCGGCGCGCACGTGATCGCCGTGGCGACGGAGGGGGCGACCGAGGTCGAGGACACCGCCGAGGCCGTCATGTGGGTGCCGAGCACCGACTGGCTCCTCCAGCCGATCCTCGCGATCGTCCCGCTCCAGCTGCTCGCCTACCGGGTGGCGCGTGCGCGCGGTCTCAACATCGACCAGCCGCGCAACCTGGCGAAGACCGTCACCGTGGAGTAGTCATGCCCCTGCCCGGGTGGGTCGAGCCTCTGTTCACCGCAGAGGAGATGCGTGCCGCGGACGCTTGGGCAATCGAAGAGGTGGGGGTTCCCTCGCTCGATCTCATGGAGCGCGCGGGGATCGGCCTCGCCCGCGCCGTGGCGTCCAGCGCGCAGCCCGGTCCCATCCGAGTCGTCGTGGGAAAGGGCAACAACGGCGGCGACGGGTTGGTGGTTGCCCGGTTGCTGCGAGAGGACGGCTTCGAGGTGGACGTGCTCGCGCTCGGCGACCTCGGTGAGCTGCGCGGGGACGCGAAGGTCAACCTCGACCGCCTGCCGGGCGACGCTCCGGAGCCGTTCGAGGCCGCCCGGCTGCGCGGCTCGGGCGCCGTGGTCGACGCGATGCTCGGTACCGGGTTCGAGGGCGAGCCGCGCGAGCCGGTCAGGGGTGCGATCGCCGCGATCAACGAGGTCGACGCCCCGGTCGTGGCGTGCGACGTCCCCTCGGGCGTGAACGCGTCGACCGGCGAGGTCGAGGGCGACGCCGTGCGCGCGGAGGTCACCGCGACCTTCCACGGCTCGAAGATCGGCCTGCACGTCGCGCCCGGCACCTTCCACGCGGGGCGGGTCGAGGTGGTCGAGATCGGCATCCCGCGCGGAGCGCCGGGCGGCTCGCGCGCCGGCCTGATCGCCGGCCGGGTCGTCGACCTCGTGCCGCACCGCGCGCGCGACGGGTCGAAGTTCAGCTCGGGGACGGTGGTGATCGCGGGCGGCGCGGCGGGCTACACGGGCGCGCCGTGCATGACCGCGCTGG